>JAIROF010000161.1 GCA_031257655.1 Prevotellaceae bacterium | reverse complement strand
TTCCGCCGCTATATCGCAAACGACTTATCCTCCAGCGCCTCTACAATCATTCCCGCGCCAACGGTTTCAAACGTTGCCTCGTCGATGATAACCAAGCTGCCGGTCACGCGGTTTTGCGCGTACAGGTCGTACTTCAGGGGTTTGGAGGTTTTGATGGCGATGTGGGCGATGTCGTTCATTTTTACCTTTTTGTCGCCGACAACATTTTCGAGCGTGTTGATGTTCACCTTAAAGTACACGTCTTTGATGACGCCGAAGGCTTCGTCGGTGGTGTGGCGCACGATGTACTTTGCGCCGATGCTCAGCGGGCGGTGGTTGAGCCAGCACACCAGCGCCGAGATGTTGGCGTTGAGGTGGGGGTGGTCGTCGCTCTTCACAATCATATCGCCGCGGCTGACGTCTAAGCTGTCCTCCAGGCGGATGGCGACGGACTGCGGCGCAGCGGCCTCGCGCAGCGCTGTTCCGGCCTCGTCGATGGCCTTTATGGTCGATTCGGTAAAGGAGGGCAAAACGGTTATCCGGTCGCCCACCTTGTAGGTTCCGGAGGCGATGCGCCCGGCGTAGGCGCGGTAGTCGTGGAAGCGGTCGTTCTGCGGCCGGATGACGTACTGCACCGGAAACCGCGCGGGGCTGCCGCTCTGCTCCTCCCACAGGGGGAGGGTTTCCAGCAGGTGCAGCAGCGTTTCGCCTTGGTACCAGGGCGTTTTTGAGGAGCGCTCCACCACGTTGTCCCCGTCGCGCGCCGAAATGGGGAGGTAGTGCACCTTTTTCAGCCTCAGCTTTTGGGCTATTTGCCGGTATTCGTCCCGTATGCGGCCGAAGATTTCTTCCGAAAAATCGACCAAGTCCATTTTGTTGACCGCCAAAATGACATTTGGCAGCTGCAACAGGGCGGCGATGTAGGAGTGCCGCTTGGTTTGCTCGCTGATGCCGTTGCGGGCGTCCACGAGGATAATGGCGGCGTCGGCCGTAGAGGCGCCGGTGACCATGTTGCGGGTGTACTCGATGTGCCCCGGCGTATCGGCAATGATGAACTTGCGCTTAGGCGTGGCAAAGTAGCGGTAGGCTACGTCGATGGTGATGCCCTGCTCGCGCTCGGCGCGCAGCCCGTCGGTCAGCAGCGCAAGGTTGACCTCTTCGCTGCCTAAGCGCTCGCTGGCCGCCTTCACCGCCTCCAGCTGGTCTTCAAAAATGGACTTGCTGTCGTAAAGCAACCGCCCTATCAGCGTGCTTTTCCCGTCGTCAACGCTCCCCGCCGTGGTAAAGCGAAGCAAATCTAATTGAGAATTGAGAATTGAGAATTGAGAATTATTTTTTTGCGACATTCTACGTGAAAATTATTTTTTTGTTTTTCAAACTAAATTATCTTAACAATATTATTAACCCATGATCGCACAAATTCGCCTTGCGGTGCGCCATGCTGCGTAATATACTCCGCTCGGTCGAAAATTGCAAATTGTTTTTTTAGCACGCAGATGGCGCAGATTTTTTATGATTTGCACAGATTTTAGCCCTTTCTTCAGCTGCGTAAATCATAAAAAATCTGCGTCATCTGCGTGCTATTTTTACACAAAACTATGCCGAGCGCAGTTAATAAGGTTGTTGTTTATGCTATCTCTATGCTACTGAGGTTGTTTTGTTGTTTAAACTATGTGAAAATTAGGTTTTTCGCCCCCTCCAACATTACCTCTGCATTCTGCATTTTGCATTCTGCATTTTGCATTTTGCATTTCTTTCATTCTCAATTCTCAATTCAAAAGTATCCTGTTTTTTTCCGGTCTTCCATTGCGGCTTCGGAGCGCTTGTCGTCGGAGCGTCCGCCACGCTCAGTGGTTCGGGAGGCGGCAATTTCGCCGACAATATCTTCGAGGGTATTGGCCTCCGAGAGGGTTAATCCGGTGCAGGTAATATCGCCGATGGTTCGGCATCGAACGCGCCTGCGCACGATTTTTTCCTCCGGCTTGAGCTTCATGAAGGGGTAGTAGGCCAGCCAAATGCCGTCGCGCTCAAAGACTTCCCGTTCGTGGGTGTAGTAGAGGCTTGGCAGCTCCACGTGCTCCTGCAAAACGTACTGCCACACGTCCATTTCCGTCCAGTTGCTCAGGGGGAAGACGCGAAAGTGCTCGCCCAGCTGCTTTTTGCCGTTGAAAATGTTCCACAGCTCGGGGCGCTGGTTTTTCGGGTCCCACTGCCCAAATTCGTCGCGGTGGGAGAAGAAGCGCTCTTTGGCGCGGGCTTTTTCCTCGTCGCGCCGGGCGCCTCCCAGGGCGGCGTCGAACTTGTGCTTTTCTATCGCGTCGAGCAAGGTTACCGTTTGCAGCTTGTTGCGGCTGGCGTTGTAGCCGGATTCCTCCACGGCGCGCCCCGCGTCTATGGACGCCTGAACGGAGCCGACAATCAGCCGGACGCCTAACTTTTTCACCAAGCTATCGCGGTAGGCGAGCGTTTCCTCAAAGTTATGCCCCGTATCTATGTGCAAAAAGGGGAAGGGGATGGCGGCGGGGTAAAAGGCTTTGTGCGCCAGGTGCGCCATGACAATGGAGTCTTTGCCGCCGGAAAATAGCAGCACCGGCTTTTCAAACTGCGCCGCTACCTCGCGAATAGCGTAGATAGACTCGGATTCCAGCTCTTTCAGGTGGGTTAGCTTAGGTGACATAGGGTGTACTGTATGTTTTTTTTTAATCTTTTTTATTTTATTGCCTGTGAAGCCTCCTCTGCTCCTCTCCAAAGGAGAGGGCATGAGGTGAGGTCTGCTAAGTAAATCAGCAAGATATACAGCTTGCGAAAGTTGAATATACAGCTTGCGAAAGCCGAACTTTTTCATTTCAGCAAATTCGATATGGCGTACATCGGGTACACGTCGATATCTTCGTAATGGGCAAAATTTTCGAGCGAAGTTCTAATTCCTTTGCCAATCTTTTTTTGCTGCATAAACCAGCGCAAGCTTTGCATCGTGCCCTGCGTTCCTGCCTTTACCTCTATAGGAATAATGCGGTCGTGCGGCTGCACGAGGAAATCTATCTGAGCGTTTCCTTCGCTTTTTTCGCGCTGCCAGTAGTAGAGGCTGGCCTGCCGGCAGCAGGGGGTGGCTTTTACAATTTCCAGCGCTACGAAAACTTCCGCCAGGGCGCCGCGATTGATGGCCTTGAAATCGTTTGAGAGCAAGATGTCGGAAAGATTCAACCCCAAAAGCTGCTGAAAAAGCCCCGTATCGAACAAAAACATTCGCTGAAACTTAGGATTTACCTCCGCCCCCAACGGTATTCCGTTGGCAGCCGTATGCGTTACGGGATACACTAAGCCCGCCATGATGAGCAGCTGCAAAGCGTCTTTTACCTGCCGGTTGGAAAGCTGAGCGCCAGCCCGCTCATAAACAAACTTCCCTTCTGCCTGCTGCGATACCGATTCAAAAACTTCGTTGATGCGCGCGGCAGGAGCTCGCGCTTTATATTTTGCAAAATCGGTGCGGAACGATTGAAGAATGTCGCTCAACACCCCCTGGCAGCTCAATAAATCCTGACTTTCAACGTACTTTGCCACTACAGCAGGCATTCCGCCAATCACGCTGAAAATTTGCAGCTGATTTACCAGCTGACTATGAAGCGCCTCAAAAACAGGATTTTGAGGATTTGCCCGTTCAATTTCATCCACCCAAAGCTTTTTGCCCGAGGCGACCAAAAATTCGCCGAACGAAAACGGGTAGAGAAACATCGAGCTAATGCGCCCACGCCGAACGAGGGCAGCTCCTCGAGCGCAAACTCCAGCAAAGAGCCTGCCGCTACAACGTGCAGCTCGGGGTATTGCTCGTAGAAGAAGCGCAACTTTGAAATGGCCGGAATATGCGCCTGAATTTCGTCCAAAAACAGCAAGGTTTCGCCTGCAACAATCGGCGTAAGCGTCAAAGCCGACAGCTTCATGCAGATTTCCTGCGGCGAAATACCCGGTCGAAAAAGCGCCTTTACTTGCTCGTCGGCATCTTCAAAGTTTACTTCCACATAATGCTTGAACGATTTGCCCAAATGCCTTACGGCTGACGATTTGCCGACTTGCCGCGCACCGCGAAGCAGCAAAACCCTCCTATTTTCCGTTTTGCTCCAAGCCAACAGCTCCCTGTCGATATTTCTAAAAAAATAGGTTCCGCTTACCATACATAAATCATCAAAACAATATGCTGAAAATCAACAGAAAAAGCAATCAACTTTACCACTTTTGCAAAATTCTGTACCCAAAAAACCGAACAATTTGCAAAATTCTGTACCCAAAAATCTGGAGTATTTGCAAAATTCTGTACCCAAAAAATCGGATAATTTACAAAATTCTGTACCCAAAAACCCGGAGCATTTGCAAAATTCTGTACCCAAAAACTCGGAGCATTTGCAAAATTCTGCACCCAAAAACTCGGAGCATTTGCAAAATTCTGTACCCAAAAATCCGGAGCATTTGCAAAATTCTGTACCCAAAAATCCGGAGCATTTGCAAAATTCTGTACCCAAAGATATGAAGCATTCGCAAAATTCTGTGCCCAAAGATATGAAGCATTTGCAAAATTCGGCGATGTCATAAATTACATGAAATGACAATTATTATGCTGACTATAAATCATTTACATCAATGAGGCTAATGAGGTTGTTGTTTCTATTATATCTCTCTGCTACTGAGGTTGTTTTGTCATTAAAATTAGGTGGGAATGAGGTTTTCCGCTCCCTACAATTTATGACGCTACCCAAATATGGCACAAAGATAGCCCCTTTCATTGACATCAGCAAGCAAAAGTTTGCTCATCACATTCAACCTCAAAATAAAATCCCAACTCGCAACTTTCGCATGGGGTTTTACCCCATGCTGTAAAAAGAGGTCGCCCTTTCAGGGCTCTGCGCAAGGCGGGGTTAAACTCGCAATTTTCGCATGGGGTTTTACCCCATGCTGCAAAAGGAGGTCGCCCTTTCAGGGCTCTGCGCGAGGCGGGGTTAAACTCCCAACTTTCGCATGGGGTTTTACCCCATGCTGTAAAAAGAGGTCGCCCTTTCAGGGCTCTGCGCGAGGCGGGGTATAAGCTTTCAACTTCCAACTCCCAACTTTCAACTTCCAACTTTTCAACTTTCAACTTTCAGCTCCTTTGCAAAGTCCTTTGCGTAGTACGAAATGATGTAGCTGGCACCTGCGCGTTTGATGGCGATAAGGGATTCAAAAAAGATTTGTTTTTCGTCAAAAAATCCTTTTTGGGCGCCCTGCTTGAGCATGGCGTATTCGCCCGACACCTGGTAGGCGACCAGCGGATGGCTGGGGAACCGTACCGAAGCCCGCTGCACCATATCCAAGTAGGCCAGGGCAGGCTTTACCATAATCCAGTCGGCGCCCTCTTCAACGTCGGCGGCAATTTCGTCCAAGCCTTGCTCGCGGGTGCGGTAGTCCATCTGGTAGGTTTTGCGGTTGCCAAAGGCGGGTGCAGATCCGGCGGCGTCGCGAAAGGGGCCGTAAAACGCCGAAGCGTACTTTGCCGAGTAGGCCAAAATTTTCGCGCGCAGGTTTTCCTCGTCCAGCCGCTGCCGGATGGCCGCCACCTGCCCGTCCATCATGGCGGACGGGGCAACAAAATCGGCGCCTGCCAGCGCATGTTGGCAGGCCATTTCCGCCAGCAGGGGGAGCGTTGCATCGTTGTCCACGTCGTGGTTGTGCAGCAGCCCGCAGTGGCCGTGCGAGGTGTACTCGCACAGGCAAATGTCGGTAAAGACAAGGGCTTCGGGAAAGCGCTGCTTGATGGCCTTCACCGCCCGGCAAATGACGCTGTTGGGCGCCGTGCCCCGGCTTCCCCGCTCGTCTTTGTCGCGGTCGGGGATGACGCCAAACAGCAGTATTTTGTTCACCCCCAGCGAAAGGGTTTCCTCCACGTCCGCCGGCAGGCGGTCGACCGAAAGGCGGTGTATGCCCTCCATCGAGGGGATTTCCGAGCGGATGTTTTCGCCTTCGGTGACGAAGTAGGGGTAAATGAAGTCGGACAGGGCAAGGCTCACGTCGGCATGGCGGTCGCGAATTTCCTGCGAAGCTCTGTAGGGTCTAAATCGTTTCATTCGTTTCATTCGTTTATGGCTGCTGCCAATCTGGTTTCTGTTGTTTTTCCCTTGGCAATGAGCTGAACGCCGGAGGGCATTTGGCCGTAGAGCTGCATAAAAGCGTCCACGCCGGATGGCGAGGAGAAAACAATCTTTTGGAATTGCGCAAGGTTGACTTTTTCTGCCGCTTCGCGCGCGGTGTTGCGGTACACGGGGAGGTCGAGCACGCGGTTTCCCAGCTTCTCCAGCTCCTCCGCGAGGTATCTCAGGGCTTTGTCCGAGCGGGGAAGGAGCATGCGCTTGCCCTTCACGCCGCACGCGCGGAAGCGCTGCACCAGCCCTTCGGCCGATTCCAGCGGCGGCTCAAGGTCGGGGTAGAGCATGCGGCGGCTGAGCTCGGCGGTCGTTGTTTTCCCCACCGAGGCCAGCCGCACTCCGGCAAGCGCGCGAACGTCTGCCTTAAGCTCGTCGAAGGCCTCAAAGAAGCAGCGCACCCCGTGGCGGCTGGTGAACACAATCCAGTCGAAGGCGCTTATCCGCGCGATGGCCGCCGGCAAGCGGCTGCCGTCTGCTATGCGGTCGATGCGGATGAGGGGCGTGTGGCGAATGGCGGCGGCCTCGGGGTAGCCGCTGGGGGACGTGCCCGTTAGCAGCACCTGCTGCCGGTGCGCATGCCTGCTTTCGAGCGAAACCACCTCGCCGACAATCATCAGGATGGGCGTTGGGTGCTTTACGAGGGAGTGGCGCAGCTCGCTGAGGGAGGAGTACCACACCGTTTGGTTCGGCAGGGAAACGTTGTACACCAGCGCCGCCGGCGCGCTTTCGCGCCGCCCCGAGGCGATCAGCGCCTGCGCAATGGCGGCAATGTTGGCGCCGCCCATGTAGTACACCAGCGTATCGGCGGAGGGCGCCTGCACCGCTTCTGCCGAATGCCCCGCTACGAATGCCACAGACGACGACAGCCCCCGGTGGGTTAGCGGGATGTGCGTGCAGGCGGCCAGGGCTACTCCCGCCGAAATGCCCGGCACGACCTCGACCTCCACGAGGCGGCTTTGCAGAAAGTCAAGCTCCTCCCGCCCGTGGGCAAAAATCATCGGGTCGCCGCCCTTGAGCCGCGCCACGCGCTTGCCGGCAATGGCCGCCTGGTAAATCTTTTCGCCTATCTCCTCCTGAGGGAAGCGGTGAGCGCCCTTCCGCTTCCCAACGCATATTTTTTCTCCGCGGTACTTCTCCAAAAACGCCGGCTCCACAAGGTCGTCATAAAAGATGGCGTCGGCGGCAGCCAAGATTTTATCGCCGCCAATCGTCAGGCAGTCGGGGTTGCCGGGGCCAAAGCCTACCAGGTGCACTTTTCCGAAGCGCCTGCGGATGTCTTTGGCGGCAAACAGGGCTTTGATTTCCGGTTGGTCTTTTCGCCCAACGATGGCGAGGTTTCCCTGTAGCGGGTGCGCCCTAAAGGGCAGCACCTCGGCTATTCGCTCCGCCATGCCCAGCCGCTTGAGGGCGCAGGTGGCCACGATAAGCGCGTCGATGTGCCCGCTGTCCACCTGCGCCAGCCGCTCGCCTACCGCTCCGCGAACGCTCACGACCTCCACGTCGGGGCGACGGCTCAGCAGCTCCGCCTTGCGGGCGGCGGAGCTGGTGCCCACGCGCGCCCCGGCGGGCAGCTGCGGCAGCGTCCGGTTGCCCCGGCTTACCAGCGAATCCGTCTTGTCGAAGGCCTCCAGCAGGGCAAACAGCTCCAGCTCGGCGGGCAAGGGGTACGGCAGGTCTTTGGCGGAGTGAACGGCTACGTCGGCTTCGCGGCGGATGAGCAGCTCGTCGAGCTCGCGGGTGAAAAAGTCGGCGGGGACGGCGTCCATCAGGGAGATGTGCCGGCTCTTATCCCCCAGCGACCGGCAAGCGGACAGCCGGTAGGAAAGGGAAGGAAAAAAAGAAAAGGCTTCCTTTACCTGCAGAAGGGAAAGGGGGCTGTCCCGGCTAACGACCCGGAGCGGGATGTCCTGTTTTGCGTCGCGCATGTTTTTTTCTGTTAATGCTGCAAAGGTAGCTGTTTGGAGGAAAATATAAAATACCATGTTTGTGGTATTTTATGCGCCAAATCGGTATGGTTTTGTACGGAAACAGCAGGCAGATGGGGCGGACTTACGCTATGCCCGGCTATAAATTGCGCTGCTGTAGCGCTGAAAATTCAAGGCTATGCCGTACGCGGATATCTTTTGTAGATTGGCCGCGATTGGCTACGCCGAAATCCGCTTCGCTTCGGTTCTCCGTAGGGGAAGCGGAGCGAAACTCGGCGTAGCCAATCGCAGCTAATGCGCAAAATATACCCGCACACAGCATAAATGAGCATTTTGCCGAAAGAGCATAACGTAGCGTTTGGGGTTTTTAGAGGTTCCCATAAAATTGCAATGTGCGAGTATTTTTTGAATTTACTCAAATTACATGAAAAAAGACATCAATAAATCGCACAAACAACGCATAACCAATGATATTCAACTTCTAAATTGCTACACAATTACAAAGAATGCAAGCAAGTCACAACAACATGTATTGCTTCAAATCGTAATACATCAGCCGCGTATTTTCGCCTTCGTCTTTTGAAGATATGTATTGAAATTCATTTTTCAGGTAAAAATTTAGCGCAGTACCGTACGCATCAACGGTTAAAAAGCGACACCCCGTATCTGTTTTTTGGGTTAACATTTGCTTTTACCCCGTCCAATATGAGGCGACCTATACCTTGCCCTTGAAAATGCGATGAAACGGCAAAACGGCCTAATTTTACCGCCGGATAATTTTGTCGACGCTTCGGGTTGGGTATTTTGTTTTTTCGGTTAAAACGATTCCAAAACGATATTTCATTTTTCCGGCTCGTATCAAACGTAATCTTGTCGTTTAGCAAGCAATAGTAGGCAGCCGCTTGCTCCTTGGAAAGAAGCATGTAGGTTACGGCCATGCGCTCGTAAAAATAGCGCAAAGCATCATCTTTCAAAAAATCATTCAGGTCGGCGTCTCCGCAATCGAACGCTACCGCTTCAATGCCGGGCGCTACTTTTACAATCTGCAAGTGTGAATAGTTTGTCATGGCAAGGGGAGCTGCGCTATTTGCTTAAAAATAGCATAATGCTTATCCATCTCCGCCTTGCGTTCGGGGGGCATGGGCTTAAGCTCCTTCATGCTGCGCTCAAAGCGACGGGCATCCTCGCCATACAGCACCGGTGTTTCTTTTATGGGTTGTGCCATGGTTGGTTGTGTTAATGTTAATGTTAATGTTAGCGCAATGAATGAATGCAAATCACAGCTACCCCACAAAAGTAGCATTTTTTCGCGAGAACGAGACCGGTACTGCACGGCTTTTTTGCTTTGGTGTGCTGTGTAGCGAACATGGCTTTGTTGTGTTTTTTTGATGGTTTACATCAGCAAAGGCAGCTATTTACATGCGGACTGCAATTTTTTTTTGACGTAAACTGCAAATATTTATATTATCCTCGCTATTACTTGAGATTTAAAATACATATAGCCACCTTGTTATTAGAGTGTTATTAGCGGTTCCGGATTTTTTTATTCATTTGCGCGTAATCCAAAAATTTCATGCTAACTTTGCAAATCCTTAAGAACAGCGTATAAACATGGACGATAATCGTGAAATTACGCTGCACCAGTACGATAGTAGGGGTGAAATCATACTGTATCAACCGGACAGCTCCTTAAAGCTGGAAGTGCGGCTGGAAAGTGAAACGGTTTGGCTTAACCGTCAACAAATATCCCTGCTTTTTGATAGAGATATCAAAACCATAGGGAAACATATCAATAATGCTCTAAGAGAAGAATTAGCCGAATTTTCAGCTGTCGCAAAATTTGCGACAGTTCAACATGAAGGGGAGAGAGAAGTGGTGAGGAATATTGAATACTACAATCTTGATATGATTCTCTCCGTTGGCTACGCGCTCAAAAAATCCGATTGCAATTTTCGACCGCTCAGCGCAGCTGCTCTACCGGCTATGGTAAAATATTGCTATCTTTGTAGCCAACAAAACCCCGCCCCTACGCATGGCTTTACGCAACAAAAAAAACGAAGAGGAGGCAATTCCGCGTACAATGCTTGCCGAGTTTAACCGGTCGCTGATCCTGATTGCCGACCGGGACTTGCTGATGGCTAACATCGCGTCGAAAATTTTGCAGATTTTCGGCGTCGATCGGATTGCCGTTTTCCTGCTCAACGCCGAAACGGACAAGTACGTCCTCGCCGGGAAGCAGGAGAGCGAGCATTTTTGCCGGCTGCACTTTACGCACCACAGCAAGCTGGTGAACTGGCTGTCGGTGAACGAAACGTACTTCCAGACGTCCCGCCAAAGCAGCGTGATGTCCTACTTTTCCGACAGCGAGCAGGAGCTGATTTACAGGGCGGACGTGGAGCTGATTTTTCCGCTAAAGGCGATGAACCGCCTCAACGGGTTTGTCTTTCTTGGGCGGCGCTCCGACGGGAAAGGCATCTCCGGCGAAGACGCCAACCTGCTCAAGCTGCTGTTTGACCATGCCGCCTTTGCGATAGAAAACACCGCCCTCTACGAGGAGCAGAGCGCCCGCATCCGGAAAATGTACCGCGCCGACCGCCTGGCGATGCTGGGGGAGCTGGCGGCCGGCGCGGCGCACGAAATCCGCAACCCGCTCACCACCATCCGCAGCACGGTGCAGTACCTGGGCAAGGGCATGCAAGACCCCGACAAGCTGGATATGGTGAACGAGCTGATGGAGGAGGTCGATCGCATCAACAAAATTGTGCAGGGCCTGCTGTCGTTTGCCAAGCCGTCGGCGCTGGAGGTCGACAAGGTCGATATTCTGCAGCTGCTGAGGCAGTCGCTCGTGCTGCTGAGCAACACCATTGCGCGGAAGCAAATCGACGTCGCCTTCGACGTCCACACGCCCAGCACGGTGGTTACCGCCGACGCCTCGCAGCTCAAGCAGGTGTTTCTCAACGTCCTCCTCAACGCTGTGGAGGCGATGGAGGAGAGCGAGCGCCGGCAGCTGACGCTCCGCATCGAAGCCGGGCGCCCGCTGGACTACCAGTCGCGGTACCTGCTCATCTCCATCACCGATTCGGGCAAAGGCATTGAGCCGGGCGACCTCGAATCCATCTTCAACCCCTTCTACACCACCAAAAGCGAGGGCACCGGGCTGGGGCTTTCCATCTCCTACAGCATCGTCAGCCGGCACGGCGGCGAAATGGAAATCAGCAGCCTGCCCGGCCGGGGCGCCACGGCGCTGATCAAGCTGCCGCAGGCCATGTAGAACAAATACTTTACCACACAGGATGAGCGCGCGCATTTTAATCGCCGACGACGAGGCGAAAATCAGAAAGGTGATGTCCCTGCTGCTGCGGAGCGAGGGATACGAAACGCTGGCGGTAGAAAACGGCGCTGCCGCCGTCCGGGAGGCTACGCGCTTCCAGCCGGACGTGGCGCTGCTAGACCAGCAGATGCCGGACATGACGGGCATGGAAGCCCTGAAGCAAATAAAGAGCGGCCTTCCCGGCGCGGTGGCCATTATCGTTACCGCCCACGGCTCGGTGTCCCTGGCGGTGAACGCCATTAAGGAGGGCGCGTACGATTTTATCGAAAAGCCGTTCGACAACGACCAGCTGCTGCTCACCGTGCGCCGCGCCCTCGACTACAAAAGCCTCTCCGGCGAGCTGCACCAGCTCAAAAAGCGCTTCGACGAAACCCTTTCGTTTGGGCAAATCATCGGGAGCAGCGCCCAGCTGCAGCAGGTCATGGCGCAGGTGCGCAAGGTGGCCGCCACCTCCGTCACCGTGCTGATACTCGGCGAAAGCGGCACGGGCAAAGAGCTGGTGGCGCGGTCGGTGCACAACCTCAGCCCGCGGTCGGACAGGCCGCTGGTGACGCTCAACTGCGGCGCCATACCGCTGACGCTGATAGAAAGCGAGCTGTTTGGCCACGAAAAGGGCGCCTTTACCGACGCCAAGGAGGCGCACCAGGGGGTCTTTGAGCAGGCCGACGGCGGGACGCTCTTTCTCGACGAAATCGGCGAGCTGCCCCTCGAGGCGCAGGTAAAGCTGCTGCGCGCGCTGGAAACCCGCAGCATCACCCGCATAGGCGGCAAAAAGCCCATCGCCGTAGACATCCGCATCATTGCCGCCACCAACCGCAATCTGGAGGAGAAAGTCCGGCAGGGCGCGTTCCGGTTAGACCTGCTCTACCGCCTGAACGTATTCACCATCCACGTCCCCCCGCTGCGCGAGCGCCGCGACGACATCCCGCTGCTCGCCGACTACTTCCTGGCCAAGTACAACAAGGCGCTGGGCGTAAACGTCACCGGCGTTACGCGGCAGGCCATCGGCAAGCTGATGCAGTACGGCTGGCCCGGCAACATCCGCGACCTCGAAAACGCCCTGCAAAGCGCCATGATCCTGTCGCAAAACGGCGTCATCGACGTAGCGCAGCTGCCCATGCGCGTTAGGGGCTACCCCGCCTCCATCGAAACCGAGCTGCTGGGCGACGACGAAGCGAGCGTCATCCGCAAAGCCCACGCTACGGCCGAAAAAACCCTCATCGAGGAAACCCTCAAGCGCTGCGGCTACAGCCGCACCGCTACCGCCGAAGCGCTGCGCATCAGCCGGAAAACGCTGTTCAACAAAATGAAAAAGTACGGGCTGTGAGCGGGGATAAAGTGCATATCAATAGGGCATGGACGCTACCGAAAAGCAAAAGCCGCATTACTGCGGCTTCGTTTCTCCTTTAACGCATGGTTAATGAGATAATCAATGATGATGATGCAAAAATACATTATTCTTTTGAATCTGCAAAGAAAAAAATTGCTTTTCGGAAAAAATATTTGCAAAATCGAGCAGCAGCACCTGCCGTAATGGGTAAATTCTTACCCAATTTTTACCCAACCCTTACCCAATTCTTACCCCCAAAATTTACCCAATTCCCATACAACCGTCTTTACCAACCTGTTGCAAAATCAGGCACGCAATTTGTAAGTAGTATAGCGTATAAAAATGCTATAGGGAATGAAACGATACCTGATTTTACCCGTTTTGGGGTTAACGATTTTGCCGCTCCGGGCGCAGGAAAAAGTAACGCTGACCATTGAGCAGGCGGTGGGCATTGCGCTGCACGAAAGCTACACGGTGCGCTCGAACGACGAAAACCGGCAGGCCATGCAGTACGAGTACCTCTACTACAAGGCGCAGTTTAAGCCGAGGCTGGACTTAAACCTGTTCACGCCGTCGTGGAACGAGCAGGTGTCGGCCATTGCGCAAACCAACGACCTGCCGGTGTACAACTCTACGAGCTCCATACAGTTTGGCGGCGACCTGAAGTTCACCTACGTCCTCCCCACGGGCGGCGACCTCTCCCTGATGGGCAACCTGTACCACGAAAACCTGCGCACCACCTTTGCCCGGGACTACTCCACCCTCCGCCGCAAGCAGGCGTTCAGCCAGTTTGGGCTGATTTTCAACCAGCCGGTATTCACCAAAAACAAGCTGCGCGAAAACCTTCGGGTAGCCCAGTACCAGTACGAGCGCTCGGAGCTGTTCTTTACCCGCACGCAAATGGACATTGTGTACAGCGTCACCAAGGGGTTTTACGAGGTTTACAAGTCGGCCTACGAAAAGCAAATCAACGAGGAGCAGCTCCGCAACGCCCAAGAGGCGCTGCGCATCGCCCAGCTCAAGTTCGAGACGGGCAACATCCCCGAAGGCGACCTCTTGGTGACGGAAATCAACGCCCTGCAAAGCGACGTCAACCTGTCGGAGAGCATCGGCAAGCACGAGCTGCAAAAGGACGAGTTCAAGCTCCTGATAGGGATGGACATGAGCATGGAAATAGACATCGCCGCCGAAATGGACTTCGAGACCGTGGCAATCGACCTGCAAACCGCCACGGAGCAGGCGCTCGCAAACCGCCTCGAGCTCAAAGAGGGCGAGTACGACGTCAAGCTGCAGGAGATAGAGATAGACCGCGCCAAGCGCGAGCGCGAAATCAAAGGCAACATCTACGCCTACTACGACTTTACGGGGCTGAGCACGCAGCCCGGCAGCGTGCCGGCGCTGTTTCGCTCCTCGTTCGACAACTTCGCGATGCGCCCGCCCAACCGCGGCGTCACCTTCACGCTCACCGTGCCCATCCTCGACTGGGGGCGCGGACGCAGCATCGTCAGGAGCCAAACCATCCGCCTCAAGGAAAAGCAGCTCAAGCTCGAAAATACAAGCAGCCTGATTGTAAAGGAAATTCGCGAAATCGTCCGCACCGTTCACGAGGCGGAAAAGCGCTTCCGCATCAACCAGAAAAACAAGGACAACGCGGCAAACAGCTACCGCATCGCGCGCCTGCGCTTCGAAAACGGCGACCTCTCGGGGCAGGAGCTCGCCACCGAACAGGAGCGCCTCTCCCAAGTGCAGCTCGCTTTCATCAACGCCTACATCACCTACCAGCTCGCGCTGGCAGACCTCAAACGACGAACAATGTGGGACTTCGAAAACAACAAAAGCCTTAGCTTAACTAAAAACTAAAAACTAAAAACTTGCTAACGCCTGCTTACCGCGCTTCGCGCCGTTAACCATTAACCATTAAAAAATGCACCATTGTTTACCGCGCTTCGCGCCATTAGCCATTAACCGTTAACCATTAAAAAAATGCACCATTGTTTACCGCGCTTCGCGCCATTAACCATTAACCGTTAACCATTAACCATTAAAAAAAAATGCATCATTTTTTAGATTCGGCAAATTTTGCCTTACAGCGCTTTGCATGGCGAAGCATGATTATCGCCGGCCTGCTGCTGGGCGCCGGCCTTGCCGCTCAGGGGCAAGGGGGCGCGGGACAAAGCACGGGGCAAGACCGGGCAAGCATCCTGCTCGACCTCAAAAAGGCGAGGGCCGACTACGAGGTGGCCAAGCAGCAGCTCGAAAACGACGCCCGCCTGTACGACGAAAAAGCCATCTCGGCCAACGAGTACACCAAGTCCAAAAACGCCCTGCTGAGCCGCGAGGTCGACTACCAGAAGCTCATCCTGCAGCTCATTTCGCAGCAGTCGTACGTGACCATCGAGCGGGCGGTGAAGTACCAGGCCGCCAACGGCGAACGCCGCGTGAAAATTACCCTCAAAAGCGCGCTGGAGGGCAACGAGGAGTACCTCAGCCAGTTTAAGGAGCACTTCGACGTGTTCACGCCCGAAATGCGCGCCGGAAAAATCTACAACATCTTCGTTTCGCTTGCGGACGTGGCCGACCATACCATCATCGGGTCGCCCTACGAGTACCAGATACCCGCCATCGGAACAGGGCAGGAGGCCTCCGCCGATTTTGAGCTGCTCAAGGACGCCGAAAACCTCAGCGTGTCGCTCAGCTACAGCGGGCGGACGAGCGAAAAAAACATCTACCTCAAGCAGGACGCCAGCATCAACGCGGTCGACGTGAGCTCAACGCAGTTTTCGCAGGAGGCCGACCTCAGCTCCAGCGCCACCTACGGGCTTACCCTCGAGCGCTTCTCCACCTCCGACGACGTGTACCGCCTCCTGGTGGTGGGGCTGCCGCAGCAAATCACCTGCGAATTTCTGGACGAAAACGGCAGCAAAATATCGCAAATCAAGTTTGCCCAGGGCGTGAACACCAAAAAGCTCTCCCTGCGCGTTTACCTGCCCGACCGCGACGACGACGAGCTGCGCATCGACCGCCCGCTCAAGTTCCACGTCCTCACGCTCACGGGCGAGCAGCACGGCCAAATCGCCGGCAAAGACCTCTCCGCCCTCGCGCCCGATCAGCTGGCGGCGCTCGCCTGCGGCGAAGAAGCCCTGGAGCTGGTGCCCCGCGGAAAGGGCAAAATTGAGGTGCGCGCCACCAACCTCTACCACGAAATCTCCACGGGCGACAGCGTCACCATGAACCTCACCGTGCGCAACGCCGGAACGCGCCGCTTGGACAACATCAAAATCACCGCCGACAGCCCGCTGGGGTGGAAAACCGTCGTCACGCCCGACCTGATCCGCACGCTCGACCCGGAAAAGGAAGTCTCCGTGCACGTGGCCATCATCCCGCCGCAAAACAGCGGCGTGGGCGCCCAGGAGGTCAAAATCAAAACCGAAGCCCTCGCCGACAACCGCAAGGTGGATACCGAAGATAAAACCATCCGCATACAAGTGAACGCCAAAACCTCCGTCCTCGGAACGGTGGTACTCCTCCTGCTCCTCGTTGGCGTGGTGGGCGGGCTGGTATGGTTTGGCATAAAGCTAAGCAAAAGGTGAAGTAAGCTATAATTATGCTGTGGAAAAGGTATCTTTGCATAATATTATATTTTACACAACAAAAAAAAATGAATAACAGTAACATTAAACATCATGAAAAAGAAAACACACGCCATCTTCAAGATCCTGTTTTTTCGCGAAATTCAGGGCGCCATCGTCGATTTTCGCTTTTGGGTGGTGCTGGCGCTATGCCTGAGCATCATGCCGCTGAGCTTTTACGTTTCGGTAAAAGACTACGCGCAGCGCCTGTCCGACTACCAGCAGGAGGTGCAGATGTACCGCGACGTCACGCATGTGGGCTCTCAGATGAGGGCCGAAGGCGTACATCCCCCTTCTCCCCTGAGTATATTCTCGCGCGGAATAGGAGATAAAATGCCGTATAAGGTGATCACCTCGCACAAAGGAGATTACAGAGTATACTATGCCCAACCCGACAGCAAAAAAGGGTTGCTGGGTGAAATCGATTTTGGGTTTATCGTAGCCTTTGTGCTGTCGGTACTTGCCATTGTGTTCACGTTCAACTGCATATCGGGCGACAAGGAGCAGGGCCTGCTGCGCGCAATTCTTGCCAACGCCGTGTACCGGCGGCAAATACTGCTGGCAAAGCTGGCGGGCAACTATATCGTGTTTCTGACGCCCTTCCTCCTCTCCATGCTGATATCCCTGATGATCGTTCATTTTTCGGGTGTTATCCCCGTTTTTTCTGCGGATATTCTGCCGGCCATACTGCTCATGACCGGGGTAAGCCTCATCTTCCTGTTTGCGCTGTTCAGCCTCGGGCTGTGGATTTCGGCGCTGACCGCCAGCTCTGCGCTCTCCATCAACGTTCTGCTGCTGGTGTGGATTGTGCTGGGGCTGGTTGTCCCGAAGGTAAGCCCCATCATCAGCGCAAGCATCTATCCCGTAGAGTCGAGCAACGTTTTTGAGGTGAAAAAATCGCTTCTCCGCGAGAATATCTTCAGGGAGCAGCGAGCGGAAGAAAGCGAGCTGTACGAAAAGCTACGGGCGCAATTCAGGCCGGGAACAGAGGGCATATCAACCGACTGGAGCGATATAAACAGCGCCTACGACGAGCAGGTAGCTCCCGTACGGGAGCGGTTCGACCGGCGCATAATCGCAGAAACTACCCGCCTGACCGACGATTACGCAATGCGCAGCAGCCGACAAACCCGGCTGACAAATATCATCAACAGCCTGTCGCCTGTTGGCATCGCAAACAACCTGATGGCAGAGTTTTCGGGAACAGGCTTCTCGGAAGTCGATAACTTTACCCGGCAGGCAGCGCAATTTCAGGAAATGGTAAAACAGGAAGTATACGACAAGTTTATCGTAAAAGAGTACAACTCAGGAAACAGCAGCATGAGCTCTACAATGGCGGTAGAAGGATTTGACTCGAATAAGGTGCCCGTGCCGATGCTCGACAGCTACAAGTATCTGGGCGTGGGCGCTATCCTGCAGCAAAATTTGCCGGACATTATGCTGCTCTGCCTGTACGCCATCCTGTTCTTCGTCTGCGCTTTCTTCAGCTTCTTACGCTTCGACGTAAGGTGAGGCGAGGCGAGGCGAGGCGAACAGCCCGGAAGCGGAGACTTCTGCGCGCTAAAAAAATATGCTCTTTGAAATGTTTGGTTGTATTTGACGGAAAAGCTTTATCTTTGCTATCCACTAAAGGTTAGCATAGCTGATGTATAAAAAAATTTGTAACATGGAAACATTATTAGTACAGGTAAAAAATCCGCAAGCAAAAGCTTTACTGCAAGATTTGGCAGCGCTAAACCTGATTGCTATCAAGCCCTCGCCCGCCGACACGACGCGGGAAATCGTTGCTTATACAAGTGACCGTAAAGCCCTGTCGCTTGAAGAATATAAAAAGCGGGTAGCTGTAGGCATTGAGCAATGCATGAAAGGTGAAAGCATAAGCTTAGAGGCGCTAAGCAAAAAATTGGGTTACGATTATGCAGACTTATAAAGTAATTTTATCGGATTTGGCACAAAATAATTTGTATAACATTAAGTAGCAAGCTGCCCAGCAGCAGATAGCGCATAGATAGCGCAGATTTTCCGGATTTACGCAGATTTTTACCTGCGCAAATCCGGAAAATCTGCGCTATTTGTGCGCCAAAAAATCAAATACACAACCAAATAAATAGCAATAATTAAAACATTAGTATTAACATCAACCACCAATCAACAACCCAAAAAAAATTAAAAAGCTATGTTACAAGCCATCAATTTGACAAAGCGCTACGAGGATGGGCAGCTGGCGTTAGACGCCTTAAACCTCGACATCAAGCCGGGAGAGATCTTCTTCCTGCTGGGCGCCAACGGCGCCGGGAAAACGACGACCATCAACCTGTTCCTCAACTTCATTGAGCCAACGTCGGGGCAAATCCTGATAGACGGCATCGACGTAACGAAAGACCCGCTGGAAACCAAGCGGCACGTTTCGTACGTGTCCGAAAACGTGATGCTGTACGGCAACTTCACCGCGCGGCAAAACCTCGACTTTTTCGCCAAGCTGGGCGGCAAAACCCACCTCACCCGCCAAAGCTACTACGACGTGATGCGCAACGTGGGGCTTCAGGACGAGGCGTTTGAAAAGAAGCTGAAAACCTTTTCGAAGGGGATGCGGCAAAAGGTAGGGCTGGCCATTTCGATGATAAAGGACGCCCCCAACATCCTGCTCGACGAGCCTACGTCGGGGCTCGACCCCAAGTCGGCCGCCGAGCTGATGCAGCTCATGATGAAGCTGCGCGACCAGGGGAAATCCATCCTGATGTGCACGCACGACATTTTCCGCGCCAAAACCGTTGCCGACCGCGTGGGCATCATGAAGGAGGGGCGGCTGGTGATGCTCCGCACCCGCGAGCAGTTCCTCCTCGACGACCTCGAGCGCATCTACCTCGACTACATGCAGGAAGCCGTAATGTACGCCGAGCCGGCAAAGTAGCCGAATGTCGAGTCCCTGCTCCTCTCTCTTTTGGAGGCTGCGTGAAAAGCATTTTTAGCACGCAGATGACGCAGATTGTACAGATTTTCGCAGACAAATACGAATACATATTTCGGTGCAAGGCATTTACAAGCCCTGAACTGAGCGTAGCGACCTCACGAACACCTTTATAAAAAAATACAAGGAGAGTAACGGGCGCCCAGCTACCGTAGCATGGGGCAAAACCCCATGCTGAGCGACGATTTGCATGGCCGATACGGCGATTTCAGCTTTCGCAAGCCGTCTACCCTGCTGATCTGCTCAACAGACCTCCCCCCCGGCCTCTCTCCAAAGGAGAGGGGTGGCTTGCGCCGAATGTCGAGTCCCTGCTCCCCTCTCCTTTGGAGAGGGGCCGGGGGGAGGTCTAACAACACAAAAGCGCTGATTTTTACCACTTCACAAAAATAAATTTATTGCAAAATGGCAGCATCCAACAAATTAAACAGCTCACAAAAGCTAAGTATCATCATTATGAATCCTCAAACAATTCGTAATTCCCAATTCGTAATTCCTAATTCCCAATTCGTAATTCAAAAAAAATGGTTTGGTTTATAGCAAAAAAAGAATTTCGGAACAACATCGTAACGCCCGGCTTCATTGTAGGGCTGCTGTTGTGTCTGGCGCTGATACCCTATACGGTGTATACGGGCATTCAAACGCACACGAATCGCCTCGCTCAGCACGAGGTGGATGTAAAGAAGGCGGCGGAAGTGTATGACGCCGTGCCTACGCTCTGGTCGGTACAGCCGATATTAGTAAAGCCGGCCTCGGCGCTGGGGATATTCAGCAAGGGCATTTCGGAGCAGACCGGCTCGAAAGTTCAGCTCGACCGAAAAGAAAAACCGGTCTTTTCGTCCCACGTTGTTTCGCTGAACGAAAACCCGTTTATGAGCAGCTCGATGTCGCTGGACTTCGCCATGGCGCTTGCCATACTGCTTTCGCTGCTGGGCGCGCTGTTTTCGTACGACATGCTTTCGCGCGAAAAGGAGCAGGGCACGCTCAAGCTGGCGCTCAGCCATCCGGTGAGCCGCTCAACGTTCTTTCTCGGCAAGATTGCGGGGGTATTCCTCACGCTGACGCCCATTCTTGTCATCTGCTTTCTGGTGATACTGCTGATTATACAGCTGTCGCCGGCGGTGCAGTTTTCGGCGGGCGACTACGGGCGTATCGCCGCCCTCCTGCTGATGAGCTTGGTGTACTTTGGCTTCTTCGTGTTTCTTGGCGGATTCATATCGAGCCGCACAAAAAGCTCTACGGCAAGCATCATCCTCAACCTGTTTATCTGGTGCTTCCTGCTGTTTTTGCTGCCCAACGCCGCCGCCTACCTCGGCAAAAACCTCTCCCCGACGGAGGATTATAAGCAAATGCGGTACAACCTCGACGAAATCAACAAGCGCTGGTACGATGTGCAGGCGAAAGAGGTGGAGGAAACGCTGAAAAACGAAAATCTGCAGGGCGGATACTATATGTTCTGTATGGATGGCGATATGGATGGCGCGCACGTCATATTTTTCACGCCCAAACCGGTGATGGAGTACGAGCGCCGCAAGAAGGAGCTTGCCAACCCCATTATTCTCGAAAGCTGCGCTAAGAAGTGGGCAATACAGTCCGACTACCTGCAGCAGGTTTACCGGCAGGAGAAGACCGTGCGCTACCTGTCGTGCCTGTCGCCGGCGGGCGTCTTCAAGCACGTCGCGGCGTCGCTTTGCCGCACGGGCGTAGACAGCGAAGTGCAGTTCATGAATCAGGCCAGGCAGTTTCAGGATGTGTTTTTCGGATATTATGCTCAAAACAAAATTTTCTCCTCCTATGCCTACTTTACTTCGCAGGACGAAAATACGTTTCCGAACGACATAGAGGAGGCTCAAATACAATGCGAAGAATTTCTGAAAAACTTCCCGGCAGATAAGCGGTCGTTTACGGCATTTTACGAAGCGCTGGGCAAGATAGATACGCGCAGCCTTCCGCGCTTTGCGTACGCCGAGCCAACGCTGGGCAGCGATTTATACGAGCAGCTGTACCTCATCGCGGGCATAGTGATTGCGTGCATGCTGCTGTTCTGGCTCTCGTATATCTCGTTTATTAAATATGACGTCAGGTAATTTTAATTGAAAAATAAGATAATGAAAAATATAATACTTCACGAATTGCAGCAGTTCATATATGGGCTGCGCTTACCGATAGCGTTGGCTATCGTGCTGCTGATGTTCGCGGCTTCGGCCATAACGTACATCAGCGAATACAAAGAGAATGTCAAAGCCTACCGCGAGCTGACCGACAATCAGGAAAAGGAGCTGCGCAAAAGAGCAGATAACGCTACGCAGGTCGCAATCAAAAACCGGGAATACCAGCTGCCGCCGCGCAACAACGGCTTTATCTCCGACTGCGGCGAGCTGAACATGCCCAACACGTTTGTCTATACGGCCTTCAACCGCCTGCTGCTGTGGAGCAACATCAGCAAAGACAATCCGCTGATAATGCCGTCGAGCCGCATCAGCTGGGGGTTCGTATTGGTGGCGCTGTTCAGCTTTCTTGCTATCATATTTTCGTTCGACGCGGTGTCGGGCGAAAAGGAAAGCCGCACGCTGGCGCTGTGCCTGTCGCATCCCGTCAAGCGCAGCCACATCCTGCTCGGAAAGTTCGTCGCCATCAACCTGCTGCTGGCGGTGTTTGCCGTTGTTGGGGTGCTGGTTGCGCTGGCTATTTTGATGCTGTCGCCATCGGTGAGCATCACCGGCGAAACGTTTTCCGAAATCGGGCTATTTCTGCTGTTCGTGGTGTTTTTTATGGGCAGCATGAGCGCCGTAGGCCTGTTCGCCTCGGTGATGTGCAGCAGCTCCAGCATCAGCCTGCTGACGTCGGTATCGCTGTGGCTCGTGTTCCTGATAGCCGTGCCGAATTTTGCGGGTACTGTCGGCATGGCGGCGTTGCCGGTCGAAAAAATCAACGTGATGCAGGCCAAAATGGAGGCAAAGCGCGTAGAAATAGAAAACTCCATTACCTACCCGTCAAAATGGTCGAGCAATGGCAGCGACCCGTTTTATCCTCCTCACGAAATCCGGGCAACCATGCAGATGGCGTTCGACAAAAACGAAGGTGATTTCTGGGGCGAACGTTACGCCGCACAATTCCGGCAAACGGAAACCATGCGCCGCTGGACATGGATTTCGCCGCTCGCGGTGTTCGAGTACGGCATGGAGGCGCTGCTCGACGGCGGCTACGCGCGCCTGAGGCGTAACTACGGCGATTTGCAGAGCTTCAAAATCCAGTACCTGCAATGGTTTAAGGATATTGATATGAAAGACGACAAAAGCCCCCACTGGTACAACCCTAAAGAAGATTATTCGATGACCCGCAAGCCGGTCGCCTACGAAGATATACCGCAGTTCGTCGAAAGCCCCACCTCCATCGCCGAGCGCCTCGCCGAAACGCTCAAGTACCTCATGGTGATGCTCGCGTACATGGGCGTGATGTTTACGCTGGCCATCGGGCGGTTCAACAGGTACGACGTGAGGTAAGGGAAAGCGACGCCTTTCGCTGTGCACCTCTGTGAAACCTTCGTGCACCTCTGTGCTATTATTGCGCAGAGGTGCACAGAGGGCTTACGCCAAAATCAGAATGCCATTCTGCATTTTGC
>JAIROF010000098.1 GCA_031257655.1 Prevotellaceae bacterium | reverse complement strand
TCCGGAACCTGCTCGGCGGAAAGGTATTCAAGACTTTTTATTTGCTGGGATTTCCCCAACGGCATCACCCCGTTGAGGAAGCTCTTCAGCAGGTCGGGGTGCTCGCCAAATATGCGCTTGAAGGGCAAATCGTTTTTGGGATCGAGATAGCGGGACATATCGTTATAACTCTTAGCGGTTTAGAATTCCGTCCCAAAGATAGAACTTTTTTTCGTTGCCGCAAAATAAATCACGACGCACCAGGGCTAACGCATTAAAATAGCGAATCTAATTTATAATCAAACAATTACACAAATCAACCTCGCAAAAATTAACAACGCGAAATTGCTTATAATCAGAATGTTGCGGATTTATGCTGCGCTCGGCATAGTTTTGTGTAAAAATAGCGCGCAGATGGCGCAGTTTTTTATGATTTGCGCAGATGAAAAAACGGCTAAAATCTGTGCAAATCATAAAAATCTGCGCCATCTGCGCGCTAAAAAACAAAGCGCAGCTTTCTGTAAAAGTTCAGAACATCGCCGCCGCGTTGCGGATTTTGTTCAACTTCTCAAGGAATTTTCCGTTGCGCTTGCTAACAATCATGTTGTAGCGAGCCTGCATCTTAAGCAACGGCTCGGCGGGCAAATCCAAAACAGCTTCCACGAGCAATGCAAACTCAGCGTTTACCGGTCTTTTACCATTCAACACTTCATTCAGCTGCGTATATGACACCCTCATTCCTGCGGCAAGCTGACGCTGTGAAATGCTGCGGTACGCTATTTCGTCTTTCAACACCTCACCCGGATGCGTCGGATAAGCCGGATCGAGGTTGTTTGCAATCATGCTGGGGGCAACGCCCTGAATAGTGGCCATAGCTAATTTATTTGTGGGAACCTCTAAAAACCAAAAAAATCAAAGCTTGCGGCTGAGGCAAAAGCGGAGCTTACTAAAGCAGTAAATGAGCACTTTGCCGAAGAAGCGTAGCGCAGCATTTGGGGTTTTCAGAGGGTTCCCATATCATACTTAATTTGACAAGGCAAAGATAATCACTACTTCTTTATATTCACAAAAAAGCGAATTATTTTCCAGCCGCTTGACGACAAACAAAAAAAATGACGTGCCGCCTGCTCCGTCGTTGGTAGCGGCGCCCACTCCTCCCCCACTCCTCCCCCACTCCTCCTCAACATTTTCACAAAATATAGATGATTTTTGCATATAAATAGACGGCGGCGCTATGTTCGTTCTAACTTTGTGTATACTTTTACGCTCAAAATTTACGCTCAAAATTCTACCACCATGTTTGCAAAAGAAATTTACCGCCACCGCAGAGATGTGCTGAAAAAAACGGCTGGCTCCGGCGTCCTGCTCTTTTTGGGCAACGACGAATGCGGAATGAACTACGAAGGCAACACCTACGACTTCCGGCAGGATTCTACCTTCCTCTACTACTTTGGGCTGGCCTACAGCGGGCTGACCGCCGTGATTAACGTTGACGAGGACGATACGGTGATCTTTGGCGACGAAATCTCCCTCGACCACATCGTCTGGATGGGCGCGCAGCCTACGCTGAAGGAGAAAAGCGAAAGCGTGGGCGTGCAAACAACCCTGCCCGCCGCCCGGCTGCCCGGCTACCTGAACGCCGCCGCAAAAAAGGGGCAAGCCATCCGCTTTTTACCCGCCTACCGCGCAGAGCACTCCCTCAAGCTCCAACAATGGCTGTCCATACCTCCCGCTGCGCAAAAGCCATCGCTCGAATTCATAAAAGCGGTGGTCAACATGCGCATCTACAAATCGGCGGAGGAGGTGGACGAAATAGAAAAAGCGTGCAACATCACCGCCAACATGCACATCGCGGCCATAAAGTCGCTCCGCACGGGCATGAGGGAGTGCGAAGCGGCCGGGATAGCTGCCCAAACGGCGCTGGCTGCCGGCGCAAGGCTTTCGTTCCCGACCATTGCCACCGTCAACGGCCAAATACTCCACAACCACTACCACGGCAATACCGTAAAGGAAAACGATATGCTCCTGGTGGACGCCGGCGCGGAAACCGAAATGGGCTACGCCGGCGACATGTCGTCCACCATTCCGGCGGGGAAAAAGTTCACCGCAAGGCAAAAAGAGGTATACGACATACAGGTGGCCTCGCACTTAGCCGCAGTGGAGGCCTTGCGCCCCGGCGTGCGCTTCGAGGATATTTACGACCTCTCGGCCAAGGTCATCTGCGAGGGAATGAAGGCGCTCGGCCTCATGAAGGGCAGCAGCGACGAGGCCGTCCGCCTGGGGGCGCACGCCATGTTCTTCCCCTGCGGCCTGGGGCACATGATGGGGCTGGATGTGCACGACATGGAAAACCTGGGCGAAGAGTGGGTAGGATACGACGGCGAACCCAAGAGCGCGCAGTTCGGACGAAAATCCCTCCGCCTGGCCCGACGCCTCGAACCGGGGTTTGTGCTGACCATCGAGCCGGGCATATACTTCATCCCCGAGCTGATAGACCGGTGGAAAAGCGAAAAAAAATTCGCGGACTTCATCTGCTACGACCGGCTCGAAGCCTACCGAAGCTTTGGCGGGCTGCGCAACGAAGAAGACTACCTCATTACGGAAGCCGGCGCGCGCCGCTTAGGTAAAAAAATCCCCCTCACGGCGGCGGAGGTCGAAGCGCTGCGGTAGCCAAATGACCGGAGTTATATTCGATATTAAGCGCTTTGCCGTACACGACGGGCCGGGCATCCGCACAACCGTCTTCCTGAAAGGCTGCCCCCTCGCCTGCTGGTGGTGCCACAACCCGGAGGGC
The DNA here is from genome assembly GCA_031257655.1 of Prevotellaceae bacterium. GTDB lineage: Bacteria > Bacteroidota > Bacteroidia > Bacteroidales > UBA932 > JAITMY01. Next base: position 13,853 of record JAIROF010000098.1, on the reverse strand, counting down.
ATCGACCCGGCGGTGGGCGCCGCGCCCAAAACCGTCCGCGTGGGCAGCAAGGCGTTTACCGAAAGCGAAGCTGTGGGATACGAAATCACGCCCCAGCAGCTGGTGGCGGAGCTGCAAAAAGAGCAAATCTTTATGGACGAATCGGGGGGTGGCGCAACCTTTTCGGGGGGAGAGCCGCTCATGCAGGCCGACTTTTTGGCGGAAGCGCTCGCCCTCTGCAAAAAAGAAAATATGCACACCGCCGTCGATACGTCGGGGTTTGCCGCCTGGAGCGCCTTGCAGAAAATACTGCCGCTCACAGACCTGTTCCTCTACGACCTGAAAATGATGGACGACGGCTGCCACAGGCGCTATACGGGCGCTTCCAACCGGGTGATTCTGGAAAATCTGGCCGGGCTGCTGAAAAATGGAAAACGCGCGCGCATCCGCATCCCGATGGTGCCCGGCGCTACGCTCACCCCCGAAAATGTGGGGCAAACCATCGCCTTCCTGGCAAGCCTGCCCGCTCCGGTCGAAGGCGTTGACCTGCTGCCCTACCACAATACGGCTGCGCACAAGTACAGCCGGCTGAAAAGGGATAATGCGCTCGAAGCGCTGAAGCCTTTGCCGAAAGAAGCGCTGCTGGCCGTGCAGCGCCAATTCGAAGCCGCCGGATGGAGCGCCCGAATCGGAGGATAAAAAGAGGGGGCTGAGGAGCAACGGCAGGACTTGACAGCGGCACGTGGCAATACCTTACTTATTTTTTCATCCCTTAACCTAAAAACAAAAAAGCATGACGTCAAGAATACAACAGCTACGCCGGCAAAGCTTGGATGCGGTTAGCTGCATTTCGGCCGAGAGAGCTTTGCTCATCACCGATTTTTATAAAAACCACCTGGCCTTTGGCGACTCCATCCCCGTGCAGCGCGCCAAGTCGCTCAGCCACATCCTGTCCAACAAGGCCATTTGCATCAACGACAACGAGCTGATTGTCGGCGAGCGGGGCACGGCGCCAAAGGCTACGCCCACCTACCCCGAAATCACCGTACACTCGCTGCATGACTTGGACGTCCTCCATTCGCGCGAAAAAGTATGGTTCAGGGTAGATGAGGAAACCCGCAGCGCCTACGAAAAAATTATCATCCCCTTCTGGGAAGGCCGCTCCAACCGCGACCGCATCATGGAAGCCATGGCAACGCCGTGGCACGACGCCTACAACGCCGGAATCTTTACCGAATTTATGGAGCAGCGCGCGCCCGGGCATACCGTTGCCGGCTACAAAATTTTCCGCAAAGGCCTCATAGATATTATCGCCGACGTGGAGGAAAGCCTGCAAGCGCTCGACTGGCTCAACGACCCGCTGGCGCTTGACAAGCGGGAGGAGCTCAAGGCCATGAAGATTGCCGCGCAGGCAGTGGTACGCTTTGCCGAGCGCCACGCCGAAAAGCTGGAGGCGTTGGCCTGCGCCGAAGCCGACGAAAAGCGCCGGGGCGAGCTGCTCGCGATGTCCCGCATTTGCCGGCGCGTGCCCGCCCATGCGCCGGCCACCTTCCACGAAGCGTTGCAGCACTACTGGTTTGTTCACCTGGGCGTGATAACCGAGCTCAACCCCTGGGATTCGTTCAACCCGGGACGCCTCGACCAGCACCTATACCCCTTCTACAAAGCCGAAACCGACGCAGGCACGCTAACCCGAAGCCAGGCCGTAGAGCTGCTGGAGGCCTTCTGGGTTAAATTCAACAACCACCCCTCGCCGCCAAAAATCGGCGTTACGGCAGAAGAAAGCAGCACCTATACCGACTTTTGCCTGGTCAACCTGGGCGGGCTTACCGCCGACGGGCAAAACGCCGTCAACGAAGTGTCGTTTATCCTCTTGGACGTAATCGAAGAAATGCGCCTGCTGCAACCCAGCTCAATGGTGCAGCTGAGCCGGGTAAGCCCCGACGCCTTTATCGACCGCGCCGTGAAAATTACGAAAACGGGCTTCGGGCAACCCTCCATCTTCAACACCGACGCCATTGTGACCGAGCTGCTCAACCAGGGGAAAAGCCTCGAAGACGCCCGCAACGGTGGAGCCAGCGGATGCGTGGAGAGCGGAGCATTCGGCGCCGAAAGCTACATCCTCTGCGGATACTTCAACTTGCCCAAAATCCTGGAGGTAACGCTGCACGACGGATTCGACCCCAGAACAAAAAAGCAGGTGGGCCTGCACACCGGCAAGCCCTCGGCGCTAAAATCGTACCCGCAGCTGCTGGAGGCCTTTAGAAAGCAGGTGCAGCACTTTGCCGAAATAAAAATTAAGGGCAGCAACGCCATCGAAAAAATTTTCATGGCGCACATCCCCACGCCGTTCCTGTCCCTCATTATCGACGACTGCGTGGCGCGGGGAACGGACTACATACAGGGTGGCGCCCGGTACAACACCAGCTACCTTCAGGGCGTAGGCCTGGGCACCATAACCGATTCGCTTGCGGCGCTCAAAATGCACGTTTACGACGAAAAAACGATAAGCCTCGCCGATTTTACGGAGGCCTTGGACAGGAACTTTGAGGGGCACGACGAGCTCCTCTACCGCCTGCTCTACAAAACGCCGAAGTATGGCAACGACGACGACCGCGCCGACAGCCGCATAGAAGATGTTTTCACCACCTTTGCCAACGCCGTTGCCGGACACGCCAGCCCGCGCGGCGCGGCCTACCGCATCAACCTCCTCCCAACAACCTGCCACGTTTACTTCGGAAAGGTGATGCTCGCAAGCCCCGACGGAAGAAAAGCCGGGCTGCCCGTTTCGGAGGGAATATCGCCCGTGCAGGGAGCCGACAAAAACGGCCCTACCTCGGTCATTAAATCCGCCGCAAAGATAGACCACCTGCACACCGGCGGAACGCTCCTAAACCAAAAATTCAGCCCCGCCTTCTTTGAAGACGAAACGGCCATACGAAAAGTGTCCGCCTTAGTGCGCAGCTACTTCAAAATGAACGGACACCACATACAGCTCAACGTGGTTACCGCCTGCACGCTGCGCAAAGCGCAATTGCACCCCGAAAAATACCAGGGGCTGATTGTCCGCGTAGCCGGATACAGCGACTACTTCAACGACCTGGGCGCCGATTTGCAAAACGAAATCATCCGGCGAACAGAGCACGAAACCATTGCCTGAAACAACCCCAAACTATTATGGAAGATACCATCAACCACCGAATTGAGCAGCTGCGCTGCTACATGCGCAGCAAGCAGCTGCACGCCTTTATCATCCCCTCTACGGATGCGCACATCAGCGAGTACATCCCCGAGCGCTGGGAGGCGCGGCGCTGGATTAGCGGTTTTACCGGCTCGGCAGGAACGGTCGTCGTTACGCTCGGCAACGCCGGGCTGTGGACCGATGCGCGCTACTTTCTTCAAGCCGCCGACGAGCTTCGCGGCAGCGAAATAGCCCTCTTCAAAGACCGCTTGCCGGATACCGTCGGCATCCCGGGCTGGCTGCTACGCCAGCTCCCAAACGGCAGCCGCGTGGGAATCGACGGCAGCGTATACCCGGCAAAGGATGCGCTCGCGCTCCAAGCCGAGCTGGGGAAGAAGAGCATAGCGCTCGCGCCCGACGTTGACCCCTTCGACGCGATTTGGCGCAACCGCCCGCCCCTCCCCAAAGAGCCGGTGGCCGTGCACCCGCTCGAGCTGGCCGGCGAAGCAGCCCGGCAAAAAATTCAAAAAACGCTGGCCAAGGCCGAAAAATACGGCGCCAACGCCGTCTGGATAAGCTCGCTGGACGCCATTGCCTGGCTGCTCAACATCCGGGGAAGCGATGTGCCCTACAACCCGGTGGCGGTGGCGCACGCCTTCCTCTCCCGTAAGCAGGCCATCCTTTTTATCGACCAGGACAAAATACCTCCTCCCGTAGCCCTCCACCTGGAGCGGGAGGGCGTTGCGGTAGCCGGATACCGCGAAGCCGCCGATTTCCTGGCAAAAACCGGCGGGCTGCAGGTGTGCCTCGACAGCGCCAGGCTGTCCTTTACGCTGTATAGCGCCATCGCCGAGCGCAACAGGGTGGTGGATACGCTGTCGGTTGTAGACCGGCTCAAAAGCGCGAAAAATGAAACCGAAATCGCCGGATTCCGGCGCTGCATGGTGCGCGACGGCGTTGCCCTTGTTCGCTTTTTTATCTGGCTCGAAAAGGCCATACCCACAGAAACCGTTACGGAGCACGCCGTGTGCCTCAAGCTGAAAGAGCTCAGAAGCCGGCAAGAGCGCTTTGCGGGCGAAAGCTTTCACACCATCGCCGGATACGCCGCCAACGGCGCCATCAACCACTACCACCCGACCGCAGAGAGCTGCGCAACCATCAAGGCGGAGGGGCTGCTGCTGATAGACTCCGGAGGACAATACACGGACGGAACCACCGATATCACCCGCACGGTGGCCGCCGGAGCGCTAACCCAAGCCATGAGGCGCGACTATACGCTCGTGCTTAAGGGGAACATCTGCCTCTCAAAAGCAATTTTTCCGGCAGGAACAAGAGGGGCGCAAATCGACATGCTGGCGCGAAAAGCGATGTGGGAGCACGGCGTAAACTACCTGCACGGCACCGGGCACGGCGTGGGGCACTACCTCAACGTGCACGAAGGCCCGCACAGCATACGCCCCGAAGAAAACCCCGTAACGCTGCAAATCGGAATGGTGGTGACCAACGAACCCGGCATATACCGAGACTACCGGTACGGCGTGCGGACAGAAAATATGATGCTTACCAAACGGGTGATGACCACCGATTGCGGCGATTTCTACGGATTCGAAACGCTCACCCTGTGCCCCATCGACACAACGCCGATCATTAAAGAGATGATGACGACCGAAGAAACGGCCTGGCTCAACGCCTACCATCATGCCGTATACGAAAAGCTGTCGCCACACCTGGCGGCGGATGAAGTCGAATGGTTGAACAATAAAACAAAAGCAATATGAGCATATTTAGTAAATTTCCCCGAACTTTTTGGGTAGCCAACGCCATTGAGCTGCTCGAACGGTGGGCATGGTATGGGTTTTTCATGCTGTTTGCCAACTATCTTACCGGGTCGTCGGACATGGGCGGCCTGGAGTTTTCGCAAAGCCAAAAAGGGCTGATTATGGGCATCGGGACGGGCATCCTCTACTTTCTCCCCGTGCTCACCGGCGCAATAGCCGACCGCTACGGCTACAAGAAGGTGCTGGCGCTGGCATTTGTCATCTACGCCACGGCGTTTGCCTTTTTCCCCCAGGTGGCCTCTTTTCCCGCCGTGTTTGCCATGTACATCTACTTAGCGGTAGGGGCGGCGCTCTTCAAGCCCATTACTTCGGCTACCGTGGCAAAAACCACGCGCCCGGAAACATCATCCATCGGGTTTGGCATATTCTACATGATGGTCAACATCGGCGCTTTTTTCGGCCCGCTGGTAACCCTGCTGTTCAAGAGCCAGTCGCACCTCATCTTTTACGCCTCCGGCGGAATCATCCTGCTCAACTTCATCCTGCTCTTCTTTTACCGGGAGCCCGAGCGCACCCGGGTAAAAGTGAAGGCCTCGCTGCTCCGCACGCTAAAGGAGATACTCCGCAACATGGCGAGCATCTTCAAAGACCCCAGATTCCTTGTCTTTCTGCTGATTGTCGCCGGCTTCTGGGCGATGTACTACCAGCTCTTCTTTACGCTGCCCGTGTTCATTGCGCAGTGGGTCGACACGAGCGCGCTCTACCACTTTTTCGACGCCACCATTCCTTTTGTCAGCGCCAGCTACAGCACCGCTCCGGGCGTGCTGGACGCCGAATTTATCACCAACATGGATGCGCTGTTCATCATCATCTTCCAAATCGTGGTTTCCACCGCAGTGATGCGCCTTAAGCCGCTCCACGCAATGGCTGCCGGGTTTTTTGTCTGCACCATTGGGATGGCGCTGACGCTCATTTCGCAGAACGTGCTCTTTACAATTGCCGCCATTTTCATCTTTTCGCTGGGCGAAATGGCCGGATCGCCAAAGGTGACCGAGTACATCGGCCTCACTGCCCCAAAAGACAAAAAAGCGCTCTACATGGGCTACTCATTCATCCCGGTCTTTGTAGGGAACTTCCTTGCCGGCTTTATATCGGGAAACGTTTACCAGGCAATGTCCGACAAGGTGGCTATTACGGAAAAATTTATAGCCGAAAAAGGCCTGCTGATACCTGACGGCCTCTCGACAAATGCCCGCTTTGAGCAAGCTGCCCAACAAGCCGGCCTCTCGCCGCAGGAGCTCACCAACCTGCTGTGGGATACCTACCACCCTTCCGGATTGTGGATGGTCATCCTCGCGGTGGGAATCTTCGCAACCCTCTGCCTCTTTTGCTACGATAGAATAAATAAAAAAATTTAACTGGAAATTGCGAATTGTACTCCGCACGGTCAAAAACTGCGATTTGTTTTTTTAGCGCCAGCTGACGCAGATTTTTATGATTTACACAGCCGAATAAATAGCTAAAATCTGTGCAAACCATAAAAATCCGCGTCATCTGCAGGCTATTTTCGTACAAATCCATGCCGAGCGCAGTATAAAAATTCAAAAACGTTTAGCACACGCCCTTCTCATTTTTATGGGTGTATTTTGAAATCCAAAATTTTCATGTATTTTTGCATCACATATCAACGCATAAACGGTTAAATTGACGGGGGCAAGCGTAAAAAAATTCTTAGCTAAACAAAAATGTCGTCGAAATTTTTCACAAACAAGGGGGAGAACACCCTCTTTGACAAATTCAGAGGTATTGCGCAGGGAATGGCAAACTTTCACACCTTCCATGCCGTAGCCGGGTTTTTCCGCTCTTCCGGCTATTTCAAGCTGCGGGAAGAATTAAAAAACGTTGAGAAAATCCAAATTTTAGTCGGCATCAATATCGATAACATCTTCCGCAGGCACAACAGGGCTATGCTGATGTTTAGCAACGAAGAGGAAGCCAAAAAAATTTACACCCGAGATTTCGTTCACGACCTGCAAACAGCCCGCTACTCTCAAGAGGTGGAGCACGGCATTATGCAGCTTTGCGAAGATTTGCATACCGGCAAAATGGAAATGAAAATTCATGCAACCAAGAACCTGCACGCAAAATTCTACCTGTGCTTGCCGGAGCATCACTCTCCGCACAGCGACGGTTGGGTTATTATGGGGTCGTCCAACATATCCGAATCCGGATTGGGGCTGACCGAACCGCCTCGCTACGAGCTGAATGTAGCGATGAAAGATTTTGACGATGTGGACTTCTGCAAAAAGGAGTTTGACGAGCTGTGGAAGGAGGCCATCCCCATCACGGCAAGCGATGTTGAGAAGGCTACGCAGCAAACGCACGTAAAAGTGCATCCTACGCTACATCCTACGCCCTATGAGCTATACATAAAAGTGCTGATCGATTCGTTTGGCGATCAGGTAGAAGACGATTTTTCTATCACCCTACCCGACGGAGTGCGCAAGCTGGAGTACCAAAAAGACGCCGCCATTCAAGGCTACCAAATGCTCTGCGAGCACAACGGATTTTTTCTTGCCGACGTCGTCGGGTTAGGAAAGACGATTGTGGCCACCATGATTGCCACGTATTTTATAGAATCCAACGGCAAGAACACCAATATTTTGGTCGTTAGCCCACCGGCTCTGGAAAACAGCTGGAAAGAAGCGTTTAAGCAATTTGGCATCAGCAGAAAAGCGCAGTTTGTCAGCAACGGCAGCTTATCAAAAATTATCGACGGCCAAGACAGCTACAAGGACAAAGAAGATTTTGACTTGGTCATTGTGGACGAGGCGCACGGGTTCCGCAGCGACAGCGCAAACCGCTACGACGAGCTGCAGCGGATTTGTAAATCCCGCCGCCGCAACGCCGGATTAATCAAAGGCGAGCAAAAGAAGGTAATGCTCCTTTCGGCAACCCCCTTAAATAACCGCCCCAACGATTTACTTAACCTGCTGCTGCTGTTTCAGGATGCCAAGCGATGCACAATTGTGGGCATCAACAATTTACATGCATTTTTTGCCCCGCTGATTGAGCGCTACAACCAAATCATGAAAAATCGTAACCGCTTGACGGATACGACCGAAATAGACGCTATCTACGAAGAAATCCGAAGTAAAGCGCTGGATAAAATTACCGTTCGCCGGACAAGGCACAATATCTGGAACAACAACGCTTACCGAAAAGATTTGGAAGAGCAAAACATTAAGTTCCCGGACATATCGCCTCCCAAAGATTTAACTTATCAGCTAAGCTTGCCATTAAACAAGCTGTTTTACGATACGCTAAAAATCCTGACGGAAAGCTTAAATTACGCCCGCTACCGTGCCGTGGAGTTTTTGAGCGACGAGCACAGCCATAAATTTAAAAATCCTGTCAACATCGGCGAAAACCTTGCCGGAATATACCGCGTACACATGGTTAAGCGCCTTGAAAGCAGCTTTTTTGCATTCAAACGCTCGCTGGATACGTTTTTAACCATAACGGAGGGAATGATTAAAATGTTTCGGGAAGGCGCGGTAATTATTGCGCCCGAGCTGAACGTAAAAAAGATGCAAATTGAAGGCTGGGAGCTTGACCGCATGCTCGAAGAAGCGGCAAAGAAAGGGCTCAACAGCAGCAATATTGTTTATTCGCCGGCGGATTTTGTGCCCAAAAACGAAAAAGAGCTGTTGCCCCTGCTCGAATCCGACAGAAAAATGCTGCTTACGCTGAAATCTCAATGGGAGGCAATCACCGAAGACCCGAAGTTAGACTTGTTTATCAACAAGCTGCAAGACGAGCTGTTTGACAAAGAAAAAAATCCAACAGGAAAGCTGGTCGTTTTTTCGGAAAGCGTGGATACGGTCAGCTATTTGGAAAAAAATCTGAAGGAAAGGCTGAACCGCAAGGATATACTCAAAATTTCGTCGGCCAACCGAACCAAAGAAACCGAAACCATTTGCCGCTGCTTTGACGCCAACTACGAGACGCAAAGCAACGAGTATAACATTGTTATCACCTCCGACGTGCTGGCAGAAGGCGTAAACCTGCACAGGGCAAGCGTAATCGTTAACTACGATTCCCCGTGGAATGCCACCCGGCTCATGCAGCGCATCGGGCGCGTAAACCGCATCGGCTCGCTTGCCGGCAAGATTTACAACTACATGTTCTACCCATCGGCAGAGGGCGACAAGCAGATACAGCTGTACAAAAACGCGCTAATCAAGCTGCAGGGCTTCCATTCGGCCTTGGGCGAAGATGCGCAAATTTACTCTAAGGAAGAAATTGTCAAAGAGTTTCAACTCTTTAAGCCAAATGCCGGAGACAAGGTGGACAAGCTGCTAAAGCTGCTGGAGGAGGTGCGAGCGCTTTACCATTCCGACCGCGACCTGTACAAGAAAATAAAAGCGCTGCCGATGAAAAGCCGCACCACGCGAGCTGCAAACGGCGGCGTATCGCCACAAACAACCATTGCGTTTATTTCCTCGCCGCGTAAAACGGAGTACTACAAAGTCGGCAACGACGAAATCAAGCCCATTGATTTCCTTGAGGCGGCGGCCATCCTTAAGGCTTCCAAAGAGGAGCAGCCCGCAGCATTCGATGCGGTAGCCACCATCCATTTTGAGCAGGTGAACCAAGCGTTGGAAAAATTTCGCGCGGAAAGCATCCGGCAACAGGATGCCGACAGCCTGAACGAAAAGGTAAAAGACCGAGGCACGGCCGAAGCGCAAAGCTTTTTCAGGAGCTATACGCTTGTTACCGAAGACGACGATATCAAACACCGCTGTAATGCGTTACGCACCTACATTCAGGAGGGTATTTATACGCAGCTGGCGAAAACCATCCGCACCCTGTCTCGTAAATACCAAAACAACAAGCAAATGATGCGCGGAAAACAGCATGAAATTGACGCGCAAATCAACGACCTGTACGACAAATACTATACTGCCGCCGATTATGAATCAACCATTGATAATACAGAACCCAGCATTGTACTTTCGGAAACATTTATATAAAAAAAACAGCTGTATGGAACCAAACAATCTTATTATTTACAACACCGTTGACGGCAAAACATCCGTCGCCCTGATGGCAAAAGACGGCAACGTCTGGCTAAACCAACAAATGCTTGCCGAACTTTTTGACACCTCTAAACAAAATATCAGCCTGCACATCATCAATGTATTGAATGATAAAGAGTTGGACGCAAATTCAGTTGTCAAGGATTACTTGACAACTGCCGCCGACGGCAAGCAATACAACGTAACCTTTTACAGCTTGGATATGATTCTTGCCATAGGGTTTCGCGTGAGAAGCAAAAGAGGTACGCAATTTCGCCAGTGGGCAAACCGGAATTTGAAAGAATTCATGATAAAAGGGTTCGTAATGGACGACGAGCGGTTAAAGAATCCTGACGGCCGCCCGGATTATTACGATGAGCTTTTGGAACGAATCCGCGATATTCGCGCGTCCGAAAAACGATTCTATCAGAAAGTGAGGGATCTGTTCGCGCTTTCGAGCGATTACGACAGCACAGATAAAGCTACGCAAATGTTTTTTGCCGAAACGCAAAACAAGCTGCTGTACGCCGTTGCCGAAAAAACAGCTGCCGAAATTATTGTTTCACGCGCAGATGCAGCGCTGCCTAATATGGCGTTGACAAGCTGGAAAGGCAAAATCGTCCGCAAGCAGGATATCTATATTGCCAAAAATTACCTGACAGAAGACGAATTGGACAGCTTGAACCGTCTGGTTGTCATTTTTATAGAAACAGCCGAATTACAGGCAAAAGGTAGAAAAGATATTACCATGAAATTTTGGAAAGAAAATGTCGATGCCATTATCACCTTCAACAAGAAAGCTTTACTTATCGGAAGCGGCCATGTAAGTAGCGCTCAAATGGAAGAATTTGTAGAAAAAGTCTATGAGGATTTTAACAAACAGCGCAAGCAATACGAGCTGCAACAAGCGGACGAACAAGATATGCAAGAATTGCAAATGCTGGAAAAAAATATTCAAACAACCGTATCGAAAAACAAAAAATAAGCTATGGACAAAAACTCTTTGCAAACCATTTTTCAAACCGGATTCGACGCCGGCACATGGCAAGATTTGCTGGTTAACCTGTTTGGCGCAGACAGCTTGCGGAAAACGCCGGAAAAGTTAGACGCCTCAACGACCAACGAAACGGCATTTTACCTTGGAAAAATCGCAGCGCCCGACGCCGAAATCGGCCTGTTCTACTACCAAATCAACCACGGCAGCGTGGTGCACAAGCGGGTGGGGCTGCGCAAGCTGGTGGAAAGCTTTGTTAATCCCCGCTGGGGAGTTTTCGGCGCAGCGCTTGTTGTATTCGATGACCGCACCAGCTGGCGCGTATCGTTGATTTCGGACCTCACAGGCGAATCAACCGCACCCAAACGATTTACGTACGTTTTTGGCGATGCGGATGCCTACTACCATACGGCAGTAAATCGATTTTTGAAGTTGCAGTCCGATGGCGTTTCGCTCAAAACGCTGATGGAGGCCTTCTCGGTGGAATCATTAACCAAAGAGTTCTACAGGGAGCTTTTCGGCTGGTACCAGTGGGCGCTATCGGACGAAATAAGCGTCACCTACCCCAACGATACAAGCACCGCAGCGGATGACCGCATCGTTCAGGAGCACTTGATACGGCTGATTACCCGCCTGATGTTTGTATGGTTTATCAAGCAAAAAAAGCTGATACCAGAGGAAATTTTTGACATAAATCAGCTGCCGAATATTTTGACAAATTTCGATCCCGACAGCACAAAATCAGGAATTTACTACAATGCCATCCTGCAAAATCTATTTTTCGCCACGCTTAACAGGCCTATCAACGAGCGCGGCTTTGCCGCCAACTCTGCCGCCGGATGTAAAACAGGAAAAGAGCACTATGGCATCAAAACCCTTTACCGCGATGATAACAAAAAGACCTGGTTTATAAAGCCGCAGCAAGACGTCATAAAGCTGTTCAGGAAAGCGCCTTTTTTAAACGGCGGTTTGTTTGAATGCCTCGATAAAGAAAAAAACGACGATGGCAAGATTTTTTACTACGATGGATTTAGCCGGGAAAAAGGGCGACAAAAGCGCGCATTTTTGCCCAACTGCCTGTTTTTTGACAGCGAAAAAGGCTTGATATCCATTCTAAAGCGGTACAACTTCACCATTGAGGAAAACACGCCCACCGATGCGGACGTAGCGCTCGACCCCGAGCTGCTGGGCAAGGTATTTGAAAACCTGCTCGGATACTATAACCCGGAGACAAAAGACACGGCGCGCAAGCAAAGCGGCTCATTTTATACGCCTCGCGAAATTGTCAGCTACATGGTGGACGAATCCATCCGCGCGTACCTGCAGCAAGCCGTTAGCGACGTTGCCGGCGTAGAGATGGATAATTATGCTTCTTTGCCCGACAAAACCAAGCAAGAAATCTACAGCGCGCTGCTAAAAATCAAAATCCTCGACCCCGCCTGCGGTAGCGGCGCTTTTCCTATGGGGGTGCTGAACCGGATGATCGAAATTCTAAAAAAGCTCACCCCAGACATCAACATTTACAAAACAAAGCTTGATTTAATTGAAAATTGTATTTACGGGGTTGACATTCAAACCATAGCCATACAGATATGCAAATTGCGGTTCTTCATCTCGCTGATAGTGGAGCAAACGCCAACCGACAATCGGGACACGAATTATGGCATTTTGCCATTGCCCAACTTGGAATCAAAATTTATTGCGGCAAATACGCTAATTTCACTTGATGAAAATAAAAAAGGGCAGCTTGATCTGCATGATGAAACATTGCAAAAAATGAAGAATGAGCTTTGGGAAATTCGTAATCACCGAAATTTGCGGGCAAGCTCGTGGCAAGAAAAGGTGAGGCTGCGCAAAGAAGATGAAAATCTTTGCAAACAGATAGCTGATTACCTGATTAAAAACACCACCAAACCGGACGAAATGCGAATAGCGGAAAGTAGAATCCTCATTGAAAAATACGAAACGGAAATTTTGGAGCTCGAGGAAGAGTGGGTGGACGATTATGAAGCGCAAATGTCTCTTTTTGGCAGTGAAACACAACAAAAGCTCGTCCGGAAAGACATAAACAAACCGAAGCGCGATAAGCTTATCGAGAGGGTAAAACTGTTGAAGCTCGAAATCCAAAAAGAAGAGCGTAAAGCAGCGCTGACAGGATTAGAAGCGGTAATCAAAAAAATGACCGCTTGGAACCCTTACGACCAAAACAAAACTTGGCCTTTCTTCGACCCCGAGTGGATGTTTGGACTGACGCAAGGCGTTGACATCGTAATTGGCAACCCGCCGTATATTCAGCTGCAAAACAACGGCGGTGAATTAGCGAAGCTATACGAAAACTGCGAATATAAGACATTCGCTCGCACAGGCGATATCTACTGCCTGTTCTACGAGCGCGGCTACCGGCTGCTAAAGCCGCAGGGCAGGCTCTGCTTCATCACCTCCAACAAGTGGATGCGGGCAGGCTACGGCGAAAATACGCGCAGCTTCTTTGCAGAAAACACCAACCCCGAGCAGCTGATTGACTTTGCAGGCGTAAAGGTATTCGAATCGGCTACGGTGGATACGAATATTTTAATGTTTGCCAAGGATAAAAACCGACAACAAACGCAGGCTTGCGTCGTGAAAAAAGAAGGTATAAAAGATTTGAGCGTTTTTTTTCGCCAAGCCTCGTCCGCCTGCCGCTTCGGGGCGGAGAGCTGGGTGATCCTATCGCCCATCGAGCAGCGCATAAAGGCTAAGATTGAGGCCGTTGGAACACCGCTGAAGGATTGGGATATTTCAATCAACTATGGAATAAAAACAGGTTTTAATGATGCCTTTATTATTTCAGGAGAAAAACG
>JAIROF010000087.1 GCA_031257655.1 Prevotellaceae bacterium | reverse complement strand
AAAAGGTGGGAAACTTGAATTTTCCTAACAAAACAACCTCAGTAGCCGAGAGAATAACAACCAACAATAACCTAATTACCTCATTATTAATGAAAATTGGAGACGAGCAAATGGAAAATGAGGCAATAAGGTTGGATGGCGATTAGTTAGCTAATTGCTACTGAGGTTGTTTTGTTGGATAAATGAGGTGTAACCGAGCGTAGTGAGCTCACGAACACCAAAAATAAGCACGAGTGAGTAAATGAGGTTCTTTGGGCGCAAGCAAAATCTGCGAAAATTTGGCTAATTCTTTTTTTGGATGATGTCCTTATTCTATCAATACAAAAACATATTTTGCTGATTTTCAAGCATTTGTAATATTTTGGTAAAATTGATACCTGTTTTATCATTTGCCAATTAAAGTTCATATCAATAGATCATGGACACTACCAATTTATGACACTACCAAAATATTATAGCCTTCTTATGCTCTGATTCTGGTAGTCACGACTATACTATTTATAGGAGGGAAGCCCAAAATGAGCTGGGGTTAAACATTGAAAAACCGGATAATATTTTGTATTCTACAATCAAATCGACTTTTGATGATATAAAGTCTGAACTCCAACTAAGTGACCCATATAACCCTAATGCTGTATTAGGCTCAAGCTCAACCGCTGATTATACCTGTAGAAGAATTTTAGTTGAAAGTGTAGATTTTGGGACACATGTGTTTGTAAGTGAGGGGACGCTGTTTAAAAATATTCAAAACATACCACAAGGAGCACCCCTTCTGCCAATACAGCAAGTTGTGATAAATGAACACCGTAAATTTGAAGGTTGGAAAACGGAAAATACACATTAAACCTATAGCACAATGAACAGCTTAGTTAGAAATACGCAATTTGATAATTTAGTCAACTATGAAGCGGGAGTTTTATCTAACAGCTCACGCCCGGCGGCTGATTGTCAATCCTCTGCCGACCCTAATGCGTTGGCTTCTTTACTAAAAAATGCGCCGCTGGTGGAGTTTTCTTTTGCCGTTGCAGACAAGCTGCATGTACAGGTGGATGCCACTAAAAATGCGGCAACCCCTTGCGGAGCAAAACCGGAAAGCTGAGCTATCGCCGGCACAAGCATTACAGCCACGAAGAAAACGGGCGAACGCTTTAGACGTCGGTTACGCTGGTTTGGTCTGATTTTCCTCGCACAGCAACCGCTACACATTTCCCGCAGGAGCGCAAAAAAACACGATCTCGCGGCCTACGCCTTCTTATCCAAGAAGAATGAGCGCTGAAATATCAGCAGGTAAAAGACGCTACAGGTAATGGCGGCGTCGGCGATGTTGAAGATGGGGCGAAAAAAAACGAAGCGCTCGCCGGCGTTGAAGGGAAACCACGCCGGATAGGTGGTTTGGATGATGGGAAAGTAAAACATGTCTACCACTTTTCCGAACCCTAACGCCCCGTAGCCGCCCGCCGCCGGAAAAGCTTGCGCCACCTGCGTGTAGGTTGAGGCGCTGAAAATTACGCCGTAGAAAAGGCAGTCGATGAGGTTTCCCAGCGCCCCGGCGCACAGCACCGACAAGCCCAGCACCAGCCCGGCGCTCGCCTTGCGGCGGATTTGCTTCCAGGTAAACCACACGAGAACGCCCACAAAGACGACCCGAAGCAGCGTGAGCAGCAGCTTGCCGGCGTTGCCAAACAGGTCGAGCTCAAGCCCAAACGCCATGCCGGGGTTTTCGGTGAAGCGCAGGAAGCCCCGGTTGCCCAGGAGGCTGATGGATTCGTCGAGCGTCAGGTGCGTTTTTATCCAAAGCTTGAGCACCTGATCGGCGGCGATGATGAGGATTAGCAGCAGCGCAGATTTTTTGAGAAGGCTCATGGTTATTTTTATCGAGTGGGTGTATTTTTTTTCGGTAGCACTTATCGCTTTTTCGGCAGCATTTACCGCTTTGCTTTTGCCTCCATGCTGAGCGTAGCGTGGGGCACGGCGCGGAGCCTGTCGGCGGGGATGAGCTTTCCGGTTTCGCGGCAAATGCCGTAGGTTTTGCTTTCGATGCGCACAAGCGCCGCCTCGAGGTGGTGAATAAACTTTTGCTGCCGCTCGGCCAGCTTGCTCGACTCCTCCTTGGAGAGCGTTGACGCGCCTTCCTCCAGCACCTTAAAGGTGGGCGAGGTGTCGGTGGTATCGTTGCTGTTGCTCTGCATGATGGTTTCACGCAGCGTTTCGTAGTCCTTGCGAGCTTTGTCCAGCTTTTCCAGAATAAGCTCCTTAAATTCGGACAGCTCTTCGTCCGAATAGCGCGTTTTTGTTGTTGTTTCCTTTGCTTTCATTGTTGACCTCTCTTTTTTTAAAGACCGCTAAGGTAGTAAATATTTACGCAAGTGCAAAACCTCTGCTGCACATTCCTTACTTTTTCATTTTTCAGCCGCGAGGCGGATGTTTACGGTGTAGTCGTCGATTTCTACGGCGGTAGGGTTGCTTAGCTTTTCGGCGAGCGTGAGCGAGGTGGCCAGCACCTGCCCTTTGATGTAGTCGGCGAAGGTGGCTACGGCGCTTTCTATTTCGCTGCGCTTTTCGAGGTACACGGCAATTCGGTCGGTCACCTCAAAGCCGCTGTCCTTGCGCAGGTTTTGGATGCGGTTGACCAGCTCGCGCGCGACGCCCTCCTGCCGCAGGGCGTCGGTCACGGTAACGTCGAGCGCCAGCGTGAGCGCGCCCTCCGTGAGGCATTCGTAGCCGGGGATGCTTTCGGTGATGACCTCTACGTCCTGCGGCGCGAGGCGCATTTTTTCGCCGCCGGCGAGGGCTACTTCGGCTTGGCCGAGGCGCTCCAGCGCGGCAACGTCGTCGTTTGTCCACGCCTGTATTTGCGCGGCGACCGCCTTCATGTGCTTTCCGCACTTGGCGCCCAGGGTTTTAAAGTTGGCTTTGGCGCGCTTGGTAACCACCTCCATCTCCACCTGCAAATCCTTTACGTTGGTTTCGGCGCGCACGATGTCCTTAATTTGCGGGGTGAGCAGCTGCTCCGCTTCGGGGTTGGCGCTGGCCAGCACCGCCCGCTGCAGGGGCTGCCGCACCCGCAGGCCGACCTTGCGGCGCAGCGCCAGAATCATGGAGGTAACCTGCTGCGCCAGCTGCATTTTTTTCTCCAGCGCGCCGTCGATCTGCGCGGCGCTCCACGCGGGGAAGTCCGCCAGGTGCACCGACGTGCAGGCGTCGGCCGGCGCGATGGCGCTGCGGAGGTCGCAGAATATTTTGTCGGTGATGAACGGGGCAATGGGCGAGGCGAGGATGAGCGTCTTGTGGAGGCACTCGAGCAGCGTTTGGTAGGCGGCCAGCTTGTCTTGCGTCAGGCTGCCGCCCCAGAAGCGCTTGCGGTTGAGGCGCACGTACCAGTTGCTCAGGTTGTCGCACACGAACGCTTGGATGAGCCGTCCGGCCTGCGTAGGCTCGTAGGCTTCGCAGGCGCTTTCGACCTCCTTTACCAGCGTGTTGAGCAGCGAAATGATCCACCGGTCTACTTCGGGGCGCTCGCCCACGGGCACGGGCTGCTCACGGCCCGTAAATCCGTCCACGTTGGCGTAGAGGGCAAAGAAGGAGTAGGTGTTGTAGAGCGTGCCGAAGAATTTGCGGCGCACCTCGTCTATCCCGTCGAGGTCGAACTTGAGGTTGTCCCAGGGCTGGGCGTTGGTAATCATGTACCAGCGCAGCGCGTCGGCGCCAAAGTCTTCCATCACCTTAAACGGCTCCACGGCGTTGCCCAAGCGCTTGCTCATCTTGCTGCCGGTTTTGTCGAGCACCAGCCCGTTGGAGACCACGTTTTTGAACGCAACGCTGTCGGCCACCATCACGGCAATGGCGTGCAGCGTGAAAAACCACCCGCGCGTCTGGTCAACGCCTTCGGCAATGAAGTCGGCGACTTTCTTTTCTGTCGTCCCCTCAAACGGGTAGTGGTCTTGCGCAAAGGGCATGGCGCCCGAGTCAAACCACACGTCTACCAGGTCCGGCTCGCGCCGCATGGGCTTTCCGCTGCCGGATACGAGCACGATGTCGTCTACGTAGGGGCGGTGGAGGTCTATCTTTTCGTAGTTTTCCTTTTCGTAGCGCGCCGGGGCAAAGCCGGCTTCGCGGTAGGGGTTGCGGGGCATTACGCCGGCGGCAACGGCCTTTTCCATTTCGTCGTAGAGCTCGGCCACCGAGCCAATGCACTTTTCCTCGCTGCCGTCTTCGCTGCGCCATATCGGGAGGGGAGTTCCCCAGTAGCGGCTGCGCGACAGGTTCCAGTCCTTGAGCTCTTCGAGCCACTTGCCAAATCGCCCGGTACCGGTGCTTTCGGGCTTCCAGCCGATGGTTTGGTTCAGCGCCACCATGCGCTCTTTGCAGGCGGTTGTTTTGATAAACCAGCTGTCGAGCGGGTAGTAGAGCACGGGCTTATCCGTTCGCCAGCAGTGGGGGTAGCTGTGCACGTGCTTTTCTATTTTGAAGGCCAGCCCCTGCTGCTTGAGCATTACGCAGAGGTCAACGTCCAGCGTGGCGTCGCCTTCGGAGAGGCTGGGGTCGTAGGCGTTTTTTACGTATCGCCCGGCGTACTCGCCGTACAGCTCGCGGTTGACGCGCTCCTGCACAAAGTCTTCGCTGAGGGCGTCGAGCGGGAAGAATTTCCCTGTTCTATCGACCATTGGCTGGCGGAGGCCGTTTTTGTCGGTCAGCGTGAGGGGGGGCACGCCGTGCTGACGCGCCACGCGGTCGTCGTCGGCGCCAAAGGTGGGCGCTATGTGGACGATGCCCGTGCCGTCGTCGGTGGTTACAAAGTCGCCCGTGATGACGCGAAAGGCGCCGCTGCCGGGGTTTACCCAGGGGATGAGCTGGCGGTAGGGGGTTCCCGCCAGGTCTGCGCCCCGGCAGGCGCCGAGCACGCGGTAGGGCGTCAGCTTGTCGCCCGGACGGAAGGCCTCGAGCGGCAGCTCCGCCGCCTTTGGGTTGAAGTGCTTTGCCACCAAATCGCGGGCAAGGATGACGATAATCGGCTCGCCGCTGTAGGGGTTGCAGGTTTTCACGGCGGCGTACTCTATTGCCGCGCCAACGCAGAGGGCGGTGTTGCTGGGCAGCGTCCAGGGCGTGGTGGTCCACGCCAGAAAGTAGCAGGGTTCGCCGCCGCTGCCGAGCGCGGGGGCAAAGGGGAGGGCTTCGCGGTGCGCCGCTGCGGCAAACATGGCAACGCAGGTGGTGTCCTTCACGTCGCGGTAGCAGCCGGGCTGGTTGAGCTCGTGCGTGCTCAGCCCCGTGCCGGCGGCCGGAGAGTAGGGCTGTATGGTGTAGCCCTTGTAGAGCAGCTGCTTGTCGTAGAGCTGCCGCAGCAGGTACCACAGCGTTTCTATGTAGCGGTTGTCGCAGGTAACGTAGGGGTTGCTCATGTCTACCCAGTAGCCCATTTGCTCGGTGAGGTTTTCCCACTCGCGGGTGTACTTCATCACCTCGCGGCGGCAGGCGGCGTTGTACTCGTCGATGGAGGGCTTGCCGGGCTTGCCGATGTCCTCCTTGGTGATGCCCAGCATTTTTTCCACGCCCAGCTCCACCGGCAGCCCGTGCGTGTCCCACCCGGCCTTGCGGTTTACCAGAAAGCCCTTGAGCGTTTTGTAGCGGCAAAAAATATCCTTAATGGCGCGCGCCATGACGTGGTGAATACCCGGCATCCCGTTTGCCGACGGCGGCCCTTCGTAGAACACAAAGGAGGCGCACCCCTCACGCAGCGCGAGCGACTGCGCAAAGGTACCTTCGGCCTTCCACTTTGCCAGCACCTCCCTGTTGATGTGGGGCAAATCCAAACCCTTGTACTCCGGAAATTTTTTGCTCATAAAGTTGTTGCAGTAGTTACGCAGCAATGCTGCGGCAGGATGCGCCGGCTGTCGGCCCAACGCTCCCTGTTCGCGCTATCGCTAATTTTTTTTTCCCGCAAAGGTACAAAAAGTTGTAAAACAAAAAAGGCGTTAACCGTTTTTTTGGGCAGGGGGCGAGGGGTAAGAGACGCACCATGCGCCACCAACCATCATCATCATCATCATCATCATCATCATCATCATCATCATCATCATCATCATCATCATCATCATCATCATCATCAAATCAAAAAAAATCCGACATCAGGCAGCGACAGGCGCAACATCAGCTATTCCCTCGAAAAAAAAACCGGGTAAAAACTTAAATTAATGATTA
>JAIROF010000081.1 GCA_031257655.1 Prevotellaceae bacterium | reverse complement strand
AAAGATATAAAAGACACCAAAAAAGACACCAAAAGAGACACCAAAAAAGACACCAAAAAAGTGACCTTGATACAAGACGCGCTACTAATAGAAATATCCAAGAATGAGTTTGTTACGATTCACGAGTTAAGCAAAAAAACGAAAATAAATACCAGAAACATAAAAGCAAACATATCAAAACTCAAAAGCAAAGGTTTACTTATGCGTATTGGTCCCAACAAAGGCGGTTATTGGAAAGTAGTAAGATAAATAATGGGGTGATGTCATATAATTGCACGAGACGGCAAGTATTGTGCTGATTACAAGCCGTTTGCGATAATGAGGTGATGAGGTTGGCGTTCACACTATATCTATCTGATGCTGAGGTTGTTTTGTTGTTGTGCTGCGCTCGGTTACTCGCTCGTGCTTATTTTTTAGGTGTTCGTGAGCTCGTTGCGCTCGGTTTATACTCCGCTCGGTCGAAAGCTACGATTTGTTTTTTTAGCACGCAGATGGCGTAGATTTTTTATGATTTGCACAGATTTTAGCCCTTTCTTCAGCTGCGTAAATCATAAAAATCTGCGCCATCCGCGTGCTATTTTTACGCAAAGCTATGCCGAGCGCAGTATAACAACAAAACAACCTCATTGTCAGAGAGATATAGCATGAACGCCAACCTCATCATCCAGCTACCGCAAATGATTTATAATCAGCGCAACGCCTTAGATAAACTCGCCGCCTTTTACCTCCAGCACTTTGTATTCCCACTGCACTTCGCGCAGGAGGTGGTCTATCCGCACCTTGTTGCTGTCGGTCAAAAAAATTTGCCCAAAAGCGCTGTGCGATATGACCCCAATGAGGCTTTCGACGCGCTGCATGTCGAGCTTGTCAAAAATATCGTCGAGCAGGAGCATGGGGGGTACGCCCAATCGCTGCTGGAGGAGCTCTACCTGCGCCAGCTTCAGCGCCAGGAGCATGGTTTTTTGCTGCCCCTGCGAGCCCAGCTTCCGTATGGGGTAGCCGTCGAGGTGCATGGCCACGTCGTCGCGGTGCACGCCCGACGAGGTGAACTGTAGCGCGCAGTCGCGCGCAAAGTTTTGCTTTAGCACCTCAAGCAGGCTTTTGTCCTTGAGGTCGGACACGTACGCCAGCTGCACGCGCTCCTTTCCCTGCGATATCAGCTCGTAGTACTTTTGGAAAAGCGGCGTGAGGTCGTCCAGCAGCAGCGCGCGCTTGCAGAACACCTGCGCAGCGCAGTCGCTCAGCAGGCTGTCTATGACCTCCAGCAGGTCGTAGCTGAGCGAGCCGGCGTTTTTGAGCATCTTATTCCGCTGCTGTAGCGCTTTTCCGTAGCGCGTCACGGCGTCGAGGTAGCCCCTGTCCAGCTGCGCAATGACGCTGTTCAGGTAGCGGCGGCGCTCTTCGCCGGATTCGCTGATAAGGGCGCTGTCGGCGGGCGAAATCATGACGAGCGGTAGCATCCCGATATGGTCGGCAAGCCGCTCGTAGGCGGTGGCGTTGCGCTTGAAGACCTTGCCGTCGGCGCGCGTGCAGCCGCAGGATACCGTTTCCTCGCCGCCGCGCACCTCGTAGGTTCCCTTGACCAGAAAGAAGTCTTCGCCGTGGCAAATGCACTGCCTGTCGGTAAGCCCCATGCTGCTTTTGCAGAGGGATAGCAGGTAGAGCGCATCGAGCAGGTTGGTTTTTCCCACGCCGTTGTTGCCCACTAAGCACGTGAGCTTGTCGGCAGGTTCCAGCTCCAGCTGGCGGATATTCTTGAAATTTACGACCGATAAATGTTTAAGGTGCATGGGAATGTTGAGCGTTGTTGCGCTGCAAAATTAGGCGAAAACTACGAGATTTCCAATTCGGAGGCTCCCCATACTGCATACGCTATACTGCGCTCGGCATGGTTTTGTACAAAAATAGCGCGCAGCTGGCGCAGATTTTTATGATGTACGCAGCTGAAGAACCGGAGCGTAGCGGAGCTCGGCGCAGCCAAATGGCTAAAATCTGTGCAAATCATAAAAATCTGCGCCAGCTGGTGCGCTAAAAA
This sequence comes from Prevotellaceae bacterium, assembly GCA_031257655.1. Lineage (GTDB taxonomy): Bacteria > Bacteroidota > Bacteroidia > Bacteroidales > UBA932 > JAITMY01. The sequence goes on along the minus strand of JAIROF010000081.1, from coordinate 18,288 downwards.
AACAAATCGCCGCTTTCGACCGTGCGGAGTATACATGTCGGCAGTCTGCAAGTCGCAAATTATTTTGTCAATAAGAAATTTTTTTTGTACTTTTGGGAAAATTTTTGATGAACAAATGAGGTCGGAAGCATTAAAAGATTTTATCCGTGAGCATGCCGTTTTGTTTTGGTATTCACCCGACGACAAAGCGGAAACCGTCAGCGATGAGCTGCTGGTCGAAACCGTATTGAATTATGGCGACATGCATACCGTTCGGAGGTTGCTTAAGATAATGGGGCTTAAAAAGGTGGCTTCCATATTCTTTTATTCTATTAACAAAAGCGAGCGCAGCAAGAATAATTATCACGAATTGGCTTTAAATTACTTCACTTTGCTATTCAATCGTTATGCACAATGAGATATTGACATCCGAGCAGCAGGAATTGTTTCCCTATATTTCCCAGTTTAAGCGTACTTTTTACTTAGTTGGCGGTACGGCAATCGCTTTGCATATAGGGCACCGCGAGTCAATTGATTATGATTTGTTTATTTTCAACAAGCTAAATAGGAGTAGAGTTAAGCGACAATTATTAACGATTCCTTTCCGTCAGAAAATAATCTTTGAAGATGTTGACCAGCTTCATTTTTATATCAACGACGTAAAAGTAACTTTTTTCAGCTACCCATATAAAGTAGAGCATCCTGTTGCTGTCGGCAATATTATTACAATGCCGACTCTTCTTTCGCTCGCTGCAATGAAAGCGTTTGCTTTGGGGCGTAGAGCGAAATGGAAAGATTATGTCGATTTATATTTTCTTGTAAAAAATTATTTTTCGATAGCCGAAATATCCTGTGAAGCAACAAGGTTGTTCAGCGAACAGTTTTCCGAGAAGCTATTCAGGCAACAATTGGCTTTTCATAAGGATATTAACTATTCCGAAGAGGTTAAATACTTCCCCGGATTTGAAGTAAATCCGGAAGATATAAAGCAGTTTTTGATAGACGTTTCCATAAAAATATAAGCCCACAAATTGCAGCGTAAAATAAGGGGAACCTCTAAAAACCCCAAGCGCTGCGCTCCACCGGCGAAGTGCTCATTTGCTGCGCTCAAGCATTTTCGACCGCCTCGCGAACCGCGACCCGATTTCCCTTGACGAAAAGTACATCAAGATTATGCTGCTCAACGGGCTTTAAGGCGCAGCATTTTTCCGTCCGCACCGGCATCCGCTACGCCGCCATCCTTTTTATCGGAAAGGAGAAGTACGAAATTCATGAGCGGCTATAGCGCCGCCCCGCACCGGCATTTTCGCGCTAACGGATTTCGGTCAGCTGCACGGGCAAGCCTGTACGCAGCTGCAAAATACCGGAGGTGATGAGCGTATCGCCAACGGCCAGCCCCGAGGTAATTTGAATTTCGGTTTCGGTACGGATGCCCGTTTGCACGGGTACGGGCTGCGCTTTTCCGCTCCGGTACACGTACACCAGCGTGCCGTCCATTTCGGGAATAAGCGCTTCGGTGGGGATAGAAATGGCGTCGTTGAACAGGCGGAGGTGCAGCTCTACGGAAATGGAGCGCCCGGGTTTAAGGGTTTCGCGCGCATTGGGGTACAGGGCGCGCATGGCAAAAGTGCGCGTTTTGACGTCCACGTTAGGCTCTATGGCGTACACCTTCGCTTCAAAAGGTTTAAGGTAGCCTTCTACCGTAAAAAACACGGTCATGCCGGTGTGCACGTTGCCGATATAGCGCTCGGCGATGGCAAAATCAACCTTGAGCGGCGATATGCAGACCAGCTTGGTCACCAGCGTTCCGGGCGAAACAAATGCGCCTTCGCTGGTGTAGCGCAAGCCCACCATGCCGTCGAACGGTGCAAAGATGCTCGCTTTTTCTATTTTGGCTTCTATCTGGGCAAGGTCGGCCTTTAGCGCCTGCATTTCGGCCAGCGACTGCTCGTAGCTTTCGCGGCTAATGGCTTCGCGCTCCACCAGCGTGCGCTGGCGCTGCTCGCGGTCTTCGGCCAGCTTGAGCTGCACGTTGATTTTATCGCGCTGCGCCTGCAGCTCGCTGTCGTTAATTTTGGCCAGCAGCGTACCCTTTTGCACCTTTTGCCCTTCGTCTATGTTCAGCACCGTGATGCGTCCCGACGATTCGAACGACAAATCGACCTCCTCCGAAGCGGTGAGCGTTCCCGTGCCGGTGATGTACTCAATGATGGGCTTGGGGGAAATCGCCACGCTGCGCACGCTCAGCGGGGGACGTTTTGGCGGGGCTTCCTCTGCCGGTTTGCGCTCCTGCGAGCCGTTGCCGTTGAGGTAGCGAAATGCCAGCAGGATTCCCAGCAGCGCGGCTGCCAGCACAATGGAAATCCAACGAATACCTTTCTTTTTCATTGCTAAATATCGGATTTGTAGTTCAACAATTGCTTAGTGCTGCTGCAAAAAAGCGCCGCAAGGTACAAAAATTTGCGGCTTGCTCATGGTAAGTTGTGGTAAATTCCGCGCCTGCTCCCATAAAAAACGGTAAAAGAAAAATGCCATTTTGCGCTGTGTATAAGCGGCTTATGCTGAAAATGGTGAGCGTAAAAGCGAAAAAAGCAAGCGAAAAAGAGAAATCGCGCACCGGCTGCTGCTGCGCAGCAGCGCATAATTCGTGGATTTCGCGTATCTTTGCGTTCAACATTTAATGCTCAATTTAATACTCAGCTTATGAAGCAGCATGTAGTGATACTGTCCGGCGCCGGAGTGAGCGCCGACAGCGGCTTGGAGACCTTTCGGGATTCCGATGGGCTTTGGGCAAAGCACCGGATAGAGGATGTTTGTACGCCGGAAGCCTTAGCGCGAAATCCCGCGCTGGTGCTCGACTTTTACAATCAGCGCCGGAGGCAGCTCAAGGCCGTAGCGCCCAACGCGGGGCACTACGCCGTGGCGGCGCTGGAGGCAACCTGCGACGTGGACGTGATAACGCAAAACGTGGACAACCTCCACGAGCGGGCAGGCTCCACCCGGGTGCTGCACCTGCACGGCGAGCTCACCAAGTGCAGGAGCATGAAAGATGATTCGTACATCTGCGAAGTTGACGGCGACGTGCGGCAGGGCGACCTGTGCCCCAAGGGCGGACAGCTGCGGCCCCACATCGTTTTTTTCGGAGAGCCCGTGCCAATGCTGGAAAAAGCGGTGGAGATTATTTCAACCGCAGCGGTGCTGGTGATAGCGGGCACCTCCATGGCGGTGTACCCCGCAGCTTCCCTGTTCCGCTACGCCCCGGAGAAGTGCAAAATTTATGTGCTCAACCCCGCGGGCGGAGAGGTGGACGGAAGGAATGTTACCTACATCCGGGAGCGGTTTGCGGCAGGCATGCCGGCGCTCGCCAAGCGGCTGCAAGGATGACCCGCATGGCGCAGCGCCCCCAAGTCAAAATTCCCTGCGCGCGCTTGTACACCCCAAAATTTTCATGTAAGTTTGCACCTCAATTTATTGGTCAAAAATAGAAGGAAGTATCATGGCATTTTTTGCTCGTTTTTCGTCGAAGCAGGCCGGAGATCAGCCGGCGGCGGCACAGCACGGCGTCTTGGCGCAGGGGCTTGAAAAAACAAAGGAGGGGCTGCTCCGGCGGCTTTCGCGCGCCGTTATCGGCAAGTCGAAGGTCGACGACGAGGTGCTCGACAATCTGGAGGAGGCGCTTGTTTCGTCCGACGTTGGCGTGGAAACAACGCTGCGCATAGTTGAGCTCGTGCAGAAGCGCGTGGCGCGCGATAAGGTGCTCAACGCTGCCGAGCTCAACCGGATTCTGCGGGAAGAAATTGAGCAGCTGCTGGAGGGCAACGACAGCGCCGCTGCCGCTTCACCCCACGCACAGGAAACCCCCTACGTGGTGATGGTGGTGGGGGTGAACGGCGTGGGGAAGACCACCACCATTGGGAAGCTGGCGGCGCGGATGGCGGCCGAAGGCAAGAAGGTGTACATTGGCGCGGCCGATACGTTTCGCGCGGCTGCCGTTGACCAGCTGGAGGTGTGGGCGGCGCGCGCCGGCGCCGCCATCGTAAAGCAGCAAATGGGCGCCGACCCCGCCTCGGTTGCATTCGACACGCTCAGCTCGGCAAAAGCCAACGGCGCCGATGCCGTGCTCATCGACACGGCAGGCCGGCTGCACAACAAGGTAAACCTGATGAACGAGCTCTCCAAGATCCGCAACGTCATGCGCAAGGTGATACCCGGCGCACCCCACGAGGTGCTGCTGGTGCTCGACGGCTCCACGGGGCAAAACGCCTACCGGCAGGCGCAGGAGTTCGGCAAGGCAACGGAAGTAACGGCGCTGGCCATCACCAAGCTCGACGGCACCGCAAAAGGCGGCGTGGTAATCGGCATCTCCGACCAGCTAAAGGTGCCCGTAAAGTACATTGGCGTGGGCGAAAAGGTGGACGACCTCCAGCCGTTTGACAAGAAAAAATTTGTGGAAACGCTGTTTTCCTGACAACGCTCTTTTTACGACAACATGAAGTGCGAAATGCTGAACGCTGAGAACCGGAGCAAGCCCAAGCCTAAGCCCAAGCCCACCCCCAAGCAGATAAACCTCATCACCCTGGGCTGCTCCAAGAACGTGGTGGACTCCGAAAAGCTGATGGCCCGGCTTCGGCGGGGCGGATACACGCTGGTGCACGACAGCGACGACCTGTCGGCGCAGGTGGTCATCATCAACACCTGCGGCTTTATCACCGAGGCAAAGGAGGAATCGGTGAATACCATTTTGGCGTTTGCCGAGGCCCGGCGGCGCGGAGATATCGAAAAGCTCTTCGTGTTTGGCTGCCTGTCGGAGCGCTACAAGGACGACCTGCGCCGGGAGATAGGCGAAGTGGACGAGTTTTTTGGCGTGAACAGCATGGAGGACATCCTCGCCTCGCTGGGCGTTCCGCCCGTGCACACGCCCGCAGGCGAGCGCCTGCTGACCACCTCCGGGCACTACGCCTACCTCAAGATTTCCGAAGGGTGCAACCGCCGCTGCTCCTACTGCGCCATTCCCCTCATTCGCGGCAGGCATGTTTCTACCCCCCTTGAGGAGCTGGTGAGCGAAGCCGCGCTGCTGGCCGCCGGCGGCGTGAAGGAGCTCATGGTGGTGGCGCAGGATACCACTTTTTACGGCGTAGACCTCTACGGCGCGCGCCGCCTTGCCGCCCTGCTGAGGGCGCTGAGCGAGGTGGACGGCATTGCGTGGATACGCCTGCACTACGCCTACCCTGCGCAGTTTCCGGATGACGTGATAGAGGTGCTGCGCAGCAGCAGCAAGCTGTGCCGCTACCTCGACATCCCGCTTCAGCACGTAAACGACGCCGTGCTGAAGCAGATGCGCCGCGGCGTCGACCGCAGGCAAACGTACGACCTGATAGGCAAGCTGCGCGAGCAGGCGCCCGGCATTGCCCTGCGCACCACCCTGATGGTTGGGCACCCGGGCGAGGACGAGGCGGCGTTTGCGGAGCTGATGGATTTTGTGCGCGAGGTGAAGTTTGAGCGCCTCGGCGTGTTTACCTACTCGGAGGAGGAGGGCACCTACGGGGCAAAGCACCTGAAGGATGCGCTGAGGCAGGAGGAAAAACAGCGGCGCGCCGGCGCCCTGATGAAGCTGCAGGCGGAGATTTCGGCCTCGCTCAACCAGGCCAAGGTGGGCAAAACGTTCCGCGTAATGCTCGACCGCAAGGAGGGCTGCTACTACGTGGGGCGCACAGAGTTTGACTCCCCCGAGGTGGACGGCGAAGTCCTCATTACCTCCGCCAAGCCGCTCCGCCCCGGCAGCTTTTACAGCGTAAGCATCACCTCCGCCGACGAGTTTGACCTGTACGGCGAGGTGAGCGAGGGGTAGTGACGCCATGAACTGTATGGTATGGCGCAAGTATTACTGTTGATTACAAACCAAAATTACCCAATCATTAGCCAACTTTTTCATATATCACTTTCCCGGTTTTCTCAATTTCGTCAATAAAATAATTCCCATGCTCTTTAATTTTTTTGTGGCGTCCATATTTGATTATATAATTCGTAAACAAGTGGAGAATCAGAATTACGCAGCATATTTCAAGACAAAATACTGTGCTGGTTCTCAACCGCATGGTTTCTCATATCAATCAATCATGGAGACTAGCCTATTTTACGGAACAACGGAGCTCGGCGTAGCCAATCTCCCCCCCCTCCTTTCAACAGCCCCGTCATTTCGACCGGAGCGCACGAGGCGCGAGGCACGAGTGCGCGGAGTGGAGAAATCTCCCACCATACCACTGCCATACGGGAGAAGTGTGGCAGATTGGCTACGCCGAGATACTCTACGCTCCTGTTCCTCACTGCGTTACCAATGGCGGAGCAGAACTTCCCGTCATTTTTTTCTTTGTCGTCAGAAATATCAACTCGGAATAACGGGAAGTCCCGCTCCGTCATTGGTAGCGTGCGAAAACACTATAATCCAATGTTGACAGTAAACATTAGATTATTAAAGCATTACAATTACATGGAGTGCCTGAGTAGTTCCAAAAAACTTTTTTCATTCGCCTGCGCTTGGGAATCCGAAATTTCCATGTAATTTTGCAAAACATTCTTGAATTTCATAGCCGGAATATTATTACACCCGACGAATGCAAATACGCCTATAACCAATGTTTTAAACAACGCTTTTTATGGGGGTAGTATACGACGCACAAATATATTTGGACCAAAAAAACGGAGGAATCTCCCGCTATCACTATGAATTATTCAAAGGGATGCGGCAATTAGGCTGTCGTGTGCGGCTTGCCGGATTATTCGTGAAAAATCAATATTTATTGTCGGAAAATCAATTGAAAAAATCATTTATTTATGACCCAACTTCTTCTTTTGCCATATTTAATAAGTTAATATTGCAGCGAGCGTTAAAACGAATAAGTTCAAGTACAATTTTTCATCCGGCAAATTCTTATCAGCATATAATTCCCGAAATATCGGGCGTAAAAAATATGGTGTTTACCATACACGACATGATCATTGAAAAGCAGAACAAAAATGCAGGCGCTGAAAAATTGGTTTATGCCCGGCAAGCGAGTAAAATCATTGCCGTATCCGAAGCAACTAAAAAAGATATTATTGATTTATGGGGAATTGCTTCTGATAAAATAGAGGTTATTTATCATGATCATCCTTGAATCCTCAGCTGGCGAAAAAAACGGTAAAGCCGATTCCTGCCAACTTTTTGCTATATGTCGGCGACCGAAACGGGCGTAAAAATTTTAAAACATTCATTCAAGCGGTTGCTCCTCTGCTGAAAAAAGGCAATAACTTATATCTTACTTGTACCGGAAAACAGGCTTTTTCACAAGAAGAAGTTCGATGGATGAAAGAATTGGAAATTGAAAAAAAAGTTCTTTGGTTTGCCAGCCCCAATGATGATGAGTTAGCTTATTTATATAGTAAATCGAAAGCATTTGTTTTCCCTTCTTTAGGTGAAGGTTTTGGTCTTCCGATACTGGAAGCGTGGACATGCAGAACTCCTGTGATATTGAGCAATATTCCTTGTTTCAATGAAATAGCCGCAGATGCGGGATGCTATTTTGACCCTCTTTCTGTGGAGTCAATGCGAGAAACAATAGAAAAAGTTCTGTTTAGCAAAGTTTTGCAAAATGACTTGGCTCGGAAAGGAACGTATCGTCTTAGTCTTTTCTCTTGGAAAAACACTGTTAATCAAACGCATAAGATATATAGCTCCTTACTGTAAAATGTTGTCAATATAAATTATACAAATAGACTGCTGTTTTTTTAATCTTTAATATTAATTATTTTATGACACAAACATCATCAACCCCTTTAATAACCGTCATTACGGTAGTCTATAATGGCGCTAAGCTACTGGACAAAACTATTCAAAGCGTAATCACTCAACGTTATGCCCCGATTGAATATATCGTGATAGACGGCGCTTCTACCGACGGCTCTACGGATATAATCAAAAAGCATGAGCTAAAAATTACAAAATGGCTTTCAGAGAAAGATACCGGTATCTACAATGCTATGAATAAGGGCATAAAAAAAGCAACCGGCAAATGGATTTGTTTTCTCAACTGTGGAGATGTTTTTACTGATAATGAGAGCGTAGGAAAAGTGGCTGAAGCAATAGCTTTGGACAACGGAGGCACAACGGTTATATACGGCAATATTCTTATTCTTCAGGTAGATGGCACATATAAAGAAAAGATAGCTAAAGAACCCTGTAACTTACATCGGATGTTTTTTTGCCATCAGAGCGCTTTTGTCAAAACGGATGTATTGCGTCAATTCTTATTCGATGAGCGCTATAAAATGTCGGCAGACTTGAAATTTTTCAAACAATGTTACTACGAAAAACATCTTTTCAAGCATCTGAATTACCCATTGGTAATTTACGACAAATCAGGAATTTCTAATACCTCGCGTAGAAAAGGACTTCGCGAAAATATTGCTGTTGTCAAAGAAATGGATAGCGGGTTTGAGAAGATTTTATTTCTTTTGAGGTTATATTTTGTAATCTATTGGAGAAACTTTTTAGGTAAACCTTAAAAGTCATGCACCGGATGTGGTGTGAAAAGGGCTGTTTTAAATATAATACAGACGTGGAAAATTATAGCCGATATGTCATCAAAATATTAATACTATACCTCTGTGCGACTGTGGTTATTTTATGATTCAAATTAGGCTGAACCGAGCGTAGCGATCTCACGAACACCAAAAATAAACACGAGTGAGTAAATTAGGTTTTTCGCTCCCTACAATTTATGACACTACCACCGCAGAAAGCATCCGTGTGGCGCCCTGAAAATTTGCGGACAGAAGTAGCTATTTTCGCTTTGCGCATTACTACGAATATCGTAATATTTTGCAATATTACACTAATAAAAAGATATGGAAAAGTTTCAGCTGGATTGGAATGATTTTACAAATACGCTTTTGTCTCATTGGCAGTTTTCCTTTACTGTAAATGAGCTGAAAGAAGAATTTCGTTTGTCCGATGCGGCAGTTAATCAGGGGTTGTATCGCCTTTTACGAAAGAAGAAGATAAAAAAAATTCGCGAAGGATTTTATGCCGTTCTTCCACCGAGCTGCCGGCAATTTGGCGAGCTGCCGATGTACTCATATATCCACCACTTGATGCAGTCGCTCGGCAAGCCATACTATGTGGGGTTGCTTACGGCAGCCTCACTGCATGGCGCAGCCCACCAGGCGCCGGCAGCAGAGTATGTTTTCGCGCAATATCCTGCTCCCCGAAGCATTGTCAACCGGCAGATGCCGCTGTATTTTATCAGCAAAAAGGAGCTGATAGCGGAGGGGATTGCGCAAAAGAAGGGTGAGGCAGGCTATTTCAACGTGTCGTCGCCCGAGCTGACGGCTTTCGACTTGCTCGACCAAATCCGCCGCTTCGGACTTGACCATATTACCACCGTTTTGCAGGAGCTGCACGAGGCAATGAAAATTTCGGCGCTGAAAAAAATGGCTGCCTGCAATACTATCTCTGCTAATATTCAGCGGCTTGGCTACATTCTGGAAAATTTTACCGAGGGGCAGCATCTTACGGGTTGTCTGGAAAAAATTTTAGCCAAAAGGGCAACTTTCCCTGTTCCACTTTCGCCGCTGAAAGCAAATCGTGGGAAAATTGACAAGAAGTGGCGCATCATTGTTAACACCGAAATAGCCCCTGATTTATGATACCGAGAGTATTTTTAGAGCAGTGGAAAAAAGAATGTCCCTGGAAAAATTCGCAAGTTGAGCAGGATTTGGTTATCTCCCGATCGCTCGTAGCGATATACAGCGACAATTTACTCCGTGAACAGCTGGCATTTCGCGGCGGCACGGCGCTGCACAAGCTTTTTATTCGTCCGCAGGTGCGGTATTCCGAAGATATTGATTTGGTGCAACTTCGCCACGAGCCGATAAGCCCTGTGCTGAAACGGATTAGAGAAGTCCTCTCGTTTTTAGGCCAGAAAAGGGTGGTGAAACAAAAGCTGCATAACAATGTAGCGATTTATCACTTTGAAACCGAAATTCCGCCGATAGAAACAATGCGGCTGAAAATTGAAATCAACACGCGCGAACACTTGAATATTCTCGGCTTACAGGAAATTCCTTTTGAAGTGCAAAACGGCTGGTTTTCGGGCAGGTGCGCTATTACCACTTACCCCCTCGAAGAGCTATTAAGCACGAAATACAAAGCTATTTACGGACGCAAGAAAGGGCGCGATTTGTTCGATATGTATTGGGCATTAACCCACCTTGATTTCGATATTGAAAAGCTGCTTTACTGTTGTAGCGAACACTACAAATTTTCCGGATACGCTTATCCAACCGACAAACAATTCATTCTAAATATGGAAAAAAAACTCTCTGACTACGAATATGTGAACAATATTTTTTCGGTCATTCGCAGCGATATTGACTACAATCCGCGCAAGGCTTGGGAGCTGGTCAAAGAAAAATTTGGAGTAAGCACAGGATGAAATAATGTCGGCTCCTGCCGATACGGCAACGCAGCATAGCGATATTATTCCATGATGGAATGAGGATGCTAAATTTTAACTTTTCAGTTTTCTTGCAGGAGTGTTGTGTATAATACATCGTTGTTTTTCGTCAATCTTAAAAAAGGTTAAAATGCAAAATAAATATTTTCTAAGCATGTCTGATATTGGTTGTAGCGCAACCTTTTACTTCAACAAGTGAAACCGTGTATAGCTTTACTCATTTTTGCCTGCTGCCTTGCCTTTACATATTTTGTAAACGTAGCAAATGCCGAAATTGCGCATATCACGAAGCCATAGTAGCCATCCAGCACGCCAAGCTTTATGAAGTAATCCCGGATAAATTTCCACGCCGCTTTATAGATAATCTTCCCCGCCGATATTTTTTTGCCCTTTTTGGCATATTCTCGAGCGCTTATCTCCGTAAACTTATCGAGCTGCAAAATATGATCGCTAACGCTGTAGTAGGAGTAGTGCAGCAAGTCGCCTTTAAGGTGTCGAATAGGAGCATTGGGGTCGAGAATAATTTTTTCGTGTAGCTCCTCAAGGCTCCATGTAGCTTTTTCTTTTTTCCACAACCTGATTTTTGTATCGGGGTACCATCCGCAATGCTTAATCCATTGCCCGCAGTAGCAGGTCAGCCTGTTTACCGAGTATGCATCGACAAGGCTACTACTTTGCTTGATTTCAAGGATAGATTTTTTAAGCGCATCGGATAAGGCTTCGTCTGCATCAAGCGACAAGATATAAGGAAATTGGGCAAAAGTATTTGCAAAATTTTTCTGTGCACCGTACCCCAACCACTTTTGGTATATGGGTTTCACCCCATGCTGCCGGCAAATTTCCTCCGTTCGATCGGTTGAGCCGGAATCTACCACAATAACCTCATCGGCAGCTCCCTGTAGCGATTGCAGGCAGCGGGCAATGTTTTTTTCTTCGTTAAAGGTGATAATAACGGCGGATATGCTTACCATAATGCCATCTCAATTTTCAATTCTCAACTCTCAACTCTCAATTTTCAATTCTCAATTCTCAATTTCCTCCTCTCCTCCTGCGTGCTGACCAAAAAGCAAAACCAGAACATGAAGGGCATGATGGCTTTTACGGACATAAAGAGGGATTCTACGTAGGCAAAAGGCAGGTAGGTTGCCAGAAAGGCCATGAGCAAAAAGTCTTTTTTTCGGATGGCCAAAAAAGCGACGCCTGCAAAAAAAGCCACCATCAGCAGCCCGCCAACCAAGCCAAACTGCACGGTTTCGTCAATGAAGGTGTTGTGAAAATGGTTGAACGTGTAGCCGTAGTGGGCGTTATATTTTTCTGCGGTTTCTTCGGAGGTAATGTAGCGGTGCATGCTGTACACCCCCGAGCCGCAAGCGGGCTTTTCGGCAATCACGCGCATCCCCAGCGAGCGCAGGTTTGTCCGGGGGGTGTCGGAGGTAATGGTGTATGGCGAAAAATAGGCGAAAAGCGCCACAACGGCGATGGCCAGCAATACCCCAATTTTGGAAATCCACGGAATGTATCTCTGGTAGTACGCCAAGCTTAGCGCCAGCGTAAGGCCGCTTACCACCACGCCTATGCGCGCGCCGGTAAGGAGTATAAACGTAGCGGACAGGAGCACGGCAACCCACATTAGCAGCGGCTTGATGGACGCCCTTGCGCGCAGGTAAAACGCAACAGGTATGATAGCGGACAGGCTTATGGAAATAAAGGAGGAGTGCCAAAATAGCGTCGAGCCTAAGAAAAAAGCGGAATACGCCTTTGGGTCTTTAAATACCTGAAGAAACGTTTGCTCCGAAGATGCGATGTAGCGCAAGAAGACAAGCCAGCACACCGCTACGGCAATAAGCAAGGCGTAAAAAGCGCCGCGCAAAAACCACTGCACCTGCGCCTGCGTTAGCCGAACCAGCGAAAATAGCGCCGGCATAAGCAGCAGCGACAGGCAGTATTCAATATGCTTGAAGGTAATATCGGGCGGAGAAAATGCTAAGCTGAGCATACGAAATGCAAAGAATAGCAGCGGAAAGAGGTATATAACCTTAAAGTTAAGCTTTCTATACGCCAAAAATGTCGTAATGGCCGATAAGGCAAGCAGCCACAGCGTAAAAATAGAAAACTTATTCGCAAATGGGAAGCTAAAAACAAATAGCACCGCCGCCGCCGCTACAGCATACTTTACCGCCGTTGCTTTTTGCAACCGCGCACTCAACTCTGATAGGTGTGTCATTACAAAATGATTTAATGGCGCAAAAGTAGTAAAAAAAATTCTTTAAACAAAAATGCGAATACCTCAAACAGCATCAACGCATTATTCGGGCGGAAAGAGCGGGAAGAGAATTGAGAATTGAGAATTGAGAATTGAACGCAGGCGTGCAATTTTGCACAGGGCGGCACGCGATTGTCCGTATGCAGGCCAGCTACAGCGGCTGCTGCTGCTTTTTTGGCGCAGCTATCGCGATGATGGCCAAGATGCAGGGCAGGGCAGGGCAGGGCAGGGTATGCCTCCGCCCCTAATTCTCAAAGGGCGGGCAACCCCCGCCCCTACGCGACAATCCCTAATTTTCAATTTTCAATTTTCAATTCTCAATTAATTAGCATTCGCCTCCTCCTTAGCGGCCTTTACCATGAAGTAGAGGCGGTTGAAGACGTTTACTTCGCTGGTGCCGGCGTCGAAGTCGAGGAATAGGAGGTTGAGCTTTGGGTAGTTGTCCTTCATGCGCTTCTCCACGCCCTTTGAGATAATCTGGTTGGCGATGCAGCCAAATGGCTGGAGGCTCACCACGTTGTGGATGCCTTCGGCGGCAAAGGCGCTAATCTCCCCCGGGATGAGCCAGCCCTCTCCGTACTGGTGGGCAAGGTTCACAATTTTCGACGCTTGCAGCGCCAGCTCGTCGATGCTGTGCTTGGGGCGGTGGAAGCGGAAGCTTCGGCATATCTTTTCGGCGCGGCGAAAGTAGCGGTTCAGGTAGCGGCGCAGCAGGTAGCCCACGAGCTTGCCCTTAAGGGTGCGCGTGTCGAGGTGGGCCTTTTTGTTCACGTCGAAGTTGACAAAGTCCTGAATGAAGAAGTCGAGCAGCGACGGCACCACCACCTCCACGCCCTGGTTGTTGAGCCAGTCGACGATGTTGAGGTTGGCAAAGGCGTTGTACTTAAGGTATATTTCGCCCACAACGCCCACCTTTGCAAAGGCGCCTTGCAGCACGGGCACGCTGTTGAAATCGGCCACCGCCTGATCGAGGAGCTGGTAGATGCGCCTGGGCTTGCCGCCGGCCTCAACGGTTTTCTCCAGCTTGTCCATGTAGCTGTCGAGCAGGCGGCGCGATTCGCCCTTGTTGATTTCGCGGAATACGGTGGCGTAGTGCATCTTTGACAGCTCGTCGGCGCAGATGATGGAGGCTAAGAACGGGCGGATAAGCTTTCTCCAGGGGATGCTGAACCCCGGCTGCTCGTGCAGGCCGGTGGCCACGGCGACCGACACCACGGGGATGCTCTCAAATCCGGCGTTGACCATAGCCTTTTTTATCAGCGGCAGGTAGTTCGACGCTCTGCACTGCCCTCCCGTTTGGGTGATGGCCACGGCGGTGTTGGCCAAATCAAATTCGCCCGACTTGAGCGCCTTTATCACGTCGCCAATGACGGTGATGGCGGGGTAGCAGATTTCGTTGTTGGCGTGGTGCATGCCCTCGTCAACGGCCTGCGCGTCGGTCACGGGCAGGGTGTGGAGGCGGTAGCCGCCCAGCTTGAACAGGGGCGGGAATATGCGGGAGTAGATGTCGGAGAAGAGCGGCGCAATGATGGTGCGCTTTTGGTCTTCGGGCATGAAGAGCTTGGTTGTTTTGCGCAGCTTTCCGCTGGGGCGTAGCTTTTGGCTGGAGTATCGGGCAAACTCCACCACCGAGCGGAGGCGGAGGCGAATGGAGCCGGTGCTGCTGATTTCGTCCACGCGGATGAGGTTGTTGTTTTTTCCGGCGGTTTGGAGCACCTCCTTCACCTCGTCGGTGATGATGGCGTCTGGGCCGCAGCCAAACGAGTTGAGCTGCACCATGCGGACGTTGGAGGGCTGGCGGGCGACCCACTTGGCGGCGTTGGTGATGCGCGCCGGGTAGCCCCACTGCGAAAGGTAGAGGTCGGTTTTTTCGTTCTCCACGCTGGGCAGCACGTCTTCGGTTATCACGTTCACGCCCAGCTCGGTCAGGATTTCCGCCGTTTGCTGGTTGATGAGGGGGTCAACGTGGTAGGGTCTTCCCGCCAGCACCATCAGCTGCCGGCCTTCGCTCAGCGACTGCCGGATGACCTCCTCCCCCTTTACGCGGACGTCCTCCTTAAAGGCGCGCTGCGCCGCGAGCGCCTCGGCAAAGGCGTGGTTGAACCGCGCGGGGCTGACCTTGAGCCGGAACTCGCGGAGCGATTCGATGTACGCCCGGCAGGCCGCGCGGAGCAGCGCCTCGTCGCGGAAGGTCACGGTGGGGGCGTCTACGCCGATGTTCCACCGCTTCTTGGGGTTGATGGCGCTCTTGACCACCTCGGCGTAGCCCGTTACGATGGGGCAGTTGAAGGTGTTGTGCGCCGGAGCGGCTTCCTTTTCGCGGAATACCATCGGCATGAAAATCCTGTCCACCTTCTTTTCGGCAAGGTCAAAGATATGCCCGTGCACCAGCTTTGCCGGGAAGCAAATGTTGTCGCTCATCACCGTGCCCATGCCCTTTTCGTAGAGCGCCATGGTGGAGGGCGCCGAGAGCACCACGCTAACGCCGCACTGCGTGAGCAGCGCGCTCCAGAACGGAAAGTTTTCGTACACGTTGAGCGCGCGCGGTATGCCGATGGTGAGGGCGTCGAAGTCTGCGCGCACGGTTGCGGCGCTCCCAAACAGCAGGCTGTTCTTGTAGCGGAGCAGGTTGAAGCCCTTTTCGACCTTCTTTCCCTTGCTCGAAAAGATGCGCTCGCACTTGTTGCCGCCAAAGAACACGTTGCCGTTGTCGAACTCAAAGCGGCTAATGGTGCAGTGATTTTCGCAGCCCTTGCAGATGAGCTGCTTCTTTTTGTGCTTATCTACGTCGTTAATATTTTCCAGTAAAAGCATTATGATTGGGGTTGTGATTTAAAAATTAGGTGTTGCGATCAGAATTTTTCCGACCGCCTTTTCCCCCCTTTCGGAGGTGACCGTCACCACGTAAACTCCGGCGCTCCAGCCCGGCGTGGGGACGGTGAGCGCTGCGCTGCGCAGGTTTGCCCGCTCGTAAACCAGCGCGCCGGCGGCGCTGCACACGCGCAGCGAGGCAATGCTTCCGGCGGCGCTTTCGACCGAAAAGCTTTGCCGCGCAGGGTTGGGGTAGATTTTGAGGCGGCGCTCGGCGGCGCTCTTGTGCGCCGCAGCTGTGGCGGGGCATACCGTATTCACGCAGAGCGGAGCGGCCTGCGATTCTTCGCTGCCCATGTCGTTGCTCACCGCGCAGGAGTAGCGCCCAATGTGGCTACTGGCGGCGCTGCCAATGGCGTAGCGAAACGCGGTTGCGCCGGCTATCTCTCGTCCGTCTTTTTTCCACTGGTAGCGGAGGTGCGTGCCCGTTGCCTGCACGGTAAAGAGGGCGCTTTCGCGCAGCGCCACGCGCTGCGCTTCGGGCTGGGCAAGGATTTTGGGGGCTACGCTGCGGGCGGTGGCCTGCACGTAAAAAAACTTGGCGGCCGGCGCAAACGCCGCATTCCCCAGCTGCCAGGCCACCATGCGCACCGCTCCCGTATCGAACAGGGTGAGCGTGTAGCCCTTTAGCGACGCCACCACGCCGCTGTCGATGGCGTAGCGCAGCGGCAGGCTGCCGTCGCCGTAGGCGGGCAGCTCGAGGCTCAGGTCGCCGAGCAGCACGGCGTAGCGGTCGGCCACGGGCAGCTCCTGCCGCTGCTTGCCAAAGGCAAAGGTTGCGCTCACGGGGAGGTGGTCGGAGGTGGTGGTGTCGTAGCCCGGAATGCCGCCCGCCACGCCGCCCTCGAGCTGCGCGCTGCCGGATACGTAAAACGGCAGCAGCTCGTCGGAGGCCATGATGTGGTCTATCAGCGCGCCGTTTCGGGGGATTTGGCCCGAAAGGAAGCGGTAGCAAAGGGTGTCGTCTGCAAAGTTCTTGTAGGGCGATGGCAGGCCGTTGTAGGTGGAGCGGTCAACATCGTCGTTGTAGTCGCCCATCACCAAGAGGTTTTGCGCCGCGTATGGGCTGGCGTCGAGCAGCGCCTTCAGCCCGCGCGAGGCCTCCGTCCGGCGGCTGTAGCCGTCGGCGTCGCTGTACGCCTTGGCGTGGAGGTTGACCAGCGCGACCGGAATGCTGCGGTTGCCGGCGTTCAGCTCAAGGGGAAACAGCACGGGGTAGCGCCCGCTCGACCACGCCTCGTGCGCTCCGGCCTCGCTCATGAGGCTGGGCGCGCCGGCGAGGGCGATGCGGCTTTTTTTGTAAACAATGGCTTCGCTCTGGGCGCAGCTCGCCGGGGAGTAGGGCGCCACGTGCCCGCCCCATGCGCTGCCCAGGTGGCTCAGCACGGTGTCGAGGCTTTTGGCGGGGGCGTTGGTCACCTCCTGCAGCGCCACCACATCGGCGTTTACGCCGCTGATGAGGGTCGCCACGTTGGCCATTTGCAGCGATTCGTTGCTTGGCCCGTAGCTGGGGCAGCCGAGCCACGCGGCGTTGAGCGTGGCAAACTTGAAGGTCAGCCCGCCCGCCGTAGCCTCCTCCCGCCGCACAACGCCCGCTACCGCCACGCTTCCCAGCAGCTCGTTGCGCCGGTTGAGGAGGATGACGGAGGAGGTAACCGCGCTATCCGCAAAGCCGCTGCAGCTGGGGGCAAAGCGCACGTAGATTTCCGTTCCCCCGGCCAGCGCCTGTGCCGGTATCGCAATAGGGTTGCGGCTATAGGCGCTGTCGTCCGCCGATACCTGCACCTGAGAGCCGGGCTGCACGATGACGTCGCCGTCAAAGCCGTTTGCCGTGATCGTAAAGCTCCGCGACGGCGACGCCTCGCCAACCGCCACGCGCTCCGTAAACGCTATCCGCTGGGGCGCACAGGTTACGCCGCCCTGCGCAGGCGCAGAGAGGGCTGCGGCAAGCAGCGGGCACAGGAGCAGGTATGTTTTACTCAGTTCTCGCAAGCGCTATAAAAGTTGCTGATTAGTAATGAAAAAAGTAGCACCTCGCGTTGGCAATCCGCTGAAAATTGGCGGCTTTGCATTGTATGACCAGAATACAAAATGCTACAAGCGCAAAAGTACAACAATTATTTCAGAACTTAGCCATTATTTCGGCGCTGCCGAAAAATCAATCGTAGCGCTCTTCGGCGCTGCGTTCCTACCGTGCGTGAGGACGAGCAACATGGAGTGGCGTAGCCCCAATCGCCCCGCCTCCTCCCCCTCCCTTCCAACAGCGCCCGTCATTTCGACCGGAGCGCGCTCGCGCCTCGCTTCGTCCTGCCGAATTTGCAATCCGGCAGGACGAGGTTTTTTGGTCGCCGCACGCGACGACCCTACAAATGGTCGATTTGTGTAGGGTCGTGGCGTGCCGCGACCGCCAAAAATGGTCGATTTGTGTAGGGTCGTGGCGTGCCGCGACCGCCATTGTTGATATATTTCCTAAGAGTTTGGCTGGCATCAGCAAACTCTTAGTTCTTAGTTCTTAACTCAAAAAAAGAATTGCCTTCCGGCGACCGGCAAGGCAATTCTCAGCATGTAACTACTCAGGTAGCATATTTCATTGCAAATCACAAAAGTAATAAAAATTCTCCTTGTGAAAACCTTGTGTTCTTTGTGTCTTCGTGGTATTTTTCCAACCACAAAGGAACAAAG
>JAIROF010000228.1 GCA_031257655.1 Prevotellaceae bacterium | reverse complement strand
CTTGTAAATACATGGCGCCGAAGTCAGTATTTGTATTTATCTGCAAAAATATGTACAATCGCGTCATCTGTATCATAAAAATATTTTTCACACAGCCTCCTTTGGAGAGGGGCCGGGGGTGAGGTCTAACTGCATAATATGCAGAAATTCAATCATTTAGATGACATTCACGCAAATAACGGTAGAACCGTTAAAATTAGGTTTTTTGCTTCTTACAATTTATGACGCTACCCCCAAATTCTTAATTCCTAATTCCTAATTCCTAATTCCTAATTCTCAATTCTCAATTCTCAATTCTCAATTAAAATACGTATTTTTGCAGGCATGAAGCAAAAAAATCTTCCTCTTTTGGAGCAGGTCACCATTTCCGATGTAGCGGCGGAGGGCAAAGCGATAGCGCGGGTCAACGGGGTGGCGCTGTTTGTTCCGTTTGCCGTACCCGGCGACGTGGTAGACGTGCAGGTAAGCAGGCGGCGCAGCAGCTTTATGGAGGGGTACGTTACGCGGGTTGTTCGGCCGTCGCCGCAGCGCGTGGCGCCGTTTTGCGCGCACTACGGCGTTTGCGGCGGCTGCCGGTGGCAACCCCTACCCTACCCCGAGCAGCTCCGCTGCAAGCAGCGGCAGGTGGAGGAGCAGCTGGCGCGCATTGGCAACTTCCGCAACCTCAGGGTCAACAGCATAGCCGGCGCCGAAAAAACCACCTTCTACCGCAACAAGCTGGAGTTTACCTTTTCGCACAGGCGCTGGCTGACCCCGGAGGAGGTCGCCTCCGGCGCGCCCCTCTGCGACCCGCAGGCGCTGGGGTTTCACATCCCCCTCAAGTTCGACAAGGTGCTCGACGTTAAGCGGTGCTACCTGCAGGCCGACCCCTCGAACGAGGTACGGCTGTCCGTCAAGAAATTTGCGGTGGACAACGGGCTGGAGTTTTTCGACCTGCGGGCGCAAACCGGGCTGCTGCGCAACCTCATCATACGCACCTCCGGCGCCGGCGAGCTGATGGTGATTGTCGTCTTTTACAAAAACGACGAGGAGCGCATCGCCATGCTCATGCAGCACCTGCAGCGCTCGTTTCCCGGCGTCACCTCGCTGCTCTACGTGGTGAACGGCAAGCGCAACGACGCCATTGGCGACCAGGAGGTGGTGCGCTTTGCCGGACGCGACTACATAGCGGAGGAAATGGAGGGGCTGCGGTTCAAGATTGGCGCAAAATCGTTCTTTCAGACCAACTCCGAGCAGGCGTACAAGCTGTACTGCATTGTGCGCAACCTTGCGCAGCTGAGCGGCAGCGAAGTGGTGTACGACCTGTACACCGGCACGGGCACCATTGCCGCCTTTGTGGCCAAGAGCGCAAAAAAAGTGGTGGGCGTGGAGTACGTAAAGGAAGCGGTAGACGACGCCCGCGCAAACGCGCGGCTCAACGGCATCGGCAACGCCGCGTTCTACGCCGGCGACATGAAAGACGTTCTCACCGCCGACTTCGTTGCGCAGAACGGCCGCCCCGACGTGGCCATTCTCGACCCTCCACGCGCCGGCGTCCACCCCGATGTGGCGCAGGCCCTGCTGAAGGCGCAGCCGCAGCGCATAGTTTACGTCAGCTGCAACCCCGCTACGCAGGCTCGCGACATGGCAATCCTGTCGACAATGTACGACGTTACCGACGTGCAGCCCGTGGACATGTTCCCGCATACCCACCACGTGGAGAATGTGGTGGGGATGAAAATAAGGATAGCCTCCATGCGCTACTGATACGAACTCTAATTGGCAGATAATCAAACAGGTATCAATTTCGCCAAAAGATTATAAATGCATAATAATCAATAAAATGTATCTTTGCGCCAATAGCATAAAGACATCATCCCAAAAAAGAATTAGCGGATTTTTTCCACACCCTTGTTTTTTCAAAAAAAGTAGTGTTTTTGCAGCCAAAATCAGACACAAATTTATCATACATTTGTGTCTGAATAAGAAAGAAATCACACATGGAAAACACTGAGTATCAGACAAAAAGCAAGATGTTAAAAAGCAAGCATGGGAAATTGTTTTTTTGCTGATGATTTTGCTGCATTGGGAACGGCAGATGCCATTCGCTTGGCGCTTGGCAAGCTGCAAAAATCGGGCGTGCTGATGCGCGTTGCGCACGGCATTTATTACTATCCGAAAAAGGATGCCAAATACGGCTTGTTGTCGGTTTTAGGCTACAAAATTTCATAGCACCTCAAAAAAAGAATTAGCCACATAACCTGTACTTTGAGCACAGCAATGGTTTTCTACCGACATTCCGTCCCTAACGGGACGGGGCGGACGGGGGACATTTCGTTTTCTACCGACATTCCGTCCCTACGGGACGGGGCGGACGGGGGCAGATGCGCAATGCGCGGTGAGACGCACGCCGTGCGTCTCTACAGCGCACCGCCTATAGCTTTCGGATGGGCGCCTTGCGCAGCTGCTTTTCGTCGCTGCCCACAAGTATCCATGCGGTATCGCCGGGGATGGAGGCGAATATTTCATTAATGCGCAGCTCGCTTGGCGCTGCGGCGGCGAGGTCGGCGCCGTTGATGTTCCACACGCGCTCGCCGGTTTGGAAGTCGCAGGCGCCAAGGGTTGCCGTAATTTCAAAATGTCCGCCCACGGGCAGTATTTTGACATTCCAGATTTTGCTCGAGGCCTCCATGTCGACCGGCTCATCGTCGTACGGGAAGAAGTAGAACAGCCCGCGCGGGTAGTCGAGCATCACCCGCCCGTAGCTGAGCAGGTCTTGCCCCACAATGGTCTGCGGCTGCGGAAGAACGACGGCGCCCACGTTGCGAAATTCCTTTCCGCCGGGCGCAATCATCGCCGGCACGCTGACCTTGTAGAGGCTGTCCTTCCGGGCGCTTTTAATTCCGCCTATCCCCACGTGCATGAAGCCGTAGCCCGCTTGCCGGAGCTCCGTCGAGGGCTTTACCGCCGCGTAATCCTGCTGCCCGAGCGCGAGGAAGCCCGACATGCCGGTGTCGAACAGCACGCTCACGCTCCTGCCGCCTACGGTCATGGGGACTCTGGGCTGCACGTACGGCCCCAGCGCCATCGGCGTACCGCTGGAGCGGGATATGCCCTTCGGACGATAGGGGTAGGTGATGGTAAGGCGCCGGCTGCGCTTGTCGATGGTGAGGCATACGGCCTGAAATATTTCTCCGCCCACAGTCCCCACTACGCCGAGGGAGCGGAAAAAGCCGTTGTTGGGCACTATCGCCATGTTGGCGGATTCCCAAACCAGCAAATTCCCGATGCGCAGGTGGTCTACCGCGCCTGTGCCGAAGCTCAGCCGCGCATTGTTCACGTCGGCAAACGTGCCGGCGCCCGACACCGTAGCGCCGTAGTAGCTTGCCGTGTCGGACGTGAGCGTGGTAACGCCGCCGGTGTCCATAATCAGCCGCGCGGGCTTGCCGTTGATGGTGGCCTCTATAATAAATTTGCCGTGCGCTACCTCAAACGGCACCGTATCGGTTTTTCGCTGAACCTGTCCGCACGCGGCGTAGCCGCTCAGCAGGCCGCCGCATAGTAAAAGCTTTTGTATTTTTTTCATGCTGTGTTTTTTTAATCATTTCCCGTACCGTTTTTCGGCTTCCGTCAGCGCCTTTTCCGCATTAAGTATGCCGCCCGATACGCTCAAATCCTTAAACATAAAAACGTCCTTAACCTGTCGCCCCGGCACGCCGTTGTTGTAGATAACAAACGATTTTTCGACCTCCGCGTCGTTGCGCGGCGTTACGGTATCCATCAGGAGCTTGCGCATTTCGGCGGGGGCTATTTTGGGGTAGTAGCTCTTTACGAGCGCCGCAACGCCGCTCACGATGGCCGCCGCCAGCTCGGAGCCGGAGGCGATGGCGCAGCCCTCCTCCTCCTCGCGGGCAGCCGATTTGATGACCTCCGCCGACTCAAAAACGCCTACCTGCTTACCGCCCTTGCCGCCCACCTCCGCCTTAGCGGACTGCGCACCGGGGGCTACCGTTTTTATGGCCACGCCCGGGGCAAAAATGTCCAAGGCGGTATTGCTGAAGTTCACCGTCCGGTAGGGGTTTCCGCCGGCGTCGGAGGCGGCCACCGTGATGACGTTCGAGAGCTCGCCGCCGTCCGTGCGCCGCATGGGGTAAAAGGGCTTGTTGTCGAGGTTGTACGACAAGTCCATCATGGGGATTACCACCAGCGCACCCTTTTGCTCGGCGTAGCGCAGCGCGTCGTCCACCCACGCTGACCAGGGCTGCGGGTAGATGGCGTTGGTTTTGCCCAGCTGTATAATGTCGGCGCCGTTGCTTGCCGCATAGCGGATGGCGAGCGCCATATCCTTCATGTAGGGCTCGCCGTAGAGGTCTGCGTCAACGCGCAGGGACATGATTTTCACCTGCTCTGCAACGCCGTCTATGCCCACGCCGTTGCTGCGCCGGGCGCCGATGAGGGCTGCGAGCGCAACGCCCTGCCCGGCGTTGGCCGACGCGAGGTTGCTGTTGCCATAGCGCCTGTCGTTGATGTCGTAGGGATTGTCGCCGATATACTTTCGTTCGCCCAGAAAGGTGTTGCGCAGCCGGCGTTCGTAGCTTTTTTGCTGGTACTGCACGTATCCCGTATCGGCAAATTGCCGCACGGCATCCCAGCTTTCGCGGCCAACGCTCATGAACAGGAGCTGCACGGAGCCGGCGAAGTAGTTTGTCAGCGTATCGGGCGAAAAGCCGTCGTAAACCGCCTCAAAGTCGCGCTTTGTCAGCGTTTTTCCGGGGTATTTTTGGCGCAGCGCGCTGTCGGCGTCGTGCACAAAGGCGACCACCATTTTGGCGAACATCACCCCCACGTATCGCCCGCCAATCGGCGATTCCGGCAGCACCACGTTTCGGAAGTAGTCAAACTCCGCGCGGTTGTCCGGCGGCGCCACCTGCATCACCTGCTGCGCCAGCGAATCCAGCGTATAGCACTTGCCGCCCACAAAAATGTAGCGGGCGTACTTGTCTTTCAGGCGAAAAAATTCGCGGTCGCCCACCCGCGAAAGCCTGTTGAGGGATTTTCCGTCGGGCGTTCCCAGGAAATTCCACCCGTGGAGGTCGTCGGCATAGCCGTTTTTGTCGTCGTCCTTGCCGTTGGGCTTTTCCCCGGGGTTTTTCCATATAGCGCCCGTCAGGTCGCGCTGCTCCACGTCCATGCCATAGCCCACCAGCGCCACGGTTACGGTCTTTGCAGGCTTTCGCCCCTTAAGGAGGCGGTAGGCGCTGTTTACGCCTGCGCCATACACGCTGTCAAATTCAAACGATTTGTGCTGCCACCCCTCCGGGGGCATCTTTTCTTGGGCAAACGATGCGGCGCTTCCGGCGGCGTAAAATACGCACAGCGCGACGATAAAAATTATTTTCTTCATAAACAGTACTAATAATCTCCATAGATGAACGTGAAATCTCCTGCATTTTCCTTGTTGGCATACCGGGTTGGCGATTTATCCATCGTTGCGCCCTCGTAGAGCTTGCTGCGGATGGCCTCAAAGTCTACGCCGTACTCCTCCTCCATGCGGCTATGGAAGAGGTACAGCCGGTCTTTGAGCTTAGGGCAATCATCAAAGATATTGTCCGGCTCAAAATATTCTTCCCAGTGGTTGTCAAGGCACAGGAAGAGGAAAAATTGCGCTATTTCGCGCGTATCCTCCGTCAGCGGCGGCATGATGTTGGCGGTAACGGCGCAGCTGCTTTGCGATGGCCCGGTGAAAATTCTGCCTATTGACGACACAAAGGGCGGAAATCCCCTGCGCGCCCAGTAGTTTTCGTAGTCCGGCGTTCCGGGGCCTGCCGCAACGGCCGCATTGTACGATTTGAGCGTTGCTCCCCGCGCATCAAGCCCCGCAAAAAACTCGGGAGGCATGGTCATGGCGCCTTCGGCGTAGGCGTGCACAAATATTTCGCACATAATCTGCGCCGGGTAAACCACGCGCATCGAATAGCTGTCCGGCTGCCGGTAGCCGAGCGCCACGCTGACCATCCAGCTGTCGAGCCCCTTGGTGGGGTAGACGGACATTTGCTCCCCGCTGCTGCCAACGGCGGCGTAGCGAATATTTTCGACAACATAGAGGTAGGGACAGGCGCGCAGCCCCGCTTTGACCACAGCGTCGGGCAGCAGGCCGAACACGCTTTCTTTCAGGACGTCGATGGCCGCTTTCAGCTGCGTCTTTTCGTCCAAGTAGCTCCACTCGCACCGCGTGCTGACGAAGCTCGCGCCCTCGGGCGACTTCCACGCGCGGTCTACATCGCTTTGCGTAAACGCCTTGTAGATGAGCTTTACGCCGTATCGCCCGTAAATTTCCGCTATGGCGCTATCGGCAGGCGCTGCGCCCTGCGGAAAATCGAATTTCGACGTAGCCGACTCCAGCTGCGTCGGCGTAAGCGCCTCCTCCCTGTAGCACGCCTGTAGCGCCCACAGGCCCAATAAAAATAAAAAATATCGTTTCATCGCTATTATCTTCCTCTAATTGTCTGAACTCGGATTTTTTTGATTTGAATGATTACTATGGTTGATGGCACGGCGCTGTAGAGACGCACGGCGTGCGTCTCACCGCGCATCGCGCCGCTGCGCTATTCTGTCGCTGAGACGCACGCCGTGCGTCTCTACAGCGCCATTTCGTCGCTATTTCGTCGCCGAAAGTTTTTGGCGATGTCATATACTGTACGCAGGTATATTTTGTGCATTGGCTACGCCAAACTCCGCTTCGCTCCGATTCCCCGTAGGGGAACAATATCAATAGAAAAATGTGTATCTCTCTTTCCAATTGGCTACGCCGAGCGGGGGCTGCAACTTTTAGTTTTTAGTTTTTAGTTTTTAGTTTTTAGTTTTTGGTTTTTAGTTTTTGGTTTTTGATTTTTAGTTTTTAGTTTTTGGTTTTTAGTTTTTGGTTTTTAGTTTTTAGTTTTTAGTTTTTAGTTTTTAGTTTTTAGTTTTTAGTTTTTAGTTTTTAGTTTGTTTTTAGTTTGTTTTTAGTTTGCTGATTTATGACAAGAGAAGAAGTAGAAGCAAGGGT
>JAIROF010000217.1 GCA_031257655.1 Prevotellaceae bacterium | reverse complement strand
TTCCTTTGTGGTTGGAAAAATACCACGAAGACACAAAGAACACAAGGTTTTCACAAGGAGAATTTTTATTACTTTTGTGATTTGCAATGAAATATGCTACCTGAGTAGTTACAAAATTTCATTTAGATACGAAATGTGTAACCTTTTGCAAAGGTACGCTTTTTTTCGATATAGCATTCATGCGGTTGAAAATTTGAAAATAGTTACAATGTACTCCGTTTGAAAGCAAGATGATGCCACAACCGCGCAACATGCTGCCATACGCCTTAAAATCAATCTGTTCATCGAAAACCCTCTCCAATTTTGCGGTTTATCATTAAAAATTCAAAAATGATGAACAGTAGTAAGAACGGGAACAACATCCCGGACATATTCCACTTCCGGTTATCTCTTGCGGACTTTCTGCGCAATAGCCACCCCGAACGCCTGAAAGACGGGAGTTTCATTATTAACCGGCACGATTTGCCCTCGATGTCGAAAGTTATGTTTATTTATCATAATGAAAAGCTATAATTTCCAGATAAACAGATTTATTTCTGTCTTGTGGCAAACAGAAAACATAGCTGAATGAAGATTCTCCTCTATTTCCATTTTCTTTACTGAAGTATTGATTTTTATTTGTTTCTGTCTTAACTGTTTTAAGAACATTTGTAAAATCATTGTTTCTTACAAATAAAATCAATGCTGCTTTTGAATCTCTCCATGTCAGGTAGCCGAACAACTGTGATATTGCCTTATGAAATTCACTAGCGCCACGCCAAAATTTACATTCGGCAATAAATAAATTAGAGTTGTCTTTTGCGTATTTTAATATAATATCGGTTTTCCCATTTCTGTTAAATGTTTCGCCGGTTGCGGTGGTGGCATCATAGCGAGTTTCAAGAAATAATAATAATTGGTCGCGTAAACCTTCTTCATTTTTGTTTTGGTAAAGAGACGGTTTTTTCTCCATACTTTTACCTACATCGTAAATTACTTTTAGAATATCGTCATACATTGTTGCACTCATAGTTGGCTCTGAATGAAACTCTTTGTTTTCGGGTATTGTCGGCTGTGGTATAGTTTTCTTTTTGACAGCAGGTACAGTAAATACCGACTTTGTATCCTCATTGACTTTTACGTTGATCGCTGCAAAAAAATCATTTTCTGCTAAATATTTTTGCTTTTGTTGCTGAAAATACGAGTCAACTATGCTTGATAACTTGCAATTCCATCCATTTGCAAAATTATTTGCTCCTTCAAGGTTAGTAAATGCTCTTTTGTACATGGATTGTTTTTCGCGTTGAAATTCATCAGGGTTTTTATGATATAATTTGAAAGAAAAAGAAACAATATCATTTACAACACAAATTTCTGCGGTAGTCGTTGTACAAGGATTAGGTTGCACGCTAAACAAAATAGGTGAACCTGCGAATTGATATTGTATGGTAAATTCATACACCTCTGTTTCATAATGTTGCAATCTTTCCTCTATCATTTCTTTGCGAATTTTCGGTTCATCTATTGTTTCGGTTTCCGTATAAATATGTAAAGGAACAAGAGTATATTCAGTGATGAGATAATTTTTATATTCATTTTCATCAACTCCTAAAATATATTCTTTATCTCTTGTTTTTATGTCTTCTTTGATTTTTTTCGACCATTGTTCTTCAAAGATGAAAGAAGAAATTTCATAGAATGATCTAATCGTATTGTACATAGTCCACATTTTTATTGTCTTTCCACCGTCCCGTTCACTTTCAGTTTAATCGTTTCGATATTTGGTGGTGTCCATGTTTGATTGATATAATTCGTAAACAATTGAAAATCAGAATTTCATTGCATACTTCAAGACAAAATACTGTGCTGATTATCAATCGTATGAATCCTCATATAAATCAATCATGGACACTATCCGCTTTCGATGATGTCTTGCAGCAATAGCGCTGACTTTCTGTTAGACATAGACAATATCTTTTTCTATTTCGGAGTAGTAGCGAGGTTTTATGCCGCCCCTCGACACGAGGTCTACTTTTCGGTGGAGCCTCCTCTCCAGATAATCGGCAAGGTCGATAAACTCTATGCCTACCGGCTGTGAGAAGTCAACAATGACGTCGATGTCGCTTGTGGCGGGCGAAAAATCGCTGCGGACAATGGAGCCGAACAGGCAATGGCGTTAACGTGAAATTTTGCAGCCAGCTCCGGCTTGAGCATCTTTAAGCCGCTTTTTATTTCTTCCAGATAGGGCATAGCGCATGATTTTTACGCAAAATTACATGAAAATACCGGATTCCCAAGCGCACATGAGGTAAAAAAAGTTTTTTTTACAGCGGAAAGGTATGCAAAACATCTCATCCTCCCCGCTGGCGCGGCTTTGCAGCCCGTGCTCGCAGCCCGTGCAGGCGGGCGCTGTCAAAACCCCAAAAATCACCGCTCCGACAATCCGCGCCGTGCGCCATTCTTCATTAATTTTTATGCACTTGTGCGCAGCTATAAAAATTCATGCTACTTTTGCAGTCTGAGGCTCAAACCTCAAACTTCAAACCTCAAACCTCAAACTTCAGAATTAAAAATGCGCTACACCGAAATCATAGACCGGCTTCGCTCGGCGCCGTTTGTTCGGCTGATGCTACCCCTGAGCGTGGGGATTATTGTTCAGGAGCGTCAGCTGCTGCCGTCGGGCTTGGGCGCGGCGTGGCTGAGCCTCGCCCTTTTTGCGCTGATGCTGCTGGCGTACTATCGCCTCGTATCGTACCGGTGGCGCTGGTGCTTTGGGCTGGCGGCGAACCTGTTTTTGTTTTTTGTGGGCGTTGCCGTTACGCAGAATACGAAGCAGGAGAGCGCGCTGCCTGTCGGCGAAACCGTTTGCGTTGCGGCGGTGGTGACCGACGATCCGTCGCAAAGCCCGAAGTTTGCCAAGCTGAGCGTAGAGGTCTTTGCCTGCGGCGACAGCGCAAACGTGTGGCGCGAGGTGAGCGAAAAGATGACGCTCTACCTGCGCAACGACAGCGCGCAGGCCTTGCCCCAGCTGGGCGACAAGCTGGTGGCGCGGGTCAGGCCCAACGCCAACCCTGCGGCAAAAAACCCCTACGAATTTGACTACGGCGGCTACCTGCGCAAGCGCGGGATTTTCTCCGCCGCCTTTATCGACGCGGGCAGCTGCCGCGTGCTGAGCCACGGGAATTTGCCGGTGTGGAAGTCGGCCCCGAAAAATATTCGCAAGCGGCTGCTGGCGTACTACGCGCAGCAGGGCGTTACGGGCGAGCAGCTGGCGGTGCTGCAGGCGCTCACGCTTGGCGACAAGTCCATGCTGGACGCCGACCTGCGGCAGTCCTACTCGGCGGCGGGCGCCATGCACATCCTCGCCGTTTCGGGGCTGCACGTGGGCATCATCAGCATGATACTCGGCTTCATCCTCAAGTTTCTGGACAGGCGAAAGCACGGGCGCGCTGTGCGGGGCGCTACCGTCATCCTGTGCATCTGGGTGTACGCGCTGGTGGCGGGGCTGTCGCCGTCGGTGCTGCGGGCCTCTATCATGTTTACGGTGCTCACCGTTGGCGGCATGTTTAGCCGCAGCACCAACAGCTACAACACGCTGACGTTCTCCGCCTTTTTGATTTGCGTGTTCGACCCGACCAGCCTTTTCGACGCCGGATTTCAGCTCTCGTACGCGGCGGTGCTGTCCATTTTGTTTTTCCAGCCCTACATTTACCGCTTGCTGCACTTCCGGCGCTGGCTGCCCGACGCCATCTGGTCGCTCACGGCGGTTTCGCTGGCGGCCAACATCGGCACCTTTCCCATCTCCATCTACCTGTTTCACCAGCTCCCCGCGTACTTTCTGCTCACCAACCTGCTGGTGAGCATCCCCACCACCGCCATCATGGGCGGCTTTCTGCTCACGCTGCCCTTTGCCTTTATCCCCGGGGCGTCGGCTGTCGGCTGGCTGCTGGCCACCCTGACGGGCTACTGCATTGCGGCGCTCAACTTCCTCATTCGCCTTGTCGAAAGCTTGCCGCACGCGCTGCTCGAAGCCTTCTGGATAACGCCGCTGCAGGCGTGGCTAATCGTATTTACCATCCTGCTGCAGGCGCTGTACATGTGGACAAGGCGGGCGAAGCTGCTCCTGCTGTCGCTCGCGCTGCTGGCGGCCTGCCTGTCGCTGCGCGTGGCGCACAAGTACGGGCAGCAGCGCCAGCGGGTCATGGCGGTGTACTGCATCCGGAGCGTGTCGCTCATCTCGTTTGTGAGCGAGCGCCGGGGATTTGCGCTGTGCGATAGCGCGGACGTGGAAAATTCGTTCGACTTCAACGTAAAAAATCATGCCGCCAGCATGGGCTTTTCGGGGCTAAGCGCCGTGGAGCGCATATCGCTGCAGCGGGCTTCCCGCGAGGATATCGGCGAGTGGGGCGTGTGCCGGGGCTTTGTCCGCTTTGCCGGGAAAACGGTGAAAGTCCTCTCCTCCAACGAGCCGGACGGAGCGCTACAGCCGCCCATCGACGTCGACTACCTCATCCTCACCTCGTCGTGCCGGCTGCGCCCCCGGCAAATAGCGGCCATGTACCGCCCGCAGCAGGTCATCATCGACGCCTCCATGCCCACCTACCTTGCCCGCCGGCAGGCGAGCGACTTCGACGCGCTGGGCATCCCCTGCCACAATGTGAACGAGCGCGGTGCGTTTGTTCGTAATTTTTAACAGCGCCTCGTTGGAAGATTGATGTATATTTGTGCTCTCAAAAACCACAATACATAATGAAACGATTAGCTTTTGTAGCGCTGTCGGCAGCCCTGCTGTCGTCGTGCGCCTACTACAATAAGCCTGTCACCATGCAGGAAAAGGTCGACGCGGCATGGGCGCAGGTGCAAAACCAGTATCAGCGGCGCGCCGATTTAATCCCCAACCTCGTGGAGACCGTGAAGGGCTACGCCCGGCATGAGGCGCAAACGCTGGAGGGCGTGACGGAGGCGCGCGCCCGCGCAACGCAGGTGGTCATCAGCCCCGAGCGGTTGGACGAGGCGTCCATCAAACGGTTTCAGGCTGCGCAGAGCGAAGTCAGCTCGGCGCTGGGAAGGCTGATGGCAATAGCCGAGCGCTACCCCGACCTCAAGGCTAACCAAAGCTTTCTGGAGCTGCAGGCGCAGCTGGAGGGCACGGAGAACAGAATCGCGGTGGAGCGCCGAAACTTCAACGACGCTACGCGCGAGTACAACGCCTACATCCGCCGATTTCCAAGCAACATCTTTGCCGGCATATTCGGATTTGAAAAGAAGGCCTACTTTGAAGCCGAGCCGGGCACAGAGAAAGCGCCAGAGGTGAAATTTTAGCGCGCGGACGATGAGAATATGGAGCTTTTTAGCGGCGCTGCTTATCGCAGGGTCAGCGTTGGCGCAAAGCCTCCCGAAGCCCATGCAGCCGCCCCGGCTGGTGAACGATTTTACCGGAACGCTCGCCGCCCACGAGCAGGCCGCGCTGGAGCGTAAGCTGCGCGATTATCACGACTCAACATCTACCCAAATATACGTCATCGCCATCGACAATACGGACGGATACGCGCTGGCGCAGCTTTCGCCCGTGTTTTTCGAGGAGTGGGGCATAGGGCAAAAGGGTAAGAACAACGGCGTGCTCATCCTCCTCAAGCCTAAGCGGGGCGAGGAGCACGGCGACGTGTTTATCGGCACGGGCTACGGCATGGAGGGCGCGCTGCCGGACGTGTACTGCAAGCGCATCGTTGAGCAGGTGATGATTCCGCATTTTCGGCAAGGGGACTACTACTCGGGTATCGACAATGCCGTGAACGCCATTATAGCCTACGCCTCGGGCGAGTACCGGGCAGACAAAACCGGCGAGGGGAGCATGCCCGGAGGGCTTATTCCGCTTGCCATTTTTGTTGTCCTCATGCTCATTTTCCTTTCCGGGCGTAAAGGCGGCGGCGGCAACAACGGCAAGGGTAACGGTAAGGGCGGCGGCGTGGGCGACGCCATCTTTTTCCTCCCCTTTCTTCTTGGCGGAAGGGGCAGAGGCGGGTCGTCTTCCGGCGGCTTTGGTAGCTTTGGCGGCGGAGGCGGCGGTATGTCGGGTGGCGGCGGCGCAGGAGGACGGTGGTGAATTGAGAATTGAGAATTGAGAATTGAGAATTGAGAATTGAGAATTAGGAATTACGAATTGTCGTGTAGGGGCGGGGTTTGCCCGCCCAATTAGAAATTACATCTCATGTTCCGCAGAAAAGAGCGTCGCCGCTGCGAAATGGCGACGAAATGGCGTACAGGGGCGTGCTGCGTTCAGACAGCTGAAGAAATGGCTAAAATCTGTGCAAATCATAAAAATTTGCGCCATCTGCGTGCTAAAAAATGCGTGCTAAAAAATGCGTCCTAAAAAAAACAAATCGCAGCTTCCGACCGTGCGGAGCATAAACCGTTTTGGCATTAGCAATTCAAAATCTAAAAATCAAAAAAAATTACCGTTTTGGCGCAGGTAGTTCAAAAAATTAGCAGCTTATGTTTTCGGGTGTTTGTGAGTTCGCTGCGCTCAGCTTCAAATTTAAAATTCAAAATTTATGAGAGAAATTTACCTGCACGGATCACGCATCCTGATAGGCGAAGATGTTGCTAATATCCACAAGTATTTACCTTCGTCGCGCGTTGTTGTTGTTGTTACCGATAGCAACGTGCGAAAGCGCTACGGTGCGCTGTGCGACGCTTTTCCAACGATAGAAATTGAGCCGGGGGAGCCGAACAAAACGCTTGCCGCCATCAGCTACATTACCTCGGAGCTGGTGCGCATGGAGGCCGACCGCACGACGTTTATACTCGGCGTGGGGGGCGGCATTGTGTGCGACGTGGCGGGGTTTGCCGCCTCCATTTTCATGCGCGGCCTGCCGTTTGGCTTTGTGGCCACCACCCTGCTCTCGCAGGTGGACGCAAGCGTGGGGGGAAAAAACGGCGTGAACTACGAAGGCTACAAGAACATGCTGGGCGTGTTTGCGCAGCCGCAGCTGGTGATATGCGACCCGCAGAGCCTGGAGACGCTTCCGCAGCGGGAGTTTGTGGCGGGATTTGCGGAAATTGTGAAGGCGGCAATGATTGCCGACGCTTCGCTTTTTGCCTACATAGAGCAAAATGCGGAAAAGGCGCTGCAAAAAGACCGGCAAACGATAGCGCACATAGTGTACGAGGCGGTGAAGATAAAGGCCGGCATTGTGGCTGAGGATGAGCGCGAGCGGGGCGAGCGGCGCAAGCTCAACCTCGGGCATACGTTTGCGCACGCCATCGAAAAAAATGCCGCGCTCATGCACGGCGAAGCGGTAAGCGTAGGCCTGTGCAAGGCCGCGCACCTTGCGGTGATGCTAAAGCTGATGAGCGACAGCGAGCAAAAGCGGGTGGAAACCCTTTTGCAGCGCCTCACCCTGCCCACCGCTGTGGACGTCCCCAACGCCGCGCTGTGCGCCGCCATGCGCAAGGACAAAAAGAAAAGCGGAACGGCTATTCACGTAGTCTTACCGGTAGGCATAGGCCGCTGCGAAGTCCGCGAAATGTCGCTTGCGGCGCTGAGCTACCTGATGTCGGTGGATAAAACGGTGGTAATCCTGTAGCGCATCCGCAGTAATAATTTAACAGCATGCCGATGAAAAATGTGTCAGACCCCAGGATATGCATCAGCATTGGCGCATCCGGCTACTCCGCCTGCTGTAGCATGGTGCGGAGCAGCGCGATGGTGGAGCTGCGGCTGGACCTCATGCAGCTGGATTTGGAGCAGGTGGGGCAGCTGCTGCGCTATCCGGCGCCGGCGGTTGCCACCTGCCGCAGGGGAAAGCTGGGCGACGCCGAGCGCCTGCAGCAGCTGCAATTCGCCGTTCGGCACGGGGCAGCCTACGTGGATGTTGAGGTGGAGGCGGACGATGCCTACCGCAGCGAGCTGGTGGAGCTTGCCAAGCGTTGCGGCTGCAAGGTCATCGTATCGTACCACAACTTTGAGCAAACGCCCGGCGCGCCGGAGATGCGGCGGGTGGTGGCCGACTGCCGCAGCATGGGCGCCGATGTGGTGAAGCTGGTTACCACCGCCCGCTCGGCGAACGACTGCGCAAGGGTGTTATCGCTCTACGAGGGGGAGGAGAATTTGGTGGCCTTTGCCATGGGCAGCGCCGGAAGAATAACC
This sequence comes from Prevotellaceae bacterium, assembly GCA_031257655.1. Classification (GTDB taxonomy): domain Bacteria; phylum Bacteroidota; class Bacteroidia; order Bacteroidales; family UBA932; genus JAITMY01. The sequence continues at coordinate 7,809 of JAIROF010000217.1, read as the reverse complement.
CGCGTGGCCTGCCTCTACCTTGGCGCGCCGTTCACCTACGCCTCGCCCGAGCCGGGCATGGAGGCCGCCCCCGGGCAAATGGCGGCAGAGCGCATGAGCGCGATATTTCGGCAGCTTGACGATAGCATCGACAGGCCATCAAATCACTAAAAGAAGTTGCAACCTTGAAGCTTTTTGCCGTAACCGGATCCCCCGTGCTGCACAGCCAAAGCCCGGCCTTGTTTGCCGCCGCCTACCCGCTGCACGCCGACGACTTTGCCTACTTTCGCCTGGCCGCGCAGTCGGCGGAAGAGGCGGCGGCGCTGTTTGACGAGCTGGGGTTGAGCGGGATGAACATCACCGCGCCCTTCAAAGGCGACATGGCCCAGCTGGCGGACGCGCGCGCGCAGGAGGTGCAGGCGCTCAACGCCTGCAACACCCTGCTGGTGGAGCACGGCAAAAAGTGCTGCTACAACACCGATATCTTTGGCGTGCCGGGCGCCCTCCGCAAGGCCGGCGTGCCGGTTGCCGGAAAGCGCTGCCTGACGCTCGGCGCAGGCGGCGCGGGGAGCGCTGCCGCCTACGCGCTGCACGCAGAAGGCGGCGTTGTGACCGTTGCCAACCGCACGCTGAGCAAAGCCCGTCGGCTGGCGGAGAGCATCGGGTGCCGCTACGCCGGGCTGAGCGAAATCGCCGCCATTGCGCCGCGCGCCGACATCATCGTAAGCGCGCTCTGCCACGGCGTAGATGTGCTGGACGAGGCGTGGCTCCGGCCGCAGCAGGTGCTTTTCGACGCCGTTTACCACGGCTCGGCGCTGCGGGAAAAGGCGCTGCGGGCAGGCTGCAAGCTCATCGACGGCGCGGAGTGGCTCCTGCATCAGGGGGCGCCTGCGTACCGCCGGTTTACGGGAATGGAGCCCGACGTGGAGGGCATGGAAAAGGTCGGGCTGCCGCAAGCGCTGCCTAAGCACATTTCGCTCATTGGGTTTATGGGGGCGGGGAAAAGCGCCGTTGCGCCGCTGCTGGCCGCCATGCTGGGCCGGCCTGCGGTGGACGCCGACGCCGTGCTGGAGGAAAGGTGCGGCGCAAGCATCCCAAGCCTTATCGGCGAAAAGGGCGAGGACTACTTTAGGGAGCAGGAGCGCGCTGTGGTAGAGGAAGCCCTGGCAAGCCCGACGCCAGCCGTTATTTCGTGCGGTGGAGGCGCGGTTACGCAGCCGCTGCTCGGCAAGCTGCTCAAGGAGCGCAGCATTGCTGTTTGGATATACGCGCCGCCCGCGCGCTGCGTGAGCCGCATTGACGTCAGCACGCGCCCGCTGCTGGCGCGGCACGCCAACCCCCGGCAGGCTGCGGCAGAGCTGTTTGAAAAACGAAAATTTTTGTACGCAAAAACGGCGTGGATGCTCGTGAGCAGCCGCGACCGCAGCGCAGAACAGGTTAGCCGACTCATCTATGACGAAATCAGTAAAGTACACCACCGCTAACGGGCGCGTTGCTGCGCCGGCCTCCAAAAGCGTGGCGCAGCGCGCCGTTGTCGCCGCGTTGCTCGCCAGGGGGACAAGCGTCCTGCGCAACCTGACCCTGTGCAGCGACACGCAAGCCGCGCTGGGCGTTGCGCAGGCGCTGGGGGCGCAGGTGCGGCAGCAGGAGGGCAGCCTCCTCATCACCTCCAACTTCTTTGCCAACAGCGCGGAGCGGCTGTCGCTTTTTTGCGGCGAATCCGGCCTGCTGACGCGGATGATTACGCCGGTGGCCGCCCTGCTTCCGCAGCCGGTTGAGGTGAGCGGCCACGGCTCGCTGGCCACCCGCCCCATTGGCATGGTAGAGGCTCCCCTGCGGGACTTGGGCGCCACCGTTGCCACCACCGGCGGGCTGCTGCCCCTCCGCGTGCAGGGCAGGCTGCGGGGCGGCACGGCGAGCATCGACGGAAGCCTGAGCTCGCAGCTGCTCACCGGCCTCCTCATGGCGCTCCCCTTGGCGCTCCACCCCTCCACGCTCCACGTGCACAGCCTTAAGAGCCGCCCATACGTTGACCTCACGGTGGCGCTGCTCAAGGCCTTTGGGGTTAGCGTTGCCCATGATGAGCGCTACGAGGTCTTCCGCATCGGCGGGCAGCAGCGCTACGCGCCGTGCTCCTACAGCGTAGAGGGCGACTGGAGCGGAGCGTCGTGCCTGCTGGTGGCGGGCGCCATTGCGGGGCGCGTTACCGTAGAGAACCTGAGCCTCGCCTCGCCCCAAGCCGACCGGGAGATGCTGACGGCGCTAAAGCGAGCCGGAGCGCAGGTCTGCATTGAAGCCTGCGGCGGCAACGGCAACGGCAGCAGCGATGGCGGCAGCAGCAACGGCAACGGCGGCGACGTTCGGAGCGCCGTTACCGTTTCGCAATCCCCCCTGAGCGCCTTCACCTTCGACGCCACCGACTGCCCCGACTTGTTTCCCGCGCTTGCTGTGCTGGCGTCGTGCTGCGACGGCGTGAGCGTCGTAAAGGGCGCGTCGCGCCTGACGCACAAGGAGAGCAACCGCGCGCTTGCCCTGCAAAAGGAGTTTGGTGCGCTGGGAGTGGCGATAGCGCTTCGCGGCGACGAAATGCTCATCACCGGCGGAAGCATCACCGGCGGAAGCGTCCACTCGCACGGCGACCACCGCATGGCCATGGCGCTCGCCACCGCCGCCCTTCGCGCAAGCGGTGAGGTAACCATTGAGCAAGCCGAAAGCGTGGAAAAATCCTACCCCGGGTTTTGGCGTGATCTGGATAGGCTGGGGGAGGGGAGTGCCCGTTAGAGTGGTTTTGTGCGGAAGGAGCGCGCAGATGACGCAGATTTTGGTGATTTACGCAGATTTTAGCCATTTGGCTGCGCCGAGCTCCGCTACGCTCCGGTTCCCCAGCTGCGTAAATCCGTTAAAATCTGCGTGTGCAGCTTTCGCGCAGCTTTCGTGCAAAACATAACCAAAAAAACAACGCCCCCCCAGCCGAAGTGGAGGGGCGTTGAGGTTGTTGCGTAGCAAGGCCGCTTGCTTCAGTCTGCGGTGTCGTGCCAGTCGGATTTAGCCCAAAGCAAAACGGTTTCAAATTTGTCGTCGGTAACTTTTGGGCAGTTTGCGTCGTTAAAGAGCCGCTCATTGTCGGGATAGCGCAGGCGGTTGGGAACAACGCGCGCCACGTTGGCGTTGGCGCCCTGGTCAATGCTGTAGGTCAGGCGCGGCAGCCCCGTGCGGCGCAGCTCCGTCCATGCCTCCAGCCCTTGCAGAAACCCGAGGTGCAGCCACTTCTGGGTAGCAATGGCCTCCTCTTTGGAGCTGTACCCCGCCCAGCGGCTGGCGGCAAACGCATCTATATCGCTTTGCGCCGGAGGTGTTAGCGGGTCTTTGATGGTGGAGCCGGCGTTGATGTTGTAGTAAAATTCTACCGACAGGGCAACCGCCTTTTTGAACGCCTCTTCGGCGCTACCCGTAACAATTCCAGCCTGGTAGGCCTCAGCCTTTAGGAACCATATTTCGGGGGCGGAAAACAGCACCGCCGGAATCTTCGTATTCTTCTGCAGGAAGCCTGCGGAATCAATTCTGGTATACCTTGCCTTTACGGTGTTGGTCATGTTATCGCCTTCCGCATAGGCTACCTCGAAGTCAAAACCCTTCCATGCGAGTCGTACGCCAGCTGTGTCGTAGGCCGCGTCGTAGGTCACCTCTAAGCGCGGGTCGCTGTCGTTAACCATCCGGTTAAGGTGCGCCGCTGCCGCCCATCCGAGTATACGGGATTCGTCTCCTTTGCCAAGGTCTTCAAACTGCAGGGCGTCTGCTCCTGCGCCATGGCTAAAGTAGGCTACCATGTCGGCATTATCTGCGGGGAGGGGGTAGCTCGCTTCGTTGCCAAGTATTTTGGTCACCGCCGCTTTTCCTTCGCTTACCAGCGCTCCCTGCGACGACAGGCGTATGCCCAGCCGCAGGATTAGCGCGTTGGCGTACTTTCGCCATTTGAGGATATCTCCCTCGTTGATGTAGTCCTGGGCTTTCAGCTTACCCGTAGCGGCGGCCGAAAAGGAGGTAGCTTGCAGGTTGTCGCTCAGCGTGAACAGATCGGCAAGCATCAGCTTGTAGAGGTCTGCTTCGCTGTCGTACTTTGGCGTTGAGGCCTGGATGTCGCCCGTTGCCAGGAGGGTCGAGGCTTCGGTGTAGGGAACGCTTCCCCATACGGCCAGCATTTCGCTCAGCTGGTGGTAGATGAAAATTTGCGCTACCCACAGGAAAAGGCTGTTTTCGGCCTTATCTGCGTCGCTCATTTTGCTGTACAGGTTTTCCAGCGCCCGGAAGGTAATGAGGGAGTTGTAAAAGCTGTTCCACCGGCTCTCCGGAGTAGCGCCGTAGGAGTCGAACGAGTAGGGCGAGGCGTTGGGCGTCCCAAAAGTTTGGGCAAACACCCCAATGCGCTGCCCCCAGTTAAAGCCGTCGTGCGCGGGGTTGGTGAACGTGATGGAGTTGTAAAACGTTCCGGTCATCAGCTTGTCGCACGTGGCTTCCGAGTTTTTCGACGGGTCGGCGTATATGCTGCTGAAATCGTCGTCGCTACAGCGGCAGCATGCCAACAGAATGCCAACTGATATTGCTATAAGATTTTTCATTTCCTTTAATTTTAAATTGTTCATAGCTATTTAATGTTAAAATGTTGCACGCAGGCTTATCCCGAATGTTCGGGTAGAGGCCGTGGTTGAGCTGCCGAGGAAAATCTGGTTTTGCCATGCCGTCCCCGATGTGGTTTCGGGATCGTAGCCCGACTTGTTCTTGAAGAAGTAGAACAGGTTTCGCCCAAATAGCGACAGGCTCAAATCCCTGCATCCGAATTTGGAGGTAACGCCGCTCGGCAGGCGGTAGCCCAGCGTCAGCTCGCGCATTTTGAGGTAGGAGTTGTCGAACACCGACCAGGCAAAATGGGTTGGCGCCCCATTGCCAACGTTGTACGTCCAGTTGTAGTAGCGCGAAGCCGGTACGATGATGTTGTTGGCCTGCCCGGTGGAGTTGCCGTCTGCGTCGGCCTTTATGCCGTCAACTACCATCCCGTCGTGGTAAACCCACTCTCCGTTTGGCCCTTTTGCCTGGCTGTGGTCAACCTGTACAGGGATTTGGTCGGTTGAGTTGTTGGGAAAATAGTAGGCCAGGCCGCCGTTTTGCTCATCGCGGTAGGATAGGCTGTTTACGTTGATGCCGCGCGCCATGGTGTACTGGTATCCATCGCTCACCACGTAGCCGCCAATGCGGAAGTCGAGCATGGCGTCGAGGAAGAAATTCTTGTAGGCCAACGAAGTCCCAAAGCCGCCCACTGCGGTTGGAATGGCGTTGCCGGCCTTATCCAAGTTTTCCTTTCCGTAGTTTACCACGTTGAGGCCGGCGTTCTCCCCTTCGCTGTACACAAGAATTTTCCCCGTTGCGGGGTCGCGCTCGGGTGCATAGACCATGATGTCGCCCATTTGTTCGCCCACGCGCGACCAGATGGTTACGCAGCCGCCCATGTTTTGGTTGTTGGCGTTGGATTCCAGCACATCCGAGCCATCGGCAAGCGAGACCACCTTGTTGCGGTTAAATCCGTAGTTGAAGAACAAATCCCACGAAAAGTCTTTCGTTTGCACCGGTCGCACGTTCACCGCCAGCTCCACCCCCTGGTTGGCGATGGTGCCCACGTTTTGCAGCAGCGAGGTGCCCCCGACAGAGGGTATGGTTTGCACCGGCAGTATCTGGTCTTCCACCCTGTTGGTATAGTAGGATAGCTCTACCCCGAGGCGATTCTTGAAGAAGCGGCTTTCCAGCCCAAATTCCCACTCATACTTTGTTTCGGGGCGGAGGTTATCGTTGCCGATATCGCCGGGGACAGTGTTGTAGGTGTAGCTTTCTACGGCAGACTGCCCGTAGGCCACGTTGGCGCGGTACACTTCGGGCGCGTTGCCCACTATGCCGTAGGAGGCGCGCACTTTACCAAAATCGTACCACTGGGGCAGGTTATCCCTGAACATGTCGGTAAAGACAAAGCTGGCGTTCACCGAAGGGTAGAAGAAGCTGTTGTTGCCGGGCGCCAGGGTCGACGTTTTTTCCTGTCGCACCGTAGCCTCCAGGTATAGCGCATCCCTGTAGGAGAGGCCGACGGAGCCCAGGAATGCCGTTTTCAGCAGCTCCGACTTTGTCATCGAGGAGTTTCCGGGCTGTGTTGCGCCGGCGTTGAGGTGAAACCAGTTTTCGGTAGCCAGCCCGTCGCGCGTAGAGGCCTGCAGGTAGAGCATATTTTCGGCGCGTCCCTGCCATCCGGCGTTGGCGGTAAGGTTGATGGTTTCGCTCAAGCGGCGGTCGAGCATCAGCAGAACGTCTCCATAGAATATGTTGTAGGCCTCGCTTCTCACGGTGTATCCCCCCGTTTTCCAGGTATCATTTATTCTGTAAATAAGCGGCGTTTCGTTATTCTCCTGCCGCTCTATGGAGTTGTTTGTAACATCGGCCGAGGCGCGGCTGCGCAGGGTCAGCCCCTCAATAATTTTCCAGCTGGGCGCCACGCTGGCGATAAGGCGGTCGTTGCCTTCTATTTGAGCTTTGCCGTACAAATCCCAGTAGTAATCTAAGGCATTCGATGGGTTGTTGTAGGCAAAGTTTTCGTCAGGCGTTAGGGAGGCCGCATTTTCGCCGACGTAGGAGTTGCCCTTGTATCCGAGTGAAGTTACCGCTTTTTCGCGCATCAGCGCAATGTCGTCGAACGAGGTGAACTGGTTGGACATATTGTCGAACATGCCGCCTACGTTGCGGGCGCGGTTGTATATATCCTGGCGGATGTAGCTTGCCGTATAGTCTACCGAGAGGTTTTTGTGCAGCTTGAACGCGCCTGCCAGCTGAAAGTTGTGCTTGTTGAAGGTGCTGTTGTACTGGTTGGGCTGCTCATCCACGAAGGTATAGGAGAAGCGGACGTTGGAATTTTCCCCGCCACCGGTCAGGGCTACGTTGTAGGTTTGCGTCACGCCCGTGCGGAACAGGTCGCTGTAGGGCGAATCGGTAATGGATTCGTACTTGCGAACGCTGCCGTCCCAGAAGAGCACATCGCGGCCATCGTAGCGGAGGCCGTAATCGTGGCTGCCGCCATACTCAACGCGATCATACGTCTTTCCCTTGTAGGTTATCTGCGCAAATCCTCCGCTTTCCCTTTCATAGTCGCTGTACTGGTTGCCCACCGCGCGGCCCGGGCCAAACGTGGTTTGCACCTTAGGCATGTAGGCCACCTGGTTGACGGCTACGGTGGCGTTAAACTCCACGCCTAAGCCTTTTTTTCCGGCTACGCCTTTTTTGGTGGTCACCAGCAGCACGCCGTTGGCGGCCTCCGAGCCGTAGAGGGCCGACGCCGAGGCGCCCTTCAGGATGGAGAGCGATTCGATGTCTTCGGGGTTAATATCCACCAGCCCGTTGCTGTAGATGCGGTCGCCGTCCCATCGGGCGGCGCCATCGTTGTTGGCGTTGCCGTTGCGCACCGGCACGCCGTCCACAATCAGCAGCGGCTGCGTGTTGCCCGTCAGCGAGCTAAGCCCGCGCACCGTGACCGATACCGACGCGGTGTTGCCCCCCGTTGACGACTGTATGCGCACGCCGGGCGCCTTGCCGTACAGCGCCGAGCCAAAGTTGGGCGACCCTACTTTGGTGAGCTCCTTTGCCGAAATCGTGCTCACGGCATACCCCAGCGATTTGGCCTCCCTGGTAATCCCCAGCGCCGTAACCACGACCTCCTCCAGCCCTACGTCGCTGCCGGCAAGGGTTACGTCTATGCGCCCGCGCCCGTTCACCGCCTCCTCTACGGTGGTGAGCCCCAGAAAG
>JAIROF010000106.1 GCA_031257655.1 Prevotellaceae bacterium | reverse complement strand
CGCTACGCCGGGCGGGGCGAAAACAAGCGCTACGCGGTATTAATCATCTTAATCCCATAAATCCCGTAAAATCCGAGTTCAGACAATAGCGGCGTAGCGTCCACGCCACGCCGGGCGGGGCGAAAACAAGCGCTACGCGGTATTAATCATCTTAATCCCATAAATCCCGTAAAATCCGAGTTCAGACAAAAAAGGATTAGCCGATTTTTCTGCGCAGCATGAGCTAAGCATCAGAAAATTTACCGACAGCTTTTTTGGGCTTGTTCGTTGACCTTATTGGCGTTCTCCCCTTGCAGAGCGAATCAAATCTTAATTAAACGGCATGGAATTAAAAATTGAGAATTGCGCTTTCCCCTTTTTTTACTACCTTTATAGGCTTTTATAGCTATGGCGGCAGCATAGCGTTAAAAGCGATAACTTTAACAGCACACAATGGGAAGAAGAAAACACAAAACAGATATTCTCCAAAAGCTAAACCAGTACTTAGAAAGCCTCAGCAAGCCCTTTAGCTACTCACAGCTGCTCAAGCAGCTACGGATACAGAAGGATGCCAACCGGCAGGCAAAAGTTGCGGCTGCCGTAGATGCTTTGGTAAAGGAGGGTCGGCTGGTGCTTGCGCCGGACGGCAAGTACAAGCCGCGCATGGAGGGCGAGGAGATTACGGGCACGGTGGACATGACCGGCAGCGGCTTTGCCTACGTGGAGAGCGACCAGAGCGAGGTGGATATTTTTGTGCCGCCGCACGCGCTCAACCATGCCCTGCACGGCGACACGGTGAGGGTATTCGTGCACAAAACGCCGCGCCGCTTGGAGGGCGACGTGGTGGAGGTGCTCAAGCGCGCGCGCACGGAGTTTGTCGGCGTGCTCAAAAAGTCGCGGCAGGGCGCCGTTGTCGTCCCCGACAGCCGCCACATGCACGTGGAGATTGCCATCCCCGCCAAGCACTTAGGCGAGGCTAAGGACGGGCAAAAGGTGCTGGCCGCCATCACCGCATGGCCGGCAAAAGACCGGCAGCCCACCGGAAAAATTGCCGACATCCTCGGCAACCCCGGCGACAACAACGCCGAAATGCACGCCATCCTTGCCGAATACGGCCTGCCCTACAGGTTCGACCCGGCGGTGGAGAGCGCCGCCGGCGAAGTGCAGGACGACGTTAAGCGAGAGCTGCCCAAGCGCCGCGACTTCCGCAAGGTAACCACCCTGACCATCGACCCGAAAGACGCCAAGGACTTTGACGACGCCCTTTCGCTGCGCCGCCTGCGCGGCGGACGCTTGGAGGTGGGCGTGCACATTGCCGACGTGGCGCACTACGTTACGCCGGACTCCACGATCGACCGGGAGGCGGTGCGCCGCGCCACCTCCGTTTACCTCGTCGACCGCACGGTGCCCATGCTCCCCGAGCGCCTCAGCAACGGCCTCTGCTCGCTCAGGCCAAAGGAAGAAAAGCTCTGCTTTTCGGCGGTTTTTGAGCTGGACAAAAACGCAAACATCACCGCCCGGTGGTTTGGCAAAACGGTCATAAAGTCCGACTGCCGCTTTACCTACGAAGAGGTGCAGGATATCATCGACGGCCAACAGGGCGCCTTTGGCGAGGAAATCCTCACGCTGCACCGGCTGGCGCAGCAGCTGCGCGCCGCGCGGTTTGAGAACGGCTCCGTTGGCTTTGAGCGCGCCGAAGCGCGCTTCGACATCGACAAGAACGGCAAGCCCATTGGCGTTTACTTTCGCGAAGACACCCCCTCCCACCAGCTCGTAGAGGAGTTCATGCTGCTGGCCAACCGCAGCGTTGCCGAGTACGTGGGCAAGCCCGAGGGGCGGGCAAAGCCCAAAACGTTTGTGTACCGCATCCACGAAAACCCCAACGAGCAAAAGCTCCACAACCTGAGCCACGTGGCGCAGCAGCTGGGCTACCGCGTGGACTTCGGAAAAGGAAAGGCCATATCGCGCAAGCTCAACGCCCTGCTCAGCGAAGTGCGCGGCAGCAAGGCGCAAAACCTCCTCGAAACGCTGGCGCTGCGCTGCATGGCCAAAGCCCGCTACAGCACCGCCAACGCAGGGCACTACGGCCTGGCCTTTACCCACTACACCCACTTCACCTCGCCCATCCGCCGCTACCCCGACATCATGGTGCACCGCCTGCTGCAGCGCTACCTCGCGGGCGAAAAATCGGCCAAGGCCGACGACTACGAAGCGCTCTGCAAGCACTCCAGCCAAATGGAGGGGCAAGCCGCCGACGCCGAGCGCGCCTCCATAAAGTATAAAATGGCCGAGTACATGCAGGACAAAATCGGGCAGGAGTACAGCGGAACCATCTCCGGCGTAACCGACAGGGGGATATACGTCGAAATCAACGAAAACAAAATTGAGGGCATGGTGCTCCTCCGATCGCTGAGGGAAGACTTCTTCTTCTTTGACGAAGAAAACTACCGCGTGGTAGGCCGGCGAACCGGCAAAACCTACACGCTGGGCGACGCCGTGCGCATCCGCGTGGGCAACGTAAACATGGAGAAAAAGCAGCTGGACTACCTCATGCTGGAGGACAACGACGGCGACGACGACGAGCAGCAGGACGACGAGCTCGTCGTGCGAGCAGACCGAAAGAAAAAATCAAACCGTCGTTCGCGAAAAAAACAGTAACTTTGTGGCTATGCTATACTCCGCTCGGCTATAAATTGCGCTATCGTAGTGTTGAAAATTCAATGCTATACTGTACGCAGATAGCTGTTGTAGATTGGCTGCGATTGGCTACGCCGAGCTCCGCTTCGCTCCGGTTCCCCGTAGGGGAACAATATCAATAGAAAAAGGGCATCCCTTTTTCCCTAACCCGGACAAGCCGGAACCAAAGAGGTAAAAAAGAATTATCTTTGTGTTATGAAAACAATAGATGAAACATACAAAGAGAAGATATCACTCAGTTTGTCCTGCTATGATAGACT
>JAIROF010000090.1 GCA_031257655.1 Prevotellaceae bacterium | reverse complement strand
TTTTGCCGGTAGAGCGTCGTAGCGTTTGGGGGTTTTTATGGATTTCCCTTGTATTTCTTGTTATGTTTTTTCTTTCCGGTATGTACTCCGCGCGGTCGAAACCGGCGATTTGTTTTTTTTAGCGCAGATGACTCAGATTTTTATGATTTGCACAGATTTTAGCCCTTTCTTCAGGTGCGTAAATCATAAAAATCTGCGCCATCTGCGCGCTATTTTACACAAAACTATGCCGAGCGCAGCATGTGATTTACGCAGATTTTGCCGCTTCTCCAGCGGCGTAAGTCTTGCAACCTCTGCGCCATCTGCGCGCTATCTTTGTACAAACCCGCGCCGGGCGCGGTACATTCGGATGCCAAAGGTACATCTATCCTTTCAAAAACGGAAAGCTTGCCGGTTTTTTAATTACCACAACAGGAATGTTAGAAAAATGTTGGTAAGTTTTCGTTTGTAAAAAACTTTTTCGTACTTTTGCAACTCAAAAATTGTTGATAAGCTGTTTATTTTATCGGTAACTTGTTGTCACATTGCTTGGAAAAAGATACGTTATAGTAGTAGCGGGCGGTCGCGGTGCGCGGTTTGGCGGGGCGGAGCCCAAGCAGCTCCTGCTGCTCAGCGGAAAGCCCGTTTTGCTGCACGCCATGGAGCGGTTTTTTGCCTTCGACGGCGCGCTCCGGATGGTGCTGGCGCTGCCCGAAGCGCTTTGGGAGCGGTGGCGCAGCGCAGCGCAGCGCTACGCCGTCGCCATGCCCCATACGCTGGTGGCGGGCGGCGAAACCCGCTTCCACTCGGTGCGGAACGCGCTGAAGACCATCGCCGGCGACGGGCTGGTGGCCGTGCACGACGGCGTGCGTCCGCTGGTGAGCCGCAACACCATTGCCGCCTGCTTTGAGGCCGCCGAGCGCGCGGGCGCGGCCATCCCGGTAACGCCGCTCACCGACTCCATCCGGCAGCGAAAGCCCAACGGGGACAGCTTGGCGGTGAACAGGGAGGCGTTTTGCGCCGTGCAAACGCCGCAGGTATTCCGCCTCAGCCTGCTGCGCGAGGCCTACGAGCAGGATTTTTGCGAAGACTTTACCGACGACGCTTCGGTGGTGGAGCGCGCAGGATACAAGGTGGCGCTGGTGGCGGGAAACCCCGAAAATATAAAAATTACGCGGCCAGTAGACCTCATTGTGGCGAAAGCAATGGCGGAGAGAGTTGAAAGTTGAAAGTTGAAAGTTGAAAGTTGGGAGTTGAGAGTTGAAATATGAAGAGAAAATTTAAGTTTGTTGACCTGTTTTGTGGGTTAGGAGGGTTTCACGTGGCGCTGTCGAAGCTGGGCGGCACGTGCGTTTTTGCGTCGGATATTGACCCCGATTGCAGGAAGGTGTATAAGGATAATTTTGGGCTGGAGCCCTACGGAGATATTACTAAGGTGGACGAAAAAGATATTCCTCCCCACGACGTGCTCTGCGCCGGATTTCCCTGCCAGTCCTTCTCCAAGGCCGGACGGCGCACGGGGATGACCGACCCCCGCGGCACGCTCTTTTTTGATATTATCCGCATTGTGCAGCTCCACAAGCCGTCGTACCTGATGCTCGAAAACGTGCGCAACCTCGTTGGGCACGACGACGGCAACACGTGGCGCGTGGTGAAGGAGCACCTGCACGCGCTCGGCTACGTCTTTCCCGACGAGCCTATCATCTTTAGCCCGCACCTGCTCGGCATCCCGCAGTTTCGGGAGCGCGTGTTCATCCTGTGCCGGCGAAGGGACGTGGCGCGGCGCAACCTGCAAATCAAAAGGCCGCTCCAAAAGCCGGAGTGCCACGCCGAGCAAATCCTCCTGCCGTCCGACAACCACGAAACCCCCGATATATCGCGCTACACGCTCTCCAACAACGAGCTGAAGGTGCTGGACCTGTGGAACGAATTTATTCAGGGCATCCAATCGCCCCTGCCTACCTTCCCCGTGTGGACGGAGGAGTTCCGGGCAACCAACCGCTGCGCCGACCTGGCTAACCTGCCGGCGTGGAAGCGTAACATCATCCTGCGAAACCGGGCGCTGTACGACCAAAATAAAAAGTTTATCGACGCATGGCTGAAAAAGTGCGCCAAGTGCAGCGCGTTCTACGGCGCTAAAGCGAAGCTGGAGTGGCAATCGGGCGAAAACGCAAAGCCCGATATGTGGGAGAATATTTTGCAGTTCCGCCCGTCCGGCGTGCGGGTTAAGCGACCTACCTACTTCCCGGCGCTGGTGGCCATCACCCAAACCTCTATCGTGGGGAAGCTGCGCCGCCGCCTCACGCCGCGCGAAACGGCGCGCCTGCAAAGCTTCCCAGACTCCTACAAGCTGCACCCTAACGACCGAATCGCCTACAAGCAGCTCGGAAATTCGGTGAACGTGGAGGTGGTGCAGTTCTTTGCGCGACAACTCCTCAAAAGCGTAGCATGAGAATTACGAATTAGGAATTAGGAATTAGGAATTAGGAATTAGCCACCCATCAAGCAAAGCGGCTAATTCTTTTTTTGAGGTGCTATGAAACTTAGCCTAAAATCACCATAAATGGGGATTGCACGGCTGAAACGCAAACGCTACCTTTGACAATTAGGAATTAGGAATTAAGAATTAGGAATTACGGGCTAATCGCCCATTAACATCCGTCAATGCAAAAATGAAATGGCTACAAATGCAGTAATGGCGGATTAGCTATATGAAAGGTTACACGAGGGCATTCGCTTGTCCGCAGGTCGCTGACCAGCGGTTATGAATGTCCTGCCTTTCAGGCAGGTTACACGAGGGCACTCGCACATCCGCAGGTCGTTGACCTGCGGTTATGGCTGTCCTGCCTTTCAGGCAGGTTACACGAGGGCACTCGCACATCCGCAGGTCGTTGACCTGCGGGGTCATACATCGCATTGCGCCCTGCCTGATAAGGCAGGACATCCATAACCGCAGGTCTGCGACCTGCGGACAGGCCGCGACCACCGCGCCGCCCTGCCTGATAAGGCAGGACATCCATAACCGCAGGTCGCAGTCCTGCGGATGGTAGGCGACGATTTTCAACCTTGCGGGTTAAGGGCGAAAGCAATGGCTACTCATTCCTGCTATTCAACTTTCAACTTTCAACTTTCAACTTTCAACTTTCAATTTTCAATTTTCAACTTTCAACTTTAAAACATTCAACAATGCGCTTGTCTAACCTCGGTAACGGCGAAAAGGGCGTAATTTGCAAGGTGCTTGGCCGCGGCGCTTTTCGTAAGCGCATCACCGAAATGGGCTTTGTAAAGGGTAAGGTGGTGCTGGTGGTAAAGAATGCGCCGCTCAAAGACCCCATAGAATACTCCATCATGGATTACGCCGTGTCGCTGCGGCGCAGCGAGGCCGGCATGGTGGAGGTGATGACGGAGGAGGAGGCCCAGCGGCTCAACCTCGCCGCCTCCAGCACCGCTACCATAGCGGAGGGGCTGCTGGAAACCGCAAAGGTGGCCGGAAAGGTGATTAACGTGGCCTTTGTGGGCAACCCGAATACCGGCAAAACGTCGCTCTTTAACCAGCTTTCGGGCGCGCACGAGCACGTGGGCAACTACTCCGGCGTGACGGTGGAGCTCAAAAAAGCGCAGGTAAAGCTCGACGGATACACCATCAACCTCGTCGATTTGCCCGGAACGTACTCCCTCACGGCCTACTCCCCCGAGGAGGTTTACGTGCGCAGGTACATCGCCGAGGAAATGCCCGACGTTATCGTGAACGTGGTGGACGCTACCAACCTTGAGCGCAACCTCTACCTCACCACCCAGCTCATCGACATGGACGTGAAGGTCATCATGGCGCTCAACATGTACGACGAGCTTACCCTGCACGGCGACCAGCTGAACCACGAGGCGCTGGGCAAAATGCTCGGCATACCCATGATCCCTACGGTTGGCTCGCGCGGAAAGGGCGTTAGGGATTTGCTGCAGGCCGCCATCAAAGCCTACGAAGCGATATACGCCGTGCAGAAAACCGCGCCGGCGCACCACCACATCCACATCTACTACGGCGCGGAGGTCGAGGCGGCCATTGCCGACCTGCAAAAGCTCATGCGCATTGCGCCAAATGCAGCCCTCTTTGCCCGCTACTCTACCCGCCTTTTGGCCATTAAGCTCATCGAAAAGGATGCGCTGATGGCCGAGCTCGTGCAGCGGGAGTGCGCCAACGCCAACGAAATTATGGCTACCGCCCAACGGCACGTCGCCAAGATCGAGGAGGAGTTTAAGGAGGACAGCGAAACGATTATCTCCGACGCCAAGTACGGATTTGTGGCCGGCGCGCTAAAGGAAACGTTCCGCTACGGAAAGCAGGACAGGCACGCCTACACCAAGAAAATCGACAGCGTTATCACGGGCAAGGTGTTGGGCTTCCCCATCTTTCTGCTCTTTATGTGGGTAATGTTCTACACCACCTTTGCGCTGGGCAGCTACCCCATGGAGTGGATCAACAGCGGGGTGGAGGCGCTGTCGGGCTGGCTGTCGGGCGCCATGGCCGAATCGCTGTTCAAGGATTTGCTGATAGACGGCGTGATAACCGGCGTGGGCAGCGTGATTGCCTTTTTGCCCAACATCCTCATCCTGTTCTTTTTCATTTCGCTCTTTGAGGACACGGGCTACATGGCGCGCGCCGTGTTCATCACCGATAAGCTCATGCACACCATCGGGCTGCACGGCAAGTCGTTTATCCCGCTCATCATGGGCTTTGGCTGCAACGTGCCGGCCATCATGGCCACGCGCACCATCGAAAACCGAACGCAGCGCACGCTCACCATGCTGCTCGTGCCCTTTATGTCGTGCAGCGCCCGGCTGCCGGTGTACATCCTGTTCATCGGCGCCTTCTTCCCGCAGCGCGCGGGCACCGTGCTGTTCCTCATCTACCTCACGGGCATCGGCTTTGCCATTCTCTCCGCCTTGTTCTTCAACAAAATCGTGTTTAAGGACCGGGGGCAGCCTTTCGTCATGGAGCTGCCGCCCTACCGCATACCCACGCTCAAAAGCATCATCCGGCACATGTGGCACAAGGGGTCGCAGTACGTCCGGCAAATGGGCGGCATTATCTTCGTTGCCGCCGTGGTCATCTGGGCGCTCAACACGTTTCCGCTCAGCAGCGCCCGGCTTCGGCAGCTCGACGAGCAGGCGGACGCCGCCAGGGAGCGCTACGCCGCTACGCTTGCGCAACGCCCGGACGACGCCGCGCACCTCGCGGCGGAGCTGAAAAAGCGCCTGCACGACATCGCCGCGGAGCGAAACAACGCGCAGCACGAGTACTCGTACCTCGGCCAGCTGGGGCGCGCCATAGAGCCGCTCATGCGGCCGCTGGGGTTTGACTGGAAGATGAGCGTGAGCCTGCTCACCGGCGTGGTTGCCAAGGAAACGGTGGTGAGCACGCTCGGCATCATCTACCAGGCCAACGGCGACGACGGCGATGAGGGCGACGGCGGCGCCGCGCACCTCAAGCAGCGCCTGCGCGACGAGCGCTACCACAGCGGGGCAAAAGCCGGACAGCCGATATTTACCGGCGTAACCGCCCTTGCCTTTCTTGTCTTCATCCTGCTCTACCTGCCCTGCATAGCCGCCATTGCCGCCATTCGCCGCGAATCGGGCAAGCGCTGGATTTCGGCCTTTGCCATCGCCTATACTACCCTCGTGGCGTGGCTGGCGGCATTCGCCGTACAGCACGTTGGATCGTGGCTGATGTAGCTCTGCGCGGCGTAGCGCCCGCGCTACGCCGAATAGGGCGGAGGGTGCATTTTTGCGGATGAATTTTGTATTTTTGCGGTGGAATTAATGTAAATGAATTTAATCATGGATAATTCGACGCTGGAGCAGCTGGAAAAAACACCGGAGCATGGAAGCAATTCCAAAAGGCTGCATCCCGAAAATGGCTTGGACAGGGAAACAAAAAATCGCATAGCCTACGTTAACTTCATTATTATTCGCTTTGCGCGGGGATTTAAGATGCTAATTACGGAGGATTTTCGCTATCTGGAGGAGTACGGAGGGTTGGATTTTCTACGCAAAAACTACGCGTACGAGCATACGCAGTCCGAGCACAACGCTTGCCTGACCTTGCTTAAGGTATGCCGTAAAAATGGGGGGTGGTTGTGATTGAAGGGTGCATTTCAAATTTTTAAAGGGAACCTCTAAAAACCCCAAACTCTGCGTTACGCTCCCTCGGCAAAGTGCTCATTTACTTTAGTAAACTCCGCCTTTGCCTTAGTCGCAAGCCTTGATTTTGGGGTTTTTAGAGGTTCCCTAAGGATATGAAACCGGAAGTCAAATTTCCCCCCTCGCCGTTTCCCCCTCGCGCCTTTCTTTTTTCCTGAACAGCCGCTTCATAAGTATTTTTCCGTTGTTTTACGATTTTTGCTTTTCATCTACAGGTCGACCCGTAGCCGGGCTTATCATCCTTTCGATCTTCAGCTGTTAACTAATCTTGTTATTTACCACCTAAAAAATCCATAAACATATCGAAAATATTGTCGAAAATGGCAATGTTTTATATTTTTCATGTGCATTTATTGGCCATTTTACTTGTTGAGCGAGGCTGTTTATACGTCCGGAATGCTCGTATGCGGGTGGTTTTTATGCGGTTGCGGAAATGTGTGATTTTCAGCAGGTTTTGTTTTGGAAAAAATTTGTATATTTGCAAAATAAAAAATTGAATTTTGTTAGATATGATCGAAAATAGGTGTAGCCTTACAATGGTAAAAAACAAATATTTATATATTTGATAATATTATATTTACTTTATTGCTGTTGGCAGGTTTTGTTGAGATTTAAACCCCATTAATTATCAATTAATTTAAAATGCAAATGCAAACGAAATCTATCTTATTCGCCGCAGCTGCGGCTTTTGCCCTGACAGCGGCGCTGGTTGCCTGCGACAAAAACAAAAATGAAAATGGCAAAGACAGCGAAACGGAAGGCGGACAAACGTCTACCCCCATTAAAGTTGCCGAAACCCAAGCTGGCGACACGCTGCAAATTCGCTATAACGGAGCGCTTGACCTAAGCAAAATTTTTAGCGCCGCTCAACCGGAAGACAGCACTGCCAAGCTGCGCTACGTCGTGGAGCGGCAGCCCGAATTTGTGGAGGGAGATAGCGCGGACTACACTGCCGTAAACGCCTACAGCGTAAGAGGTGACACGCTTTTTGCCGCTCCGGATGTGCGGGTGCCCGACGCCGTGAGCGCAGAAGGCAGGCTGCGCGTGGTGAGGGAGGGCAAGCTGAAGGTTTTGCTTGCAGGGGTGGATTCCCTGACCTATACCATCAAAATGACCGACAAGCCGGCGCTGACGCCCGTAATTTCGCTGGGCGAAGGGATAGAAGGGCTTGAAAACGGAAAGCTTACGCTGAGCACTACGGGAACGCCTCGCCTTTTCACCGCCTCTTACTTCACCATATCGCCGATAGATTTCGGCATAGAAGATATTCGGGTGGAGATAGGAAGCGCCGGCACAGGTAAATATATAGACATGAGTCGCAGCGGCGCTCCGCAAGCAGGCGGCTTAAATAGGGCTGCCGGAACAGGTGGTTTCGTTGTGGCTTACCATGGGGACAATACGCTGGAGCAAGCGTTGACAGATGAAAAGCTCCCGCAGGCAAGGCTGTATGTAGATGTTGAGCTGGTGGCGCCTACCGCAGTTGTAGGGATTGAGCTTCATCCATCAATCGGTCAATGTAACGGCGCTTCATTTTGGCGAAATAATGCAAATGGTAGACAGCCTGCTTCCAATTTCGTATTGATGAAGCTAAATAATGGAACAAAACGCGCTTATGATGGGCAGACCGATAGCAATTTGAGGTTCCGTGCGGGTGATTTTGATGGCTACATGGAGGGTAGAACATCTGCGGATACCATCGTCGTTCATAATATTAAAACGGTTTGGTGGACGCATACATCGCTGAAAGCTGGAGACCTTCCGGCGGTGGGCACTACTGTGAAGTTTAAGGTAACTTCTATAGCGCATTTTCTCGACCCGAAATGGACGGTAGAAGTAGAAACGCAAACTCGGAGTGCAAGCCCGGGAACAGCTTGCTCTTACTCCTACGTCCCTGAATAGCAATATTCCCTAATCGAGCAATGCCTGTAATTTAATGCAGCTTTCGCAAGCTGTCTATCTTGTGGATTTACTCGACAGACCTCACCCCCGGCCCCTCTCCAAAGGAGAGGGGGGCAGGTACTCGACATTCGGCGCCAGCCCCCCCCCTCTCCTTTGGAAATGGGCCGGGGGTGAGGTCTGATTTCAAAAACATAAAACCGAAAAAATCGTGCACAAAGGCGCTGATTTTTATTGTTTTACAAAAACGTATTTGTGCTAAAATGCTATTATTCAACAAATTAAAAAAATCAAAAAGCCGAGTGGCTTAATCTTAAAATGCTATTATTCAACAAATTAAAAAATCAAAAGTTGAGTAGCTTAATTCTGCCTATTTGCTTATTTACGCTACAGGCATCTTTTTCTTTTTAAAACCTACCCCGATGTTGTTTTCTTTTTAAACCCTACCCCGATGTTGAAAAAAATATTGACCTTGCTGTGCGCGTGGTGGTACGCGGCGCTGAGCGTCGCCCCGCCCGTCTGCGCGCAGGCAATGGAGATGGTGAGCGTAGAGGGCATAGTGACAGACGCTGCCGCCAAGCTGCCGCTGGCAGGCGTGTACGTGTCGGTGGGGAAAAGCATACACGGCACCATGACCGACAAAAACGGGCGCTATATCCTGCGCATCCCCAAAAACGCCGTGCCCGCCACGAAAATAAAGTTTTCGCAGCTGGGGCTCAAAACCGTAGAGGTGGACTACAACCACCGCACCCGCATCGACGTGGAGATGGAGGAGGACGCCAAAATGCTGCAGGAGGTCGTGGTAACCGGCGTGTACAACATGCCGCGCCGCGACGTGGTAGGCTCCTACACCGCGCTCAAAGCGTCCGACGTTATGATTCCGGCGCTGAACTCCATCGACGAAATGCTGGCGGGGCAGGTGGCGGGCATGATGGTGAAAATGCCCATGCGCGCCGGCGCTGCGCCGCAAATCTCCATACGCGGGCAATCCACCCTGCTGGGCGTTACCGAGCCGCTCTGGGTGGTGGACGGCGTGGTGCAGCCCGACGTCCAGCGCGTGCAGGGCACGTGGGATGAGTGGGGCAGCAGCAGCGACGCCGAAATCAACAACATTATCGGCAGCCAGATTTCGTGGCTCAACCCCGCCGATATCGAATCGGTAACCGTGCTCAAAGACGCCTCCACCACAGCGGTGTACGGCTCGCGCGCGTCGAACGGCGTGATTGTCATCACCACCAAAAAGGGCGCGGTCGACCGCCTCTCCATTAACGCCTCCTACAGCCTGACGGTTGGCGAGCAGCCCCACTACGGCCTCTACAACCTGATGAACTCGCAGGAGCGGATAGGCTTTAGCAAGGAGGCCTTTGATGCGGGCGCGTACTACCGGCATGTGCCCATTAGCCAGCCCTACACCTACGAGGGCATGTACAACATGTACCTTTCCGGCCAAATGGCGGAGGACGAATTTGTCCGCCGGTACAGCTATCTGGAAACCGTCAACACCGACTGGCTAAAGCTGGTTACCCGTCCCAGCGTAAACCAGACGTACCATGTGAGCGCGTCGGGCGGCGCCGGCAAGCTTACCTACGCCGCTTCGGCGTCGTACAATAAGCTCGACGCTACCGAAATCAACAACGGCATGTACCGCTACACCGGTCGGCTGGGCATTGGCGTGGAGCTGTCGCCCAAGGTGCGGGTCGACGCCAGCCTGTCGAGCAGCTTGAGCCAAACCACCGGCTTTTCGGGCGCCGGCATCGACCCCATCGGGTATGCCACCCGCACCAGCCGCGCCATCCCCGCCTATAACCAGGACGGCTCGCCGGCGTTTTACCGAGTGCGGGAAAAGTACAAGTACAACGCGAACACGGAGGAGGAGGGGCTTCCCTACAACATGCTGGACGACGTCTGCAACACCGCCTCGTACGTGGAAACGCCGGTTGCGCACGCTACGCTGGACTTCAAGTGGCGCGTCGCGCCCGACCTTACCTGGCAGGTGGTGGGCGGCTACAACGCCAACAGCCGCGCATCGGAGACGTGGATGGGCGAAAACTCTTTCTACGTGGTAAGCCGGTATCGCGGCTACCGCCTGGGCGCGCCCGAAGCCGCCGACCCGAAGTACAAAAGCGCCGCCGTGCTCAAAAACGGCGGTATCCTCATCACCGACAACACCTATTCGAGGAGCTATAGCGCGCGCAACCAGCTGAGCTATTCGCGCACGTTTGCCGACCGGCACCGCGTGAACGTGATGGCGATGTGGGAAGTCGGCTCCACGTACCGCAACTCCAAATACAACACGGTGTTTGGGTACGACAGGTCGCGGGGCGAAAGCATCGACGCGCCCACCGTGCCGGGTGAGCTGGCGCCCATCGGCTCTGCCACCGCGCCCTCCGGCTACGAGGACACCTACAGCAAGCTGGCAAAAGGCTACTGGCGCTCTACCAGCTTTACCGACAACAAGGCTTCGCTGGCGTTCATCGGCGCGTACTCGCTCAACGAAAAGTATGTGCTCAACGCCAACTTCCGCAACGACTGGTCTAACACCTTTGGGCAAAACGCCAACAAGCGCTTCAACCCGGCGTTTTCGTTCGGCGTGTCGTGGAAGCTGGCCGAAGAAGCGTTCATGGAGTGGGCTGATGCGTGGCTCGGCACGGCGAATTTTCGCCTGACCTACGGCACGCAGGGCAACGTGTCGAACACCCAAACCACGGAAATGGTTTTGCGCTACATGCCCATCCATTCCCTGCTGGAGGAGCCTTACTCCATTATTTCGCGTCTTGCCAACCCGTACATGTCGTGGGAGCGCACCGAAAACTGGAACGGCGGCCTCGATATCGGCCTGTTCGGCGGTCGCGTAGCGCTGGTGGTAGACGGCTACACCCGCCTCTCGAACGTAGGCCGCAGCTTTGCCGACGCGCCGGAGAACGGCGGCTTCACCAGCACGTTCACCGGCACGTTTGTGCGGAACTCCGGGCTGGAGGCGGCGCTCAACGTCGTCGCCCTGCAAACGCCCTCGTGGAAAGTATCGCTGGGCGCCAACCTGTCCAAAAACTGGAATGTGATTGTGCGGGAGGAGCAAACCGACGCCGCGTCGTACAACACCATGTCGTACCTGAACGGCTCTACCGAAAAAATCATTGTGCCGGGCTACCCGTTAGGCTCGTTCTGGGCGTACTCCTACGCCGGGCCGGATGCCGGCTACGGTATCCCGACGTTCAACAACATGGACGCGCAAAGCGCCAATCCGGTGGATTTCCTTACGTATGCCGGCACGCGCATTTCGAGCCTGAGCGGCGGCCTCAACGTTCGCGTGGGCTACAAAAATATTTCGCTGGCCATGATGTGCGCAGCCACGCTGGGGGGCCGGACGTTTCTCCCCAACCCGTACAGCGCATTCGTCAACGGGCAAATGCCCGACCCCACGAGCAACCTCAGCAAGGAGCTGCTAAAGCGCTGGAAGCAGCCGGGCGACGCCTCCGATTTCCCCGGCTTGTACATCATTCCCGATAAAATGCAGCACCCGATACTGCTGAGCGACCCGTCGGGGGGCGTGAGCCGGGATCGCTACGAGATGTGGGCTTACTCCGACGCCCGAATAGCCTCCCTGTCGAACTTCCGCTGCCGCAGCATACAGGCGACGTGGATGCTTAACGCCGCATACCTGAAGAAAATCCATCTGCGCAACGTCAGCATTACGGCGGCCGTCAACAACGTCTTCCTCATTGCAGCGCCCGAGTGGAACGGCATGGACCCCGAGCTGGGCGGCGACCGGAAAATTCCGCGCTCCTACACTATGGGCGTTAGCCTCGGATTTTAACTAAGAACTAAGAACTAACAATATGAAAACATACCTCATACCGCTTACCGCTTACTTCATACTTTTGGCGTTTGCTTCGTGCGCGGATTTTCTAAAACCGCGCTCGCAAAGTGAGTTTAGCCCGGAAACAGCCGACCAGCTCAACGAGCTGCTTGTTTCGGCTCTGCCCGACCCGTCGACAGGGATGAACCTCACCTGCGGATTTCTCGATATTGTGTCGGACGATGTGGAAACGCTCACCAAGTATGTCGACCCGCGTAACCCGGCTACGGATTTGTGGTACAGCGTCCCCTACGTGTCGGCGGTGTATGCCCTGTACACGTGGCGCTCCGACTACGACGTGTATATGCGGACAAACGGACATTACGTCACGGAATCTTATACCGATGCGTACAAGAAAATAGTCTACGCCAACGCGCCGCTCGACTACATAGACGAGGTGAGCGGCGATGCGGCCATGAAAAGCTACGTGAAGGCGCAGGCCTACACCCTGCGGGCGTTCTACTATCTCCATCTGGTCAACATGTATGGTGCGCCGTACACGGCAGACCCCAGCGGCCCCGGCGTGCCGCTCCGCACCACGGCGGCCAAGGAAAACCGCAAAATGACGCGCAGCACGGTGGGCGAGGTCTACCGCCTCATCGTTGACGATTTGCGTAGCGCGGTGGCGCTGTTCGAGGGGCTGGAGCCGTCGTATCAGTACCGGCAGTCGCGCCCTACGCTGCCCATGGCGCTGCTCCTCCTCGCGAGGGCTTACCTCTACATGGGCGACTGGGAAAATGCCGCGCGCTACGCCCAAAACCTCATCGACGGCTGGGCGCACCGGTTTCGGATTAAAGACCTGAACGAGCTGGTTGCCGCCGGCTACAGCAACGTGCACGCTGACGCCGCCGCTGACTCGTCGACGGCCAACGTGAAGCGCACGCAAAAATTTTACCCCGATTTTCTGAGCTACGCCAACCCCGATGTGATATGGCTTTACGGTACGGCCGGCGATGTTGCCCAGCTGACGGCGCAGGAGATGGCGCAGGGAAACAACAGCCGGCTGAAAAATAATGAAGCTTTTGCCGCGTTGACCCACGCTTCGCCCGGTTTGGTAAGCAGCTACGACGCGCAGGATTTGCGCCTTCGCGCGTATCTTGTTCGTGACTTATATAGCGAGCCCAATTACAGCGCTGCTGCCAATCCGCCGCTGTCAACGGGCAAGTACCGCGCCTACGGCAAGCTGCGCATTTCGGACGACGGCAGCGGCATCCCCTCCACAGGCAACCGGTTTTTGCCCGCGCAGGACAGCCGCACCTACGGGCAGGCGTTGCGCTTTACGGAGGCCTACCTCATCCTTGCCGAGGCGCAGGCGCAGCTCGGACATGCGGGCGCGGCCATCAGCGCGCTCCATGAAATCTGGAAGAACAGGTTTGCGAGCCGAGCCGCCCCGCCTTCCTACACCTCCGGCGATGATGCGGTAGCGCTTGTGCGCAAGGAGCGCCGGCGTGAGCTCTGCTTTGAGGCCTTGCGCTGGTTCGACCTCCGCCGGCAGGGCATGGCGCCCGTGTCGCACGTCTGGTACGAATTGCAGGGAGGAAAATCTCAAACGTTTACGCTGAAACAAAATGACCCGGGATATACGTTCCCTATGCCGGAAACCATCCTGCTCGCCAACCCAGACATCACTAAAGCTAACTAAAAACTAAAAACTAAAAACAAACTAAAAACTAAAAACTAAAAACTAAAAACTAAAAACTAAAAACTAAAAACTAAAAACTAAAAACTAAAAACCAAAAACTAAAAACTAAAAACTAAAAACCAAAAACTAAAAACTAAAAACTAAAAACTAAAAACTAAAAACTAAAAACTAAAAACTAAAAACCAAAAACCAAAAACCAAAAACTAAAAACTAAAAACTAAAAACTAAAAACCAAAAACTAAAAACCAAAAACTAAAATCAAAATCAAAATCAAAATCAAAATCAAAAACCAAAAATCAAAAATCAAAATGAAACAAGCAAAAATTACCGCTATGCTCATGTTCTTAGCGCTATGCGCGGCGTCGTGCGGCAGCACGCCCGGGCAAAAGAGCACCGCCGCCGCCGCCGGAGCCGATACGCTGGCCATCGCCCTTTCCTACGGGGTAGATTCGTTGCTCACGGCAGCCGATTCGCTGGTGGGCAAAACCGTTAGCCTGCACGGGTACGTAACCCACGTCTGCAAGCACTCCGGCAAGCGCTGCTTTTTGACGGGCGAAAGCCAGGCTGCCGCTATACGGGTAGAGGCTAAGGAGGGCATTGGCGGGTTCAACCGCGAGCTGGTAGGGTCGCAAATCGTGGTGAAGGGCGCGTTGCGCGAGCGCCGAATTTCGCAGGGCGAAGTTGCGCAGCTGGAGGCCGACGCCAACAAGAAGCTGGAGGAAGACGGATCGGCGGAGAGCTGCCAGGCCGAGCTGAGTAGCGTTGCCAAAATGCGCAGCTGGATGAAGGCGCATGGCAAGGGCTACTATGCTATTTACTACGTCGACGGCAATGCGTACGAAGTTCTCGATTAGCCCAAAGGCGCTGCGGTGGATTCGCGCCATTCACCGCGATTTGGGGTTCCTGATGGTTGGCGTGAGCCTCATCTACGCCGTTTCGGGGATGCTGCTCAACCACCTGCAGGACGGCGCCGACCCCGCCTACGCCGTTCACCGCCGGCAGCGCGCTTTTGAGGCCGGGCTTTCCAAAGAGCAGCTGGGCGCAGCGTGGCGGGCGCAATCCGACCTGCCAACGCTCAACCGGATTTTCGACGCCGAAGACGGCTGCTACCGGCTCATGCTGGGCGGCGGCATGGGGAGCTACAGCCCGCAGTCCGGCATGGCAGGCTACGAAGTAAGCCGCCGCCGAGCGCTCGTGTACTGGATCAACCGGCTGCACTACAACAAGGTTAGCGGCTGGTCGCCAATGGCCGATTTCTTTGCCGTTGCGCTCATCTTTTTTGCCCTTTCGGGGTTGCTCATGGTGAAAGGCCGGCACGGCTTGGCCGGACGCGGGAAGTGGTACGTGCTGCTGGGCGTTGCTATCCCCATTGCCTGCGTGCTGCTGGCGCTGTAAAAACGGCGCGAGCGTAGCCGCCGCACGCCGCAGGTTTTTTTGGGTGCTACTTTTTTCGCCGGTCTACCAGCTTGACGGGCTTTCGGCTCATGTTGGGGAAGTTGATTTTTTGTATCTCCTCCGCTGGGCACACCTCCACGTCGGGCGCCACGCGCACCTTTGCGCGGAATCGGTCTTTGAGGTCCTTTACGACGTCGTCTGCAGCGTTTTGGCGCAGCCCAACGCGCACCAGCACGCTGTCGTTTCCGCTGTCGTTGCAGCCCACCTCCACCACGTATCGCTCCACGTAGGGCGTGTTGTCGAGCACGTCGAACAGGGCGGGAGGGTATAGCGTGGTTCCCTTCAGCTTGATGAGGTGGTTGGCGCGGCCCAGCACGGGGCTGAGGCGCATAGACGTTCGCCCGCAGCGGCATGGCGCGGTGTGCATGCTCACTAAGTCGCCCGTTTTGAAGCGCAGCAGGGGCATCCCCTCTACGCCGAGCGTGGTGACGACCAGCTCGCCCGGGCGTCCCTCCTGGACGGGCGCCCCGCTTTCGTCTACCAGCTCGCAGATAATGAGGTCGGGGTGGTGGTGCCCGCCGCAGCCGTGCTCGCACTCGGCAAAGGTGGTCGCCATTTCGGTGGAGGCGTAGGTGGAGAACAGCGCCACGTCCCACTTCTCCCGGATGCGCCGCCCGAGGAGGTTGAGCGAAAAGTCCTGCTCCCGAAGATTTTCGCCTATGCAGACCACTTTTTTCACGCTTGATCTCCGGTAGTCGATGCCGTTCTCCTCGGCGTACCTGATGATGTGCAGGATGAAGGAGGGCACGCATACGATGGTGTTTGGCCGGATGCGGCGGATGGTGTCCCACTGCAGCTCCGGGATGCCGTTGCCCACGCGGATGACGCCCGCCCCCAGGGCGCGTAGCCCCAGGAAGTAGGCCAGGCCGGCCATGAAGCGCTTGTCGAGGGTAGTCATCAGCTGCACCACGTCGCCGGGCTGCGTGCCGATGCAGCGGAAGGAGATTTTTTCGTTGTACGCCAGCCGGTCGAGGTCTTTGTCGGTCATGGCAAACGTCACGGGGTCGCCCAGCGTCCCCGAGGTGGTGATGTAGTCTATCACCTTTTCGGGCGGAACGCAGAGAAAGTCGCCGTTGTAGCGCTGCAAATCTTTTTTGTCGGTAAACGGGATTTGGCGCAAATCCTCTATGCGCCTGATGTTGTCGACCGCTACCCCCTGCTGCCGAAACATGCGCCGGTAAAACGGCGACCGAAGGCTCAGGTACTGCAACGCCTCCCGCAGCTTTTCCTCCTGAAAGCGGATTATCTCCTCCTGTGGCTGATACTCAAACATTGTAATTAAGAATTAGGAATTAGGAATTAGGAATTAAGCATTTGTCGGTTTAATGCGTGGTGAAAAATATATTTTTAAAAGCCGCATGGCGACTTTCATATAGCTAAAATGCAGCTTGTTCATTATATTTTTATTCGCTATTGCCGACAAAAATAATCGACAAGGTGAACACATCTAAAAATATGGGTTACGCAGCATGGGGTTTTACCCCATGCTGCAAAATGCGCAAGGCTTTCAGCCTTGCCAACGGCGACAACCGCATAAAAAGGGTTCTACCGTTATTTGTGTGTGGGGAAGTAGCCTAAATGGTCAGACCACCCGTAAAAAGACAGGATTACAACCATTGCGCATTTTATAACTCATGTTACGCATTGTAGCTATAGTAGCTAATTGTAGAAAATGTCGTTCCCATGTGTCCCAATCCCCCACGGGGATAAGAAATGTCGTTCCCCTGCAGCCCTGCTCTGCATAGCGTCCACGTTACGCCAAGCATTATGGTAAAATCCCATGCTGCGTAACATGAGTGAGTAATTGCTTACGTCGAAGCTCTTTCTCTGTGCGGCTCTGTGAAACCTCTGTGTTTCTCTGTGTTATTTTTGCACAGAGGTTTCACAGAGGAGCACAGAAGGCTTACGCCAAAATCAGAACGCCGGAAGGATTAGTGTAGCTTGCTTATTTTTAGCCATTTGCCGTTTTGCATTTGACTTTGCTTAATAGGCGACTAATTCCTAATTCTTAATTCTTAATTCTTAATTCTCAATTCCTAATTGCCTCTTTGTCCAGCTCACAAATTCGTAGCGCCATCCGGCGGCCTCACCTTTAGGGTCGATGCCAAAGCCGTGTCCGGAGTGGTGGTAGAGCAGCAGCGTGCATGGGACGTTTTTTTCCGTCAGCGCCTCGTAGTAGCGCAGGCTGTTGCGGTAGTCCACGGTTTTGTCGTCCTTGCAGTGGAGGAGGAAGACGGGCGGCATGTCGGGGTGCGCGTGCAGCTCGAGCGACAGGTATCGCTCCACTTCGCCCGTCCGGTTGCGCCGCCCCAGCAGGTTGCGGCGCGACCTCTTGTGCACCAGCCCCTCCTGCTGCATGGTGACTACGGGGTATATCATCGCAACAAACGCCGGCCTGAGCGACGCCGACGGCGCCAGGCCCAGCGGCGCCATGAAGTTGGCGTTGAAGTAGGTGGCCGCCACTCCCGCCAGGTGCCCGCCTGCCGAAAACCCCATTACGCCTACCTTATCGGGGGCGAGGCTGTGCCCGCTGCACATTTCCTTTACCAGCGCTATAGCCCGCTGCAAGTCCTGTATCATGGCCGGGTGCCTGTTGCCGTACATCCCCACGCGGTAGCGCAGCACAAAGGCGGCAATGCCTTCGCCCTGCAAGAACTTGGCCACCTTGTGCCCTTCGCCCCTCAGGGCAAGGTGGTGGTAGCTGCCGCCCGGGCATACTATCACCGAAATTCCCGTGTTTTTTTCCTTAGCGGGAATGTAGGCCGTTAGCTCGCTGCGCTTGTGCCTGCCTGTGGGGGCTACCTTATCCCATATTTTGATGGTTTGCGCGGATAGCGTGCAGCAGCTTAAGGCTGCGATAGCCGCTAATGTACATAAAACAGGCTTACTCCAAACATCTTTTCGATTAAAGGTTACATCAATATCAACACTAACTTCCCTAACTCCCCCTTCCCTAATTTCCATAAACTAAAAACTAAAAACTAAACGCTAAACGCTATTTCCTTCACCTCATCTTTTGTCAGGAGGCGGTAGGCTGGGGGAGAGGTATCGCCGAAGGTTACCTCGAAGTACTCTTCGTCGTAGAACGAAAGCTTTGAGTTGGTATCGGGGTTGCACTCCAAGTAGGTAACCTCGGCGAGGTTTAAGCCCTTGGCGCTGCAAATCTGCTCGGCGAGCAATCGTCCGGCGGAGGTGACGGAGGTGCCGGGGTTGTCCTGGTACAGCTCGGTGACCACTACAACCGTTTTGTGCGGCTTTTCAATTACCTTTAAACCGCATTTGGAGGGCATGTCCCACTGACCCTTGAAGTCAAAAATTTCGTCGTAATACTTTTCAGATACTTTCATGATGTAGTTAGTAGTTAGTAGTTAGTAGTTAGTAGTTAGTAATTAGTAATAAGTAGTAAGTAATAAGTAGTTAGTAGAGTTAGTAGTTAAAGTAGTTAGTAGTTAAAGTAGTTAGTAGCTCATGTTGCGCATATAGCTGTCTGAACTCGGATTTTTTTGATTTGAATGATTATTATGATTGATGGCGCATGGTTCGATGCATAGCGCTGTAGAGACGCACGCCGTGCGTCGCGCCGTGCGTCGCGCCTCACTGCCATTTCGTTGCTGAGACGCACGCCGTGCGTCTCTACAGCGCCATCGCCATTTCGCCGTTGAAAGTTTTTTCTGCGTAACATGAGTTACAACTTACAACTTACAACTTACAACTTACAACTTACAACTTACAACTTACAACTTACAACTTACAACTTACTACTAACTACTAACTACTAACTACTAACTACTAACTACACACAATATTTCTCACCACATCTTTTCCGAAGGATTTGTTAGCGAGTTTTCTGTTTCGGGGTCTGTAGGTACCTTCGTTCATTTCGCGGAGGGCTACGTTGCAGAATAGTCGGAACATTTTCGCCTCCTGCGTTTCGTTTTTGTAGAATGTTTTCCAGGCGTATTCGTAGAGCTCTTGCAGGCGTTCAGCCGTGAGGAGCTTTGGGTGAAATACCACCTGCCCGGCGTTGTAGTGGTTCCAGTCGAAGTCGAAGATTCGCCCCTGCCGCAGCAAGTCGTCGTATCCCTTTGTGTGCGGGAAAGGCGTCATTACGGTGAACTCGGCCAGGTCGAGATCGATTTCGAGCAGGAAGTCTATCAGGCGCTTTATGTCGTCCTCCGTTTGGTTGTCCAGCCCCAGCAGGATGGTGCCCTCCACGCCGATGCCGAAGTCGTGGTATCGCTTTACGCGCTCCTTTATGTAGGAGGAGGTGTCGTACACCGCCTGGTAGACGTACCACGCGCCGGCTTTTGCCGCGAGGTCGAGGATTTTCGGGTCGTCTTCGATGGTGTGGCTTATCCACTTTTTTTTGAATGGGATGAGCTCGCGGAAGAGCTCTTCCTCCCACTTTTTGTCCTGCGCCAGCGAGTTGTCCACGATAAAAAGGCGGTTGTTGTCGATGGTTGCCATTTCTTCGACCACCTTTTGCAGCGGGCGGGGTCGGAAGGCGCGTCCGCCTAAGTAGGCAACGGCGCAGGGGTAGCAGCTGAATCGGCATCCGCGCGAGGCGTGAAACAGGTCGACCATCTGCACGCCCTTATGGTTGTAGAGCTCCCGCTTGTAGAGGTCTCTCCGCGCCGGCCCTACGAGGGCTATGGGGGGGGGCTGGGTCATGTAGCTGTACACCTTTTTCAGCGCGCCTCTGCGCCAGTCCTCCAGCACCTGCTCCATGCGCCCTTCGGCTTCGCCCAGGAATACGGCGTCGGCGTGGCCAATCGTTTCTTCGGCGTGCAGCATGGTGGCAATGCCGCCAAAGAGCACTTTTTTTCCCCGCTGCCTAAATTCGTCGGCAATAGCCCATCCCCGCTTCACCTGCGTGCTGAGCATCATGGAGATGGCGACCAAATCGCAGCTTTCATCGTAGTCCACCACCTCCACATTTTCGTCGGTAAACGAAATGTTTACGTACTCCGGCAGCGCTGCGGCAAAGGCAACCGGCCCGTGCGGCGGAAGGTTGAAGGTGGTTTGTCCCTTGAGCTTTTCCCACCTGGGGTAGATCAATTTTAAGTTCATCTTTGTGTAATGGTTAACGGTTAACGGTTAATGGCGCGTGGCGCTACGGAGATGCGCAGCGGCGCATTTCTTCGCCGGAGCAGGCTTGCAGCAATATTTTTATTCAGCATTCGCAAGCTGTATAGCTTGCCGATTTACTTAGCAGGCCTCACCCCCGGCGCTAACACAAGAGCGCTGTTTTTTAACGACATAAACGATATTCGCTGCGCTGGCTACGCTACCTGCTCTTTCTTTTCCCTTCCCCTGCTAATCCGCCATCTCCCGGATTTGGCTCATAATGGTATTCATCCCCAGGAGTTCTCCAGCGGTGATGATGGCGCCGATGATGACGCCAAGTATGCCGTGCGAGTTGATGCTTTGGCCTGTTTGAAAGAGGTTGGGTACTTTAGTTCGCTGGGATACGGTTGTTTGCATCAGCTCGTTGCAGTCGCGCAGGATGCCGTACATGGAGCCGTTTTCTGTTCCGGTGTAGTCAAAGTAGGTTAACGGCGTAGAGGTGTAGTACTGGTCGATGTTGGCCCGCGTGCCGGGCATTTGCTTTTCGAGCTCGTTGAGTATGCGCTCCGCTTTTTGGCGCTTAAAGGCTTCGTATTCGTCGCCTCGTTGCCCTACTTTGGTACCTTTCCAGCGCGCCACCTCTTCAAAGTTCATGTATCCCATCAGGATGGCGGCTTCGGCGTGCTGCTGGCCGCCGGCGGAGCAGAGGTGCATGTAGAGGAAGCTGCTTGGCCAGGCGCTGGGGCGGTAGGCGCCCACCTCCCACACGTTTGGCGCGTTGTAGTGGTAGAGGTTGGAGTTGAGGTAGGGCACGGCGTTTTTTTTGAAGCGGATGTACACCGTAAAGTTGGAGACGGTGTTTTGGAGCGATGCGATGCGCTGGCGGTAGGATTTTCGGATGAGGTGCGTGTCCAGCAGCTCCACGGTGCGCAGGGGGTGGAGGTTGGAGATGAAGTAGTCGCCGCTTACCACTTCGCCGTCATTTAGGGTAGCGCCGGTAGCCTTGCAGTCGTTGCAGCGTATGCCTACGACCTGCGCGCAGGGGCGCACGCTTCCGCCCATTGCCCGGATGGAGCGCGCGAGAGATTTGGCGATGGCGTCGCTTCCGCCCACCACGCGGAAGGCGCTTTTGTTGTAAAAGTTGCTGATGAGCGCGTGGATGTAGAGCGGGGTTTTGCCCTTTACGCCGGCGTAGAGCGGCAGGTTGCCCGCCAGCACCTGCCGCAGGAGGCTGTTGGCCGTTACGGAGGCGATAAATTCGCTTGCGCTTTGCTGCACGTAGGCGGGGTTGAGCAGCACCATGGCGTCGGTGTGCCGGAGCGTGTACATTGGCGACTGGTTGGCCACGTCCTCAATGGTCTGCATGTACCGCAGCAGGCCGCTCCGCTCGCCGGGGAAGCGCTGCGCCAGCGATTCCACGAAGCGCTCCTTGCCGTTGGCAAAGGCGAAGCGCTCTCCGGCGATGGAGATGATGTCGTAGGCGTCCTTGTCCAGCGGCGATAGCTTGACGTCGGGCAGCAGCGCGAGGTAGCGGAAGAACGTGTAGAGCGTTTGCCCCTCCTCCATGCAGCCGATGTAGTGCATGCCCGTTTCGAACTTTACGCCGCCCCGCACAAAGTTTTGCAGGCACCCGCCCAGCTGGGCGTTTTTTTCCAGCACGCTCACGCGGTACCCGTTTTTCGCCAGCAGGTAGCCGCAGGTTAGCCCGCCAAGCCCGCTGCCCACTATTACTACGTGTTTATCCATTTACTTCTACTGTTTTGGGGCTGCGGGAGCCGTATTTTTTTCGCTGCGCTTCGCTGGGGTTTACCAGGAAGACAACCTCAAAGGTCGCTTGGCCGGGCAGCTCGTCTTCTTTGTGCACCGTGAGGTTGGGGGGTATGCCGGCGCAGCTGCGGGCGAGGGCAACGTTGCTGTCGTCGCCGTCCACCGCCACCACCTGCACGCGCTTGTGCACCAGGGCAAAGAGGAGGGCAAACGCGCCGTAGCCGCTGTTCACCACCAGCGCCGCGCCCGTTGTCCCCCGGTATCCGTCTACCTGCTGCGCGCAGGCGCCTGTCTTTTTGAGCGTTCTGCGCACGCTACGCTCCACGGCGGCGCCCTTGTAGAGGTAGGCGCTCAGCACAAAGCTCCTGAAGTAGGCCGCCGTTTCGAGCTGCTGCGCGAGGTCGTCGAGCGCTTTGCGGTAGTACTGCCTCGCTAGCCTGGCCCTTTCCGCTATTCCTTCGCCGTATCGGGCGTCGCGGGGCGCTATGCGCGGGTGCACCTGCACGGTGATGGCGCCGCTGCGCAGCACCAGCTCGTTTTTTGGCATCACGTGCCCCGCGCCGTGCAGGAGCACCGGCACGACGTCCAGCGCCAGCGCCTCTGCCAGGTAGAAGGCCCCGCGGTGAAACCGCAGGATGTCGCAGCTCGCCGAGCGCGTGCCTTCGGGGAATAGGGCAATGGAGTAGCCGCGCCGCACCAGCTCCGCAAGCGGCGCTACGCTGCGCGCTATCCCGCCGGAGAGGGGGTGGAAGTCGGCGTAGCGGATGAGCCGCCCGTAGAACGGGTTGCGCCACACCCAGTCGTTGGTCAGGATAACCATGCGGGGCGTGAGCATCATCAGGCACATCAGGTCTAAGTGCGACTGGTGGTTGCAGATGATGATGGCGGGCTTACGGAACGTTTCGCCGCACAGGTTTTGGCAGGCGAACTTCACGCCGGGCACGCGCTTTATCACGAAGCGCGCCGTTCGTTGCAGCAGGGTGTGGTAGCGCATCTTTTGCTTTTCGCCGCCCCCGCCGAGGCGAAAGAGCAGGAATCCGGCGGCGGTGAGGGCGAGGCAGCCGGCCAGGAACACCGCGCCCACGTACAGGGAAAGCGCCACCCGCCGAATCGTCAGGGGCGCCTGCCGGGGGGCGCCTTTGCTTTGGGTCAGCCACCGGAATATGAGCGGCGGGATGGTGTACGCCATCGCCACCACCGAAAACATGCCGACGACCGTCACCTCCGCCAGCGACCGCATGGCGGGGTGCCGGGCAAAAATCAGCGTCCCGATGCCGGCAAACATGATGAGCGCCGAAAGGATGATGCTGTTTTTGTAGGATTTGAGCACCTTGCGGCGGTAGGCGTACTCGTGCACCAGCCCTTCGGTGATGAAGATGGTGTAGTCGTCGCCCTGGCCAAAGATGAACGTGGCCAGGATGATGTTGACAATGTTGAAGCGCATGTCGCCCAGCTGCATAAGCCCCAGAATCCACACCCAGCTCAGCGCCAGCGGCAGGAACGAGAGCAGGCTCAGCTCCAGCCGCCCAAAGGAAAGGGTGAGGAAGATGAGCACGATAACCCCGCAGACGTAGAGCACGTAGCTAAAGTCGCCGGAGAGCGAGGCTACGATTCGCTCTCCGGCGCTACGGGCGTCGAACGCCAGCGCATTGCCGGACGCCGGCGCACCGCCGGATGCCGGCGCACCGCCGGACGCCTGCTCCACCGCGCTTACCACCTCGGCGGCGCTCCCCTTGCGGCAGTACAGGAGGCTTACGATGAGGCTGTAGCTGTCGCCCCTTATCAGGTAGCTGTCGGCAAAGAGCGAGGAGACCGGCGTAAAGAAGGCCTCGTCTTGCGGTGTAAAGTTGGCGCGGAGCAGGCGGGCAAACGGCTCAAAGGAGCCGAGCCGGAATCCTTCGCGGCCGGCGGCCTGCTCCAGCTGCCGCAGCGCCGCCTCCCGGCGCGCGCTCCAGAAGCTGTTCCACCGCTCAATGCGGGCTTGCTGCTCCGCGCGGGAGGCCAAAAAAACGCCAATCCCCGCAACGCTCTCCACCAGCCCTTTTTGGCGGAGCGCGTCCAGCAGCGCTGCGTTTTGCTCGTGAGCCGCCAGCGCGTCGTTCAGCTGCCTCCCTTCGGAGACGAAGTAGACCAGCTCCCGGCCTGTTTTTTCTATGGATTGCAGCATGTCGCGCATGTCTTTACGCTGCTGCTCGGTCATGTAGCTGATTTTGTTCATATCCGTCTCGAACGTCGTGTTGCGGCTCAGGTAGAGGAGGGGGCAGGTGATGAGCAGCAGCGCCCAGAGCATCCAGCGCTTGGTTTCGGGCGCAAAGGCGGCGAGGCGCTCAAAGGGCAGGCGCCCTGGCTGCGCGCGCGCGGCGTCGGGCTTTACGAAGTGCGGCAGGAAGATGAGCACAAAGAGCATGGCGCCTACCAGCAGCAGCGAGCCGAAAAGCCCCAGGTCGCGCATGGCGTCGGAGCTCAGGAATACGAGGCTGAGAAAGGCGCCCACCGTGGTGATGTTCCCAATCAGCAGGGGCGGGATAATCTCCCGCAGCGCCTGCCGCCTGTCGCCCTGCTGCCGGAGGTGGCCGATGAGGTGCAGCGGGTAGTTGACGGCAATGCCGATGAACACGGAGCTGACGCCTACGGCGATGATGGAAACGCTGTCCTTAAAAAGGGAGAGCAGCGAGAGGGCAAACAGCCATCCAAACAGCGCTGAGGCAAACACAAAGCCAATGTTGCGCCCGCTGCGGAAGGAGTATACCAGCAGGATGAGGATCAGCGCTACGGCGAGCGAAATGGCCAGGGCGCTGTCCTTTTTTATCTGCTCGGCGTTGGTCACGGCAACGGCCGGTGCGCCAAAGCAGGTTACCCTTACGTCGGGGAAGGCCGCCTCCACGCGGAGCATGGTTTCGCTCACCATGCGCAGGAGGGCGGTGTTGCCGTCTGTTTCGCTAACGCCGTATGGCGACGTCAGGATGACCATGCCCCTGCGCCCGTTGCGGGAGAAGAGGTAGCCGTTGGTCAGCTCCTCGCCGTCGCCCGCCTGCAGCGCCTGCAGCTGCTGTAGCAGGGGCGAAAAGAGGCGAAGCGGGTCTGCCGCGATGCTTTGCCGCATGGCGCCTCCCGCCGGCAGCGTCAGCAGGCGCCTGTCCTCCCTCACGCGGGCGGCGATAGCGCCTTCCGTGAGCAGCGTATCCATGCGGCGGTAGTCGGCTTCGGTGAGGAAGTAGGGGGCGTTTTGCAGGATGAAGGCTACCACCTCCAGCATCCGGCTTTCGTCTACCTGCGCCACAACCTGGGGGATAGCGTGCAGGCTGTCGCGCTCCTGCAGCAGGAGCGCAAAGCGGTCTATGGCCTCCATGAGCCGCTCCGGGTTGCGCAGGGTAGCATCGGCCATCGCAAAGCTCACCACCAGCTTATCCGAGCCGCCGGCGTGCCGGTAAACGGCGTTGATGCGATCGCTGCCTTTGCCGGACGGCAAAAAATCCGCAATGTCCTCCTTATACCTTACGCGCGATACGGCAAAAACCATCCCCGCCGTTAGCACCGCTAACAGCCAAAGCAGCAGCCTCCTGCGCGAGCAGAAGTAGTCGTATGCGGCAATAAAAATCCGATTCATTTGCTTTGGTAAAGGGGTGAGGTCGGCTTCTTTGCTTCCCTGGCCGACCTGATTTCGCTGATTATTGTAATTGTTTTAATTTTCAAGCCGTTGCGCACCATCTCGTCGTGGGGCAAGCAGGCCTTTCCCCTGCGCTACTGCAGTAGCCTCCTGATTATCCTCGACAGATGTCCGTAGGCAATGGCCAGCAAGACAAGGATTGCGTTCAATGCGCTGATGCGAAGGAAATCTATACCGGGTCTAAAGTGGCTTACCCGTTCTGCGGGTGGCGGGTAGCGCGCGCGTATTGGGACGGGGATTTGCGCAACGTTTCGCCATGCGAGGCGGACGAGCAGCTCCAGCTCCGCCTCGTAGCGCGAGGTGACCGCTCGCAGCCCCTTCATTTTGGCAAGCGGGTAGAGCCGGAAGCCGGCCTGCGTGTCGGGCAGCCGCACCCCGGTTTGCACGGCGAACCAGAAGTTGGAGAGCTTGTTGGCGAAGGTATTTTTTTTCGGCATGTTTTTTTGGCGTAGCTCCCGGCAGCCCACGAGCATAGCGTCCGGATGCGCCGCTGCCGTTTCCACAAAGCGCGGCAAATCGTCGGCAAAGTGCTGCCCGTCGGCATCCATGCTGATGGCGTGCGCGTAGCCCAGCGCCTCCGCCCTGTCGAAGCCTTTTCCGAGCGCGTAGCCCTTGCCCCGGTTTTGCGGGTACGAAACGACCTCTACCTGTGCGCTGTAGCGCGCCAATACTTCGCCCGTGCGGTCGGTAGAGCCGTCGTTGACCACCACCACCAGCGAGGTGTAGCGCAGGACGTCGTTGAGCACACTGGCCAAAAATTGCCCGTTGTTGTAGGTGGGAATGACCACGCAGACGCCCCGCCTTTTCATTTCGTTTTCGAGGATTGGCGTCATGGCGTGGCTGCTGCTAAGGTGAGCTTGGCGAACTGCGTTGCGCCGCTGTACACGACGACCGAAAATTGGCAGCCGTTTTCCGACGGGGATACCTTGTAGAACGCCACCCGGATAGCCCCAAAAACGGTTGGGTTGACGACCGACAGGAACTTTGCGTTCAATATTTTTTTCAGGAAGAGCGATTTTCTCAGCCGGAGCTCCATCAGCTCCTTGCACAGCTGAATGATGCAAACGCCCGGCGTAATGGGGTTGTCCGGGAAGTGGGCGCGGTAGATAAAGTGCTCTTTGTTGAGCGCAATCAGGTACTCAAACTCCGTATCGTTGCCCGCCACCTGCTCTACCGTGTAGAAGTCGTTCATCAGCTTCATTTTCCTGCGTAGCGTTTAGTCAAATTTTCCACCGCCGATGCCCACGGCAACGGTCAGCGCCATGTAGCTAAAGTTCACCTTTACGTCTTCGTGCATTCGGCTTCCCGTGAGGTGGCACTGCAGCGCAAACCGGAAGTGGGGCAGGTCGAACCCCGCCCGAAGCATGGCCCCGGCCTGCGGCCCAAAAAAGCGGTAGGCGCTGGCGATGGTCTCTTCGTCGTTGTAGTCGCCGCTGTAAAAGTAGGCGCCTGTTACGTAGGAGCCAAGCCCCAGGCCAACAAACGGGCGGGCGGTGCCCGACGAAAAGCGGTAGTCGCCCGTCAGCAGCATGGCGTTGTTTACTTTTGTTATGCTGAGGAAGTTTTCGGTTTCGTACCCCCCTGCGTGGTATTCTACGCGGACGCCCACCGCAAATGGCCCCATGCTGTACTGCGGCTCAACGCTGAGAAGCCCGCCTATCCCAAAGGTGGTAAGGGGAAATGAAAGCCCCGCGCCGGCGTCGATCCGGAAAGGCTTGTAGGCGTACTGCGCTTGGGCGGCGTATGCTGCCGAAAGTAGCAGCGATGCTAAAATAATGGCTTTTCTTTTCATGGCATTAATTTAAAAATATAGCTGGCTCAACTTTGGCGAGCTGTTTAACTTATTGAACGCGATTAGTTTTGTGATGAATTAGGTTTTCTAATCCGTTTGGGCGTCACCTTAGCTGGCAATGGTCAGCGCTGTGTGCAGCCACCTGGGCTTCGCAGGAGCGCATGGCCAGGATAGTTTTTTCGATCAGCGTATCCAGCGTCCAGCCCAGCATATCGGCCCCTTTTTCGATAACCGGTCGGGAGCATCCAGCCGCAAAGTTGGGGGTTTTGAACTTCTTCTTTACCGACTTTACCTCCATATCCTGTACGCTTTTTGAGGGTCGCATGAGGGCGCTTGCCCAGATGAGGCCGGAGAGCTCGTCGGTAGCGTATAGCACCTTTTCCATTTCGTGCTCCGGCTTGACGTCTACGGTCAGCTCGTAGCCGTGGCTGCACACCGCGCGGATGAGGGCGGGGCTTGCGCCGGCTGCGGCGAGCAGCGCGGGCGCCTTTAGGCAGTGCTGCTCCGGGAATTGCTCAAAATCCACATCGTGCAAAAGCCCTACTATTCCCCAAAACTCCTCATCGCTGCCGTAGCCCAAGTCCACGGCAAACCAGCGCATGACGCCCTCCACGGTGAGGGCATGGCGAAGGTGAAAGGGGTCTTTGTTGTAGCAGCAGAGCACCTCCCATGCCTGCGCTCGCGTCAACGTGCTGTTCATAGCTCCACAACCTTGCTACTTATCCTCCTGCGCGTTGCTCACCCTTCCCCCGCCGATGCCAACGGCAATGGTCAGCGCCAGGTAGTTGAAGTTCACCTTCAGGTCGTCGTGCTTTCTGCTTCCGGTGATGTGGTAGTGCAGGGCAAACCTGAAGTGCGACATGTCGACGCCGGCCCGGAGCATAGCCCCTGCGCCTTGCCCAAAGAAGCTGTAGCTGCCGTCGTCGTGCTCAACAAAGTCCGCCGCCATGAGGTAGGAGCCAAATCCAAGGCCGACAAACGGGCGGCTGGCGCCGGACGAAAAGCGGTAGTCGCCCGTCAGCAGCATGGCGCTGTTGTACTTTACCAGCTCCCCGTCTTTTTCGGTAGCGTTATTTTCCGCGTGGTACTCCACGCGGGCGCCTATTGCAATCCGCCCAATGCTGTACTGCGGCTCAACGCTGCCGAGAATGCCTATGCCAAAGGTGGTAACAGGAAATGAAAGCCCCGTGCCCACGTCTATCCGGAAAGGCTTGTAGGTGTACTGCGCTTGCGCAACGTATGTTGCAGAAAATAGTAGCGCCGCCAAAATAATGGTTTTTCTTTTCATGATGATTGTGGTTTTTTGTGGTTAACATTGTTTTTTTCTTTCTTGTAGTTAAAGTATGCGATGCCAGCGCTGTAGAGCCGCACGGCGTGCGCCTCGCCGTGCATCGCGCCTCGCTGCTATTTTCGTCGTTGAGACGCACGGCGTGCGCCTCTACAGCGCCATTTCGCCGTTGTTTCGCCGTTGAGACGCACGCCGTGCGCCTCTACAGCGCCATTTCGCCGTTGTTTCGCCGTTGAGACGCTCTTTCTGCGTAACATGAGTTATAACTTACAACTTACAACTTACAACTTATAACTTATAACTTATAACTTACTACTCACTACTCACTACTCACTACTCTACCTTAAATTTTTCGTCATCGATTTTGGTATTGAGCAGCTTATTCATCAGGCGAATAGCGGTAACGTCCCCGTTGCTTTCGTAGAGCACGATTTGGTCGGCGGTGTAGCTTTTGGAGTTAAACGAGAGCTTTATGGAGGCGAACATTTTTTTCAGGTCTTTTCGTCGTGGGACGAGCACGATATCCCACAGCCCTGCGCCTTCGTAGCAGGCGACGTCGAAGTTTTTCGTGTCGTTCAGCCCGCTTCCGCTGATGCCGTTCATCATAATGCCGGTTATTTCCCGAAAGAATCGGCTCACCTTCGGGTCGTTTATCCGCTTGCCACCAGCCAGCATTAGCGCCTGGCTGTTGTTGAGCAGGAAGGTGTACTCCACCGGCGGATCGTACTCCCAGCGCAGGCAGCTCTCCCGGCGGTAGTACATTTTTCCGGTCGACACCAGCATGTCGCTTAGCATGGACGTCGCCTTAGCTTGCTCAAAGTCGCAGGCTAAGCTGCTCATGCCGGCTGCTGCTGCTGCTATTTGCTGCAGCACCGCCTCCTGCCGCGCCCTGTCTACCGGAGCGGCATCTTGTGCGCTTGCGCAGGCGCAGAGGAGCAGCGCCTGCGCAGCCAAAAGGTGGCGTTTGATGCGCACCCTCTTTTTCATACGGGGCGTTGTGCTGCCCGGGCGTGGCGCTTGGCATGGGTTCAGCCCTGCGCTTAAGCCGCCTTGGGCGCCGCTAAGCGTGTACAGGCTCAATTTTTCGAGCGTTTTCATATAGCTAACCTGCAGTAGCCTCATTAGCGCAAGCATACGCGGCTTCCGCTTTTGCCAGCTTATGGCCGGTTGGGAATACCGTTGCAAAGGTACAAAATATGGCTGTATGAGCATAGTTTTATTCTTTGAAAATCTAATTTAGGCTCTTTTTTTCGCTTTTGTTTTTCGCTTTTGTTTTTCGGAAGCAGAAAATATTACGTTTATATTTCGCTTAGCTTTTGCAAGCTGCTTAATTTTCCGGCTATTAGCATTTTGCAATGATGATATTCTCATAAATCAATAAAAATCAGCGTTTTTGTGTTTTGCCATGCGGTTAGACCTCCCCCGCTTTTCTCCAAAGGAGCTATAGCTCCGCTTCTGCAAGTCCTGCAGGGTAGGGCGCTTGACTGCCCGTATGCCCGCTCGCTGTGCGCTTGCTCCGTATGCTAAAGCATACGGTTAGTCAAGTGTCGTCCCTGCGGTACTTGCCTGCGGAGCGCGCGCGGGGGATGTCGTAGCGTATTTGCAAGGCTGGCGCTTTGCTTTTAACCCGGCGTAGCGTGAACGCTACGCCGAGCGGGGGTTTTATCCACCCCTTAATCAGGTAGTGTCCGCGATCTATTGATATGAACTTTAATTGGCAAATGATCAAACAGGTATCAACTTTAGCAAAATGTTGCAAATACTTGACAATCAACAAAATATGTTTTTGTGTTAATAGAATAAGGACATCATCCAAAAAAAGAATTAGCCAAATTTTCGCAGATTTTGCTTGCGCCCAAAGAACCTCATTTACTCACTCGTGCTTATTTTT
>JAIROF010000018.1 GCA_031257655.1 Prevotellaceae bacterium | reverse complement strand
TATTTTTTGTGTGTTCATTTTGCTTTTTGTCAGCGCGTATCAAGATATAAAATGCAAAGGTATGAATTTTTCTGATAAGAAACTTTTTTTTTTCTCACAATTTTCACGGCTAATTCTTTTTTGCGGTGCTATGAAAAGGTTGGCTGCGCCGAGCTCCGCTTCGCGCTTAGTGAGCACGGTAAAAATGTCGTAGCCGTATTTGGTAGTGTCATAAATTGTGGGAGCGAAAAACCTAATTCACACCTAATTTTAATAACAAAACAACCTCAGTAGCAGGGAGATAAAGTAAAAATAACAACCTCATTAACCTCATTAACCTCATCAATGTAGATGATTTATAATCAGCACAATACTTACCGTATCGTACAATTTATGGCATTACCGTTAGTAGCTCATGTTGCGCAGAAAGAG
Organism: Prevotellaceae bacterium; assembly: GCA_031257655.1. Classification (GTDB taxonomy): domain Bacteria; phylum Bacteroidota; class Bacteroidia; order Bacteroidales; family UBA932; genus JAITMY01. Next base: position 19,664 of record JAIROF010000018.1, on the reverse strand, counting down.
CGTCTCAACGCCGACCGGGCGGCGACATGGCGCTGTAGAGACGCACGGCGTGCGTCTCGCTGTGCATCGCGCCTCAGCGCCCTTTCGTTGCTGAGACGCACGCCGTGCCTCTCTACAGCGCTATGCACCGGCGCCATGCGCCATCAAGCATAGTAATCATTCAAATCACAAAAATCCGAGATCAGACACATGGGTGCCCCCATTAAAATCTGTGCAAATCATAAAAATCTGCCTCATCTGCGCGCTAAAAAACACCAATCGCCGCTTTCGACCGTGCGGAGCATGCAATTCCTTGTAGTAGCCTGAAAATGAAAAATTACGCACAAAATCGCCCTCACCTTTGGTAACTCCTGCAAAATGTTGTACCTTTGTGGCCTCTTAATACGGAAACCAAGCACGTTTTAGTTGTAAATTACTCTTTTTTCAACCTTTAGCTTTATGGCAAATATTTTTTCATCCTCGATTGGCAAAAAGCTCATCATGAGCCTTAGCGGATTGTTCCTTATGGTATTTCTGCTCCTGCACTTGAGCATCAACCTTGCCGCGGTGGCGTCGGAAAGCGCGTACAACACGGCATGCCACTTTATGGATACCAACATCTTTATTCAGGTAATGGTGCCAATCCTTGCGCTGGGCTTTGCTATCCACATCATCTATGCGCTCTACCTCACGCTGAGCAACCGCCGGGCTCGCCCCGTGAAGTACGCCGTGAGCGCCAACACCAAGGCCTCGAGCTGGGCTTCGCGCAACATGTTTGTGCTGGGGCTTGTCGTGCTGGGGTTTTTGGCCATTCACCTGAGCCACTTTTGGGCTAAAATGCAGCTGCAACACTTTATCGGTGGCGTGGCGACCGAAAATCCGTATCTGGAGGTCAAAGCAACGCTCTCCAACCCCGCGTGGGCTGCGGTGTACATCGTGTGGTTTTGGGCGCTGTGGTTTCACCTGTGCCACGGCTTCTGGAGCGCCCTGCAAACCGTAGGCGTCAGCAACCAGCGGTGGATTCCGCGCCTGCAAGTCGCCGCGCGCCTCTTCGCAACAATCGTAGCCGTTGGCTTTACGGTCATTCCGCTTTACTTTTGCATCCGGTTTTACTTCCTCAGCTAAGAATTTGTCGATAGTTGAATTTTTGAATTTTAAAAGATATGTCTGAAAAGCTCATTTCAAAGGTACCCGAAGGTCTGCTTGCAGAGAAGTGGACGCGCCATAAGGCCGGCATTCGCGTAGTTAGCCCCGCCAACAAGCGCAAGCTCGATATAATAGTGATAGGCAGCGGGCTTGGCGGCTCGTCGGCCGCCGCCTCGCTGGGCGAGCTGGGCTACAACGTCAAGATTTTTTGCATCAGCGATTCGCCGCGCCGGGCGCACTCCATCGCCGCCCAGGGCGGCATCAACGCCGCCAAAAACTACCAAAACGACAACGATTCCACCTACCGCCTGTTCTACGACACCATAAAGGGCGGCGACTACCGCGCCCGCGAAGCCAACGTGTACCGCCTGGCCGAGGTGAGCAACCTCATCATAGACCAGTGCGTGGCGCAGGGCGTGCCCTTTGCGCGCGACTACGGCGGGCTGCTGGACAACCGCTCGTTTGGCGGCGCGCAGGTGAGCCGCACGTTCTACGCGCGCGGCCAAACCGGGCAGCAGCTGCTGCTGGGCGCATACGCCGCCCTGAACCGGCAAATCGCAAAAGGCTCCGTAAAATCCTTCACCCGGCACGAAATGCTCGACGTGGTGCTGGTCAACGGAGAGGCAAAGGGTATCATTGCCCGCAACCTGATAACGGGCGAAATAGAGCGCCACGGGGCGCACGCCGTCGTAATCGCCTCGGGCGGATACGGCAACGTCTTCTTCCTCTCCACCAACGCCATGAACAGCAACGGCTCGGCAGCCTGGCAAGCCTACAAGCGGGGCGCCCTCTTTGGCAACCCCTGCTTTGCGCAGATTCACCCCACCTGCATTCCCGTGCACGGCGAGCAGCAGTCCAAGCTCACGCTCATGAGCGAATCGCTGCGCAACGACGGGCGCATCTGGGTGCCCAAAAAGAAGGAGGACGTGGAAAGGCTGCGCCGGAAAGAAATTAAGGCCTCGCAAATAGCCGAGGAAGACCGCGACTACTACCTTGAGCGCCGCTACCCGGCCTTTGGCAACCTGGTGCCGCGCGACGTAGCCTCCCGCGCCGCAAAGGAGCGCTGCGACGCCGGCTTTGGCGTCAACGAAACGGGCCTGGCCGTTTTCCTCGACTTCTCCACCGCCATTGCCCGGCTGGGGCGAAAGGTGATAGAAGAGCGCTACGGAAACCTTTTCCAGATGTACGAAAAGATTACCGACGAAAACCCCTACTGCGAGCCGATGATGATCTACCCGGCCATCCACTACACCATGGGCGGCCTGTGGGTGGACTACAACCTGATGACCACCGTACCCGGCCTGTACGCCATTGGCGAAGCCAACTTTAGCGACCACGGCGGAAACCGCCTCGGCGCCTCCGCCCTCATGCAGGGGCTGGCAGACGGCTACTTTGTGCTCCCGTACACCATTGGCGACTACCTTGCCGGAAAAATTCAGGAAAAGAAGGTCGATACCGGCGACCCCGCCTTCGACGCCGCCGAAAAAAAGGTGAAGGACAAAATCGCCGCCCTGCTCAACCTCAACGGTACGCAGCCGGTGGACTACTTCCACAAGAAGCTGGGCAAGATTATGTGGGACGAAGTTGGCATGGCGCGCAACGAAGCCGGGCTAAAGAAAGCCATCAGCGCCATCAAAGAGGTGCGCGATGAGTTCTGGCACAACGTGTTTGTTCCCAACACCGGCGACGAGCTCAACCAGGAGCTGGAAAAGGCGCTGCGCGTAGCCGATTTCTTGGAGATAGGCGAGCTCATGGCGCGCGACGCCCTCAACCGCAAGGAATCCTGCGGCGGGCACCTGCGCGAGGAAATGCAAACCGAAGAAGGCGAAGCCAAGCGCGACGACGCCAGCTACATGTACGTTTCGGCCTGGGAGTACGCCGGGCGCGACAAGGAGCCCCTGCTGCACAAGGAGCCGCTCAACTACGAATTTATAAAGGTTGCAACGCGAAACTACAAGGATTAGCCCTCTTCTCCCCCATAGAGCACCCGAATAGCAGAGCATTCTCGGAAGGTAGAGCATCCGGAAAGCTTGGCAGCTCTTTTTTTGAGGCGCTATCCAAAAAATAAGGGTAATGAAACAGCGGATATATATTGATACGTCTGTAATAAGCGGGTATTTTGATGAGGAATTTGCTAAAGACACCATTCCTTTCTTTGAGAGTTTATACAACGGAGAATGGCAAATCCTCTTGTCCGACCAGCTCAACAAGGAGTTGGAAAAAGCGCCGGAACACGTCAGAGCGCTATTAAAGACTTTCTCACCCGCTTATACGGAATACGTAAAAATGATGCCCGAAGCAGAACTTTTAGCGAATAAATATGTTGCAGCAGGGGTTGTGGGTAAAACAAGCCTTGCTGATTGTCAGCATATAGCCATTGCCACCCTTTATCGGGCTGACATTTTAGTAAGCTGGAATTTTAAGCACATCGTTAACCTTACCCGGATAAAAGGCTACAACGGCATAAATTTGCAGCACGGGTATCATACTCTCGAAATAAGAACCCCTAAAGAAGTAGTGAATTATGAAACCGAGTAACACTCCCCCTTTGCCCAAGCCGGTAGTTATTCCCGGCATCATGGAGCTGATACGGGCGAACAAAGACCGGATAAGCCTCGAAACATTCGACATGACGTACGAGGAAAAAATGGAATACTTCCGGCGCGGTCGCATAGAAAATCCCATTTTCCCTGCCGACTATGAGCTTGCCGAAAAAACCTCTCCCGAATAAGGTGTTCAACCTTCGCGATTTATTTAATTCGTTGATTATCATCTGTATTTTATAAATCAATAAAAATCAGCGATTTTATCCACGATTCACACAAATTTTCTTTGCTATTGTTGTGTGCACCGTCCCGCAGGGGCTGCACTTGAAAAGGCCGGAGGCGTTTTTTGGGGAGAGGGAGAGGGAGAGGGAGAGGAAAGCGAGTACGCCGTATCCGTATGCTAAAGCATACGGTTAATCAAGTGCCGTCCCATGCGGGACTGCCTGCGGAGAGAACGCGGGGGTGCGTCGTATCGTATTTGCAAGGCTGGCGCCTTGCTTTTAACCCAACGTAGCGTAGACGCTACGCCGAGCGGGGATGCCTGCTCTCCGCCCGGATGCTCCGTATGCTTTCATTAAACAAAAATGCAATCTGCTTATTTTCAGCTATTTGAATTTCGCATTTTGGCTTTGCTTAATGGGCGAGTAATTCCTAATTCTTAATTCTTAATTCCTAATTCTTGAGTATGTCCTTTATTCCGCCGATGGAGCTAAGGATACCCGTGGCTTCGTAGGGCAGGTATACGGTTTTGTTATCCTCTCCGGAGGTCATTTCCTTTAGCGTTTCGAGGTATCGCATGGCGATGAGGTAGCTCATAGGGTTTCCGTTTTTTGCGGCAACGGCCTCCGACACTTTCCGGATGGCCTCTGCTTCGGCTTCTGCGACCTTTACGCACGCTGCGGCCTCTCCTTCAGCGTTGAGTATCTGCGCCGACTTGTTGCCTTCGGCGCGGTTTATTTCGGATATTTTGTATCCTTCGGCTTCGAGGATTTGCGACTGCTTTAGCCCTTCGGCTTCGAGGATTTTTGCGCGACGGTCGCGCTCTGCGCGCATTTGCTTTTCCATGGCGTCGCGAATATCCTTTGGCGGGTTAATGTCCTGCAGCTCCACGCGGTTTACCTTTACGCCCCACTTGTTGGTGGCGTCGTCCAGGATGAGGCGCAGCTTGCTGTTGATGGTGTCGCGCGAGGTGAGCGTTTCGTCCAGGTCGAGCTCGCCAATCACGTTACGCAGCGTAGTTTGCGTCAGCTTTTCGATGGCCATGGGGAGGTTTTCTATTTCGTACAGCGCCTTTACGGGGTCGGTGATTTGGAAGTAGAGCAGCGCGTTGATTTCGGTGCTCACGTTGTCGCGCGTGATAACGTTTTGCTTCGGGAAGTCGTACACCGTTTCGCGCAGGTCTATGCGCGGGCGCTTGCGAAACGTTACTATGGCTTCGCCCCTGTAGCCCGTTACGACGTATCGCCACGTAATTTCGCGGGGCTTGTCAAAAATCGGTATCAGGATGTTGATACCGGACGTAAGCGTGCGGTCGTAGCGACCGAGCCGCTCTACAACGATAGTTTCGGATTGCTGCACAATTTTGATGCCCGAAAGCACGAACAGCACCGCAAAGATGGCAAGGCCAATTAAAATAACAGTTCCACCGGTCATAATTTTTTCATTTTAAAAATTAAACAACTAAAATCAATAAAAAATTCAACGTTAGCTCGCCGTGCGCTTCCGCATGGCGAGGGGGTACTCCGTCCGGCTTTGTCCGGCATACGGCTCAGCGCTTTACGATCAGGACAACGCTGTCTACCCTGACAATTTCCACCTGCTCACCCTGCTCAATGGCGTTGTTGTTTTCTGCGACGGCTTTCCAGTCGTCGCCGTCCACCACCACGCGCCCCTGGCCGGTGGCGGGGTCTATGCGCTCGCTCACGCGGGCCTTGCGTCCGGCCAGGCTATCGACGTTGGTGCGCACGGTTTTCGATTTTTTGTAGAGGTAGCGTAGCGCCAGCGGGCGCACGCCAACGAAAGCCACCAGCGTGGCCAGCGAAAAAAACAGCAGCTGCGCCACGCTGCCGCCGCCCAGCAGCGCCGATAGCCCGCCTGCGGTGCAGCCTATGGCGATGCACGCCATGAAGAAAGAGGGGGTAAACATTTCGAGCATGGCGAAAACTACCGCCGCAAGTATCCAGAGCTGCCAAGTTCCTATGTCCATTGCTTTTTGATTTTTTGATAAATATTAGGCCGTAAAGATAGTAAAAAAATGTGTGGATGCAACAGCTTTTTTAGCTTGGCTAATTTTTTTTTGAGGTGCTATGAAAAGCATTGGGTGAGGTTAACTCATGCTACGCATATAGCTGTCTGGACGCTGATTTTTTTTTTGATTTGAATGATTGCTACGATTGATGGCGCATGGGTGCGACGCATAGCGCTGTAGAGACGCACGCCGTGCGTCTCACTGTGCATTGCGCATAGCGCCATTTTGTTGCGATACGCACGCGATACGCACGCGATACGCACGCCGTGCGTCTCTACAGCGCCATTTCGCCGCTGTTTCACCGTTGAGACGCTCTTTCTGCGTAACATTGAGTTGCAAATTCGGCAGGACGGGAAATTCGGCAGGGCGGGGGACGCTACGCCGAGCGGTCTACGCGCCGAGCAAAAAAAAAACCGCGCCATATTGCTATGGCGCGGTTTTTTCTTGGTTTCGCCCGCTGCCGGACGCTTGCTCCGGTTGTTGGCTACAGCTGAGGGCCTGCCGGAACGAGGGATTTTCCGGCTTCGGTGTCGGTGTACTGCTCAAAGTTTTTGATGTACTTTGCCGCCAGCTGCCGCGCCTTAGCTTCCCACTCGTCCTTGCTTGCGTAGGTATCGCGGGGGTCGAGAATACCCTCGGAGACGTTGTTGAGCTTTTTGGGCGCAACGAGGTTGAGCACGGGGATTTTCACCGTTTCGGCCTTTTCGATGGAGCCGTCGATAATGGCGTCGATAATGGCGCGGGTATCCTTGATGGAGATGCGCTTTCCGGTTCCGTTCCAGCCGGTGTTCACGAGGTAGGCCTTTGCGTTGTGCTTTTGCATTTTTCCGACGAGCGTTTTTGCGTACATGGTTGGGTGGAGGGTGAGGAAGGCTTCGCCGAATGCGGGCGAGAAGGACATTTGGGGTTCGGTGATGCCGCGCTCCGTGCCGGCCAGCTTCGAGGTGTAGCCGCAGAGGAAGTGGTACTGCGCCGATTTTTCGTCGAGGATCGAAACGGGAGGCAGCACGCCAAAGGCGTCGGCGCTCAGGTAGATAATTTTGCTGGCGTGCCCGGCTTTCGAGGGCAGCACAATTTTGTTGATGTGGTACACGGGGTAGGATACGCGCGTGTTTTCGGTGATGGAGCCGTCGGCGTAGTTGGGCGTTCCGTCGGGCAGGACGGTTACGTTTTCGAGGAGTGCGTCGCGCTTAATGGCGCGCCAAATGTCCGGCTCGTTTTCCTGGCTCAGGTTGATGACCTTGGCGTAGCAGCCGCCTTCGTAGTTGAACACGCCGTTGTCGTCCCAGCCGTGCTCGTCGTCGCCAATGAGGTAGCGCTTGGGGTCGGCCGAGAGGGTGGTTTTGCCAGTGCCCGAAAGGCCGAAGAAGATGGCCACGTCGCCGTCTTTGCCCACGTTGGCGGAGCAGTGCATGGAGGCCATGCCCTTTAGCGGGAGGTAGTAGTTCATCATGGAGAACATGCCCTTTTTCATTTCGCCGCCGTACCACGTGCCGCCAATGATTTGCACCTTTTCGGTGAGGTTGAACATCACGAACACCTCCGAGTTAAGCCCCTGCTCTTTCCACTTGGGGTTGACCGTTTTGGAGGCGTTGAAGACCACAAAATCCGGCTCTCCGTAGTTGGCCAGCTCGTAGTGCGATGGTCGGATGAACATGTTGGTCACAAAGTGCGCCTGCCATGCCACCTCCATGATGAAGCGTACTTTCATTCGCGTATCTTCGTTGGTGCCGCAGTAGGTATCCACGACGTAGAGCTTTTTTGCGGCGTTGAGCTGCTTTAGCGAAAGCTCCTTGCAGCTGTCCCACACCTCCGGCGCAACGGGCTTGTTGATGTTGCCATCCCACCAAATGGTGTCTTTGGTAACGTTGTCCTTTACAATGTAGCGGTCTTTTGGGGATCGTCCGGTAAAAATGCCGGTATTTACGGCTACTGCGCCGGTGTTGGTCGGCACGCCCTTTTCGTAGCCCTGATTTTTGTCGTCTACCTCTGCCTGAAACAGCTCCTCGTAGGAGGGGTTGCGTACGATTTCGATGTTACCCGAAATGCCGTACTTCGTTAAATCTAATGTAGCCATCTTTTTTTTGCTTGTTTGTGTTTTAATGAAACGTCTTTTTACTCTAAAAATCTTGCGAAGTTAGCAAGAAAAATCAGAAAAGCGGCCATGAGCCGCAGTAAACGTCAGCTAAATATTTAAAATTGCAGGCTCTTCGTGCTTTAACTTCCCCATTTTTCTTTTTTTGTTGCCTGTTTTACTACTTTTGCAGGGCACTATTCAAGGCGGAGTGGGGGGGGTAATGGCTACGCGCAGAGGGTATTCGCAGCCTTAGAGTAGGGGCTGCGCCGTACCCGCAGTCGGGCATATTTTGGCTAATTCTTTTTTTGAGGTGCTATGAAAAGATTTCTCCTGCGTTATCAATGACGGGGAGTCCCGCTTCGTCATTGGTAGCGAAGTCGAGGAGCCGGAGCGAAGCGGAGTTCGGCGTAACCAATCTCTCTCCCACACCACCGTCTCGTGTGGTAGAAGTGGTTGGAGATTGGCTGCGCCGAGCTCCGCTTCGCTACGGTTCAGGCAGGGCGCAATGCGGTGTATGCCCCCGCAGGTCGATGACCTGCGGACGAATGAATGCCCTCATGTAACCTGCCTGAACTGAGCGAAGCGATTTTGCGAACACTTTAAACGGATTTTACTTTTATATTGCACTCTATATCATCGAAATAACTTAAAGAAAAAGATGTGATTGCGATAACGAACCAAAAGTAGCAACAAATTGTTCCAAAATATTTAGTCAAATTGCCGTATATTTGTAATTTAATAAAGCAAAATCCGTTAAAAGTAAGACTCCAGCCTTGCAAATACGATACGATGCACCTCGGCCTTCTCCCCGTAGGCCGTATCCGTATGCTAAAGCATACGGTTAATCAAGTGTAGCCAATCTCCCAGCATACCAATGCCATACGGGAGAAGTGGCAGGAGGTTGGCTATACCATCTTTTCGTATCGCCTCAAAAAGAATTAGGCGTTGATTTGACAAATTCCCCAAAAAGATGCACCTTTGTAGTCTGATTTTTTTTGGGACAAATAAATTTTTTTACACCTTATCTATCACGTATGAAACAAGTGTACAACTTTAACGCAGGACCTTGCATCCTGCCACGCGTTGCGGTAGAAAAAACAGCGCAGGCGCTGCTCGATCTCAACGGGAGCGGCATGTCGCTGATTGAGATTTCGCACCGCAGCAAAGATTTTGAGGCCATCAACAGCGAGTGCATCGCGCTTTGGAAAGAGCTGCTCAGCATACCGGATGGCTACCACGTGCTCTTTCTTGGCGGCGGCGCCAGCTTGCAGTTCTGCATGCTACCCTACAACCTGCTGGGCGCAAAGGCCGCCTACGTGGAAAGCGGCTCCTGGGCCAAAAAGGCCATCAAAGAGGCAAAGCTGTTTGGCGAAGTAGCCGTTATCGCCTCCTCGTCCGACAAAAATTATTCCTACTATCCCGCCATCGCCGACATTCCCCGCGACGCCGACTACCTGCACATCACCACCAACAACACCATCTACGGCACCGAGCTGCACGGGAGCATAGACAGCCCCGTACCCTTGGTGGCGGACATGAGCAGCGACATCATGAGCCGCCCGATAGACGTGTCGAAGTACGGGGTGATATACGGCGGCGCACAGAAGAACGTAGGCCCCGCCGGCGTTGCATTCGTTATCGTAAAGGAGGCGCTGCTGGGCAAGGTGAAGCGCGCCATCCCTACCATGCTCGACTACCGTACCCACATTGCCGAAAAATCGCTCTTCAACACGCCGCCGGTATTTGCCGTCTACGCCATGTGCGAAACGCTCAAGTGGATAAAGGCGCAGGGCGGCTTGCAGGCCATTGCCGCGCTTAACCGGAAGAAAGCCGACACGCTGTACGGATACCTCGACAACGAAAGTAAAATGTTTGTGGGTACAGCAGACAAAGCCTCGCGCTCGCTGATGAACATCTGCTTTGTAATGACCGAGCAGTATAAGGACAAAGAGGAGGAGTTCCTGAACGTGGCCAAGGCTGCGGGAATGGTAGGCATTAAGGGGCACCGCTCGGTGGGCGGATTCCGCGCCTCAACCTACAACGCCCTCCCGCTCTCCGGAGTGCAGGCCTTGGTAGAATGTATGCGGGAATTTGAAAAGAAATTTTGAAGCTTAAGCGCTAAACCGAGCGCTACCAATGACGGGCGCCCTTAGAGGATAGGGGGGAAAGGTGGCGCAGGGCGGCGAAATCGCCCTGCGCCACCTCTCCCCCCTCCCTTTTTTTGGTGATGGCATTGTCGTTGCGGACGCAGTGAAGCGCCGTAGTAATCAACAAGATGTGTTTTTGTGTTGGCTTCGGCAGATTTAAGCCGACATGTCCTTGGAGAATCTGTAGAGGTTGCTGTCTTTGCTGCCCGCATCCCTCTCTCTCAGGGATAAGTAAGCAGCCAGCGCTAACGTTAGCGCTACAATAATAACTACAAAAACTACCATTCTCCAGAAAAATGTAATTTTTTTCATCTGATAATGTGTATTGGTAGTGAATTAAACCGGTTGATATCTGATATCAATGCGTTGATTGTGAATATTGTAAATAGCAATTGTGCTAAATTGATGCACTACCGTAGGCTTTTGGCTCTCCTTGTTCTTGCCTCTCTTCCGCTCTTTGCTTCTCTGCCCGCAGCCCGGCTTGTTTATGGAGGATTTTTTACCGTTTTTACCACCTCAAAAATTCCTAAGGAAATGATGCCGTTGCACCCCGTTTTTTTCGGTGTTGGCGACGCTGTGCCGATGGAGTTTTGGTTAAGTCAAATATAAAAAAACCGTGAACTTAATTTTTTTGTCGTTGCGGTTCTGGACTACCTAATACTACCAAAAAGAATAAAGCCCACGATTTCTCGTGAGCGTTACAACTTTACTCTTGGTAGTCTTTCGAAATTGTCCAGATTTCAAACGACAAAAGCACAAGCTAAACGCTTTAGTATATGGCACTCGCCCTCCTGGAGGACGATTTTTCGTGTGAAGTTATTTTTAAGCTACTTCATTGGGCGGTAAAATTTTTTTATCGTTAACAGCGTCCTTAATTGCGACAAAGATATAAATTTTTGTGCAGCTGCACGCAGCTGCGCACGTTATTTTTCCGTGGCGCCCCCCCCATTCGGGATGAGCACATGGCGCCGATAGCGTTGTGCTGTAAGGGTTGGGGGGTGCTCCAGGCTCGGTATAATTTTGTTCAAAAGTAGCGCACAAATGGCGCCGACAATGCTGATTTTTACAAATTTTTGTTTGTGGTAACCTCAAAAAATGCCTAATTCTTTTTTTGAGGTGCTATGAAAAGATTGTATGGCCAATCCCACTTCTCCCGCCATACCACTGCCATACGGGTTGATAAGATGAGCTGGCGCATTACAAATGCTTATATTCACGGCTGCCGAATTACAAATTCGGCAGGACGGAGATTGGCTATACAATTTCATAACACCTCAAAAAAAGAGTTAGCCGGTAGGAAGAGCGCTTTGCAGGATTTGTTTGTCGATAAAATTCGGCTATTTACCGGAAAATACCTTACATTAACAGAATAGGAGGGCGATGAAGGTGTATTTTTGTTGAATTTTGCGCGTAGTAGGGAACCTCTAAAGACCTAAATTTATGAATAACAACGTAAACCTGCTCATGCCACTTCTGTTTGTCGCAGCGGTGCTGCTGCTGAACATGTACGCCAGCCAGCCGCTGCGCACGCTTTCTGCGCCGGTATGGGTGCGCGCGGCGTACTGGGTGGTGATAACGCTGAGCGTTGTGGCGCCAGTGGCGGCGCTTGTGCTCCTGGCGCGGCGTGGCGAAATGACGATTGCCGGCGGCTGGGCAATGAGCGCGCTGATGCTGTTCCTGGCGCCGGTGTTGGTCATGGCGGCGGCGCTGCTGCTCGAGGACGTGGCTCGGCTGGCAGCGCTGGCGGTGCGCTACAGCCTCGGGCTGTCGCCGGCGGCTTTGCCCCGCGCAAGGTGGGTGGGCATCGCCACGCTGTCGGTGGGCGGCGTGGTGCTGCTCGCCATGCTGCACGGCATGGTGTGGGGCAAGTATGATTACCGCGTGCGGGAGCAGGTGGTTTACTTCGACGATTTGCCGCACAGCTTCGACGGATTTCGCATTTTGCAGCTGTCCGATTTTCATGCGGGCAGCCTTTCGTCGGCTAAGGATGTGCAGCGCGGGGTTGACATGGCGAAGGCGCAGCGCGCCGACCTGTTCGTTTTTTCGGGCGATATGGTGAACAATAGCGCGGACGAATTGCGCCCCTGGGCCTCGTACCTTGCGCAAATAAAAGCGCCGTGCGGGCAGGTTGCGGTGCTGGGTAACCACGACTACGGCGACTACGGCACGTGGGAAAGCGCTAAGGCCAAAGCCGCCAACCTGCAATCGCTGCTTGCGCAGGAGGAGGCTATCGGGCTGCGGGTGCTGCTGGACGAAAACGTGGCCATAGAAAGGAACGGTCAGGCAATTGTGGTGGTGGGCGTGCAGAATATTGGGATGAGGTCGCACTTTGTGTCTTACGGCAACCTGCAAAAGGCGCTTGCAGGCGCCGATTCGGGGGCCTTTAAGCTACTTGTTTCGCACGACCCGTCGCACTGGGATGAGGAGGTGAGCCGGTACCCCGAAAAAATTCACCTCACCCTGTCGGGGCATACGCATGGCTTTCAGTTTGGCATAGAAACACCGCTGTTCAAGTGGAGCCCCGTGCAGTGGATTTATCCCCACTGGGCAGGGCTGTACGAAAAGAACGGTCGCTACCTTTACGTTAATCGGGGATTTGGCTTCATTCCATTTTTTCTGGGGCGCGTGGGGATTTTTCCGGAGATAACGGTGCTGGAGCTGAGGGTGGGAAAGCCGCAGCAGGAAGGGTAGGGGGGCGACACTTGCTTAACCGTATGCTTTAGCATACGGATACGTCGGATTCGCTTCCCTCTTCCCCGGAAAACTCCGGAGGCGTTTTCAAGTGCCGTCCCCTGCGGGAAGGCCTGCGGAGGGAAGGCGCGTGCGCGGAGTGGAGGAATCTCCTGCCATACCACTGCCATACGGGGGACAACGTTAAAAACGTAAGACCATTTCCCCCTCGTTAGGAAACGAGGGGGAGGAAAAAAATACCCAATGGGGTTGGGTGTTCCCGCTTTCTACCAACAAATTTTTCTTTTTGCCTGGCGTGATGCATCGCATGAAAATATCCACTTTTATTGCGGAATAACAAAAATAGCGCTATCTTTGTCACAATTTAAGGAGCGAAAATGGAAGTAACGTTTGGTAAAAAGTACTTGGAAGAGCTGTACTGCACGGGTGCGACAAGGGATAAAAAACATCTTTTTCAACCGCAAATTGCCGCGAAGCACAAAAAAACAATCATCATATTGAAGTCCGTTTCATGCGTTGAAGATCTTTTAAGGTACAACGGCTTGCAGTATGAAGCCTTGCACGGCGACAAAGAGGGGCTGGAATCCGTTCGCGTAAACGACCAATACCGTATTGAGTTCAAAACGACCAAAGGAACTTCCGCAGCAGCTGTAACGATATGTAATATTGTAGAATTGTCAAACCATTACAAGTAAAATATTATGGCAAACATTAAATTTGGATTTACGCCCACGCATCCGGGCGAAGTGCTGAAAGACGAAATTGAATACCGTAAGCTTTCACAAAGCCAACTATCCAAGCAAATGGGTATGTCGTACAAGGTGTTAAATGATATACTTAACGAACGCCGCCCGCTTACTACCACCACGGCAATGATGTTTGAAGCCGCCTTGGGAGTTCCGGCGTATTCGCTCATTAATATTCAAACCGAGTATAATTTGCAGGTGGCAAGCCGTGATAAATCTCTTCTTGCCCGCCTGTCAAAAATACGCAAGGCTGCGGCAATGTTTTGAATGCAATGCTTATGAAGCTTACCCGGCAGGTCAACGTATTCGCCAGCGGTGAATTGCTTGCCAAATAATTACGGTATCAAAAACAAGGATTTTTCACTTTATCGTACCGCCAACTATTTTTCATAGCACCTCCAAAAAAGAATTAGCCTTGGAGTCGACCTTTTTTGCTCTGCGCCAAATTTTATTTACCTTTGCAGCTCATTTTCATAGAGCAGCGCCAAGGCAAATTAAGCGCGATCCAAGCGCGAGCCTTGTACAAAGCTCCTATTCAAAAAAAAATATATATCCAATGAAAACGAAAGCAGTGAGGCTATACGGTAAAAACGATCTTCGGCTGGAGGAGTTTGAGCTTCCGGCGATTAGCGAGGACGAAATTTTGGCAAAAGTTGTTTGCGACAGCCTTTGCATGTCGTCGTACAAAGCGTTGCACGAGGCCGACGTGCACAAGCGCGTACCTCGCGATATTGGCCGGCACCCCACAATCATCGGTCACGAGTTTGCGGGGGAGGTGGTGGAGGTTGGCGCGCGGTGGCAAGCGCACTTTTCTGCGGGCGATAAGTTCTCCATTCAGCCGGCGCTCAACTATGCGCAAGGACCCGTGGGCATCCTTAGCGCACCGGGCTACTCCTACCGCTACGTTGGCGGGGACGCAACCTACGTAATCATGCCGCGAGAGGTGATGGAGCAGGGTTGCCTGCTGCGCTACGCGGGTAGGGGCTACTACCCGGCGTCGCTTTCGGAGCCGCTGTCGTGCGTGATTGGCGCCATGCACGCCAGCTACCACACGACGCCCGGCTCGTACGTGCACAGCATGGAGATTGCGGATGGTGGGAACATGGCGATACTCGCCGGCGTAGGCCCCATGGGTCTGGCGGCCATCAGCTACGCCATTCGCCGCCGCGACCGCAAGCCTCGTCTGCTGGTGGTGACGGATATCGACCAAACGCGGCTTGACCGCGCGTCGATGCTCTACCCTCCGGAGGAGGCCGCAAAAAATGGCATTGAGCTGCGGTACGTCAACACCTCCGGCGGCGACGCGGTGGCTACGCTGAAGGCGCTGACGGGAGGGAAGGGCTACAACGATGTGTTTGTCTTTGCACCGGTAGCGCCGGTGGTGGAGCAGGCCGACGCCATTCTGTGCTACGACGGGTGCCTGAACTTTTTTGCCGGCCCCGCCAAAAGCGACTTTAAGACGCTGTTCAACTTTTACAACGTGCACTACGCCTCGACCCACGTTGTGGGCACCAGCGGCGGCAACACCGACGACATGAAGGAGGCGCTGCAGATGATGAGCGAGGGCTTAGACCCTGCGGGCTTAGTGACGCACGTTGGCGGCCTCAACGCGGTTGTTGACGCTACGCTCACGTTGCCGCAAATTCCCGGCGGGAAAAAGCTTATCTACACGCACATCGACATGCCGCTTACCCCTATTGCCGATTTTGCCGAAAAGGGGAAGCAGAACCCCGTATTTGCAGCGCTGGCGCAGCTTTGCGAAGATAACAAGGGCCTGTGGAGCGTGGAGGCCGAGGAGTACCTGCTGGCAAATGCCGGCTTGCTGCCGACCGGCTAAAATGCCTTTGAAGTCGACAGAAGTCGATTGAAGTCGACAGAAGTCGACACTACCAATGACGGAGCGGGACTTCCGTCATTTTTTTTGGTAATGTCA
Source organism: Prevotellaceae bacterium (assembly GCA_031257655.1). Classification (GTDB taxonomy): domain Bacteria; phylum Bacteroidota; class Bacteroidia; order Bacteroidales; family UBA932; genus JAITMY01. The sequence continues at coordinate 4,151 of JAIROF010000018.1, read as the reverse complement.
TAAATTGTATAAGATGGTAATTATTATGCTGATTATAAATCATTTACATTAATGAGGTTAATGAGGTTGTTATTTCTACTATATCTCCCTGCTACTGAGGTTGTTTTGTTAGAAAAATTAGGTGTAAATTAGGTTTTTCGCCCCCTACAATTTATGACGCTACCGGTTTTTGCTGTGCTCAACGATTGCATTTGATAGCTCATGTTGCGCAGAAAGAGCGTCCCTGCGGGCTGCCTGCGGAGAGAACGCCGAGGCACGTTGTATCGTATTTGCAAGGCTGGAGCCTTGCTTTTAACCCGACGTAGCGTAGACGCTACGCCGAGCGGGGGCTTTTTGAGTTTTTTGTGCGCCGAACGATTCTGCTTTATGTAAAAATTTCTTTTATGTTGCTGGTTGATAGTAAAGTAAAGCCCTTTATCCTTAACGCTGCTTTCGCCAATTAATTGTTTGGCCAGCATTTTTTAGCTGATGGTTTGTCGTTGGTTTTCTATATATCTTGTACCTTTGTAAAATTCAAAAAAAACATAGGCATCTTTAGTTTGAAAAAAATGAGCTTTACTTATACTATCCAAGAATTTGTTTCTAACCGTTTGCACGGCCACCGCTGTGCCGACGCCGCTCGCGTGTGCGTACTACCTCCGCCTCCACCTCCGTTCATGCTCATACACCCACCCACCCTCACGCCCCGCTTAGCAAGCTGCGTAAGGCGCGCGCTTACTGTTAGCAGGCCGCTACTCTACCGAAAGGACGCATTTTTGTAGCGCTGCTTTTGCGTGCCCGCTGCTTTTGCGTGCCCGCAGCTTTTGGGTTGCGGCAGCTTTCGAGCGCGCACCCGTATTCACAGCGCTGCTCCGCTTCCACAGCTTGACAATGGCGGCGGTGTGCGGTTAGCGCTGAGGAGTTTTTCAATTTTCCACCAGCTTTTACAAGCGTTTTTCCGGATTCTCACAGGCTACAGGGCTGTATTGCCCGGTCGCAAATACCGCCATCCCCAAGGCCTGCGCGCTGTGAGAAGTCAACACCTGCGCTTTTTGGGCGCACTCACAGCGATGCGCCTTGTGGCGGGGCGCCTTGCGGCGGGGCGCTGACCTCGGCTGCACGGGGGCGACTCACGCCTAATCACAGGGTGAGAAAATACAGAAGTAATGGAATTTTGTATCAGCTGTGCTGCTCGTCGATAAAAAACGCCGGTTCTACTTAATTTACAAAATAAAATCATTCAAAATGTTTACATTCAACAGCTTGTTCAACCGCCAAAGGTTGGATAATTCTCATATTCGCTCGGAAAACATCGAGAACATAAAAAGGTTTTTTGTGCTGCTGCTCTGCAGCTGCGCTAGCGCGAGCATAGCGCTTGCCCAAACCGGCAGCTGCGGAGAAAACTGCAAGTGGGCCATCACCGGCAGCGGCACCAGCTTGACCCTGACCATTAGCGGCTCCGGTGCGATGGCAGATTACAGCTACAGCGATATACCATGGGTATCTTCTGTGGGCAATATTAGAGCTGTAGCTATAGAGGTGGGAATAACAAAGATTGGCAGAAATGCTTTTAGCGGATGTACTACGCTGACCTCCGTTGGCATTCCTACGACGGTGACGAGCATCGGGAGTTTCGCTTTTCAGAGCTGCAGTGCGCTGACCTCCATTGCCATTCCCGAGGGGGTAACGAGCATCGCCAGGAGCACTTTTGCATCCTGCACCACGCTGACCTCCGTTGCCATTCCTAAAAGTGTGGAATATATCGGCTATGCGGCTTTTTATGGATGCAAAAAATTGACCTCCATTACTTTGCCAAAAGGTTTGTTGGCTATCGGCGAATCTGGTTTTTACTACTGTACTTCGTTGAAGTCCATTACTTTGCCAGAAAGCCTGAGGAGTATCGGCAACTACGGTTTTGAGGGCTGTGAAGGGCTGACATCCATTACCATTCCAAAGGGGACAAACCTTGGTTATGAGGCTTTTATGGATTGTAAAGGGTTGACCTCCGTTACTTTTTCCGGAGGGGGGACATTTACTACTCTTACTGCAGACCAGGCCACAACTTTTTTCAACTGCAGCAAGCTGAAGACGGTTATCAACTTGAGTGATATACCGCAAGATATAGTAATGAAGTATGTTTTTCCGAGTCCTACTTCTTCAATTACCTTACTTGTCCCACCCCGGTTGCTCTCTATCTACAGGGCAACTGAGGGGTGGCAGGATTTTAACATATTGCCCTACAAAGGCCTCATCACCGTGTCGGATTTTAGCGGCGCAAAGGACAGCAGCGTGATTTACGACGGCTCTCCGCATGGGATTGGCACGGTAAAGCTGCGGTCCGAATTTGCCGATGCGTGCTCCGTCGTAGGCCCCTACTATACGGGCGTGAACGGCACCAGCTACGCCAAGACAACGGCGCTCCCCACCGGCGCGGGCACGTACTCCGTTTCGGCCGGCATAGATTACACAGCCGCCTCGGGCTTTCGAGACACCAGCATTGCGGTGGGGACGCTGACCATCCGCAAGGCTACGCCAACGAAGGGGCACTTCAGCATAGCGTCGAGCGGCGGGCTAACCTGCAGCTACGACGGAGCTGCTCATACCGTTACGGCGTCGCTGACGAACAGCAAGCTCGGCGGCCTGGGGGCAGTGACGGTGAAGTACAACGGCCGGTCGACGGGCAGCCCCGTCGGCGCAGGCGTTTACGACATTGCGGTGAACATCGCGGAGGGGGCGAACTTCAGCGCGGTAACCGATCTCTGGCTTGGCACGCTCACCATCAACAAGATTAAGCCGACGGTGGCGCACCTCTCCTACCCGGCAAGCGCCAGCGCTACCTACGACGGCTTGCCGCACGCCGTTTCCGTGTCGCCAAAGGAGGACAATTACGACGGCATGGGCGCCATCACGGTGAAGTACAGCGGAAGCGTCACCCCTCCCGTTGGCGCGGGCGAATACGCCGTTTCGGCAGACGTTGCCGATGGGCTGAACTTTGGCAGCGTAAGCGGGCTTTCGCTGGGGAAGCTCGCCATCCGCTACAGCGTCACCTTTGAGAGCAGCGGGGGCAGCGCCGTTGCCGCCCAGGCGGTGCTGCCCGGCGGCGTTGCCACCGCCCCTGCCGCCCCGACAAAGGCGAGCAACACCTTTGCCGGATGGTACAGCGACGCGGGGCTTACCAAGCTGTGGAACTTCCCCACCGACAAGGTGGCCGGCAACATGAAGCTCTACGCGCGCTGGATGGGCAGCGGAACAACCACCTACACGGTGTCCTTTAACAGCAACGAGGGCAGCGCCGTCGATGCCCAGACGGTGGCGAAAGACGGCACGGTGGCTCGCCCGGCAACCCCGACAAAAGCGAGCAGCACCTTTGCCGGATGGTACAGCGATGCGGGGCTTACCACGCTTTGGAACTTCCCCACCGACAAGGTTACCGCATCCCGAACGCTCTACGCCAAGTGGATTGGCTCCGGAACAGCCACCAGGACGGTATCCTTTAACAGCAACGGCGGCAGCCTCGTTGACCCCCAAACGGTGGCGGACAACAGCGCGATAGCGCGTCCGGCCAACCCAACAAAAGCGGGCTACGCCTTTTCCGGATGGTACGGCGACGCCGGGCTTGCCACTCCCTGGAGCTTCTCCTCCGGCAAGGTGACCGGCAACATGACGCTCTACGCAAAGTGGATTGCCGCCGGAACGACCGCCTACACGGTATCCTTTAACAGCAACGGCGGCAGCACGGTCGACCCCCAGACGGTGGCAGCAAACGGCACGATAGCGCGTCCGGCCAACCCAACAAGAGCGGGATACACCTTTGCCGGATGGTACGCCGATGCCGGGCTTACCGCGCTTTGGAGCTTCCCCGCCGGCAAGGTGACCAAAGAAACGACGCTCCACGCCAAGTGGATTAGCACCGGTGAGCCCACCTGCAAGGTATCCTTCAATAGCAACGGCGGCAGCGCCGTCGACCCCCAAACGGTGGAGGCCAACCACACGGTGGCGCGTCCGGCAAGCCCAACAAGGGAGGGCTACACCTTTGCCGGATGGTACGGCGACGCCGGGCTTACCGCGCTTTGGAGCTTCCCCACCGGCAAGGTAACCGCAGACAAGACGCTCTACGCAAGGTGGATTAGCGCGGCTATACCCTACACGGCATCCGTAGACAGCAGCGTAAC
>JAIROF010000204.1 GCA_031257655.1 Prevotellaceae bacterium | reverse complement strand
AATTCATGCAAATCAAAAGAATCCGAAACCTCATTGTTAACGAAGATTTGCGGACGGGTGTCGAAAATTGGGAGCCGCGCAAACGAAAAATGGGATAATGAGGTTGGATGGCGGCTTGTTAACTCGTTGCTACTGAGGTTGTTTTGTTGTGGAAATTAGGTGGAGACCGAGCGTAGCGAGCTCACGAACACCAAAAATAAGCACGAGTGAGTAAATTAGGTTTTTCGCCCCTTTTCGCCTTCGTCCTGCCGAATTTGCAATTCGGCAGGACGGGAAATTCGGCAGGACGGGGGGCCTCTTTTGTAAAAAAAATCTTTTCTGTTGTGGGTCGGTGGCGAAAAAACGCCCTGTTTTCAGCGCTTGCTTCGCCAATTGGTTGTGTGGCAAGTATTTTTTAACGGACAACTTATCGTTAGTCGTCTATATATCTTGTATCTTTGTAAAAATCAAAAAAAACGCAGGCGTATTTGCGCTGAAAAAAATGAACTCCATAGCGCGACAATAGCGGCGGAGCGGTTGGCGCTGAGGAGTTAGCTTTGCAGATCTCTACCGGCTTTTGCAGGCGTTTTTCCGGATGCTCACAGGCTACAGGGCTGTATTGCCCGGTCGCAAGTACCGCCACCATCAGGCCTGCGAGACGTCAACCTCCGCCTTTGGCCGCATCTACAGCGGGGCGCCTTGCGGCGGGGCGCTGACCTCGGCGGCGCGGGGGAGGCTCACGCCTGACTACAGGGTGAGAAAATGCAGAAGTAAAGAAATTGTGTGGTAAGCCGCGCGCCTCGTTGACAAAAACGCCGGTTCTCATTAGTTTACAAAATAAAATTATTTCAAAATGTTTGCGTTCAATACCTTATTCAACAGCCAAAGGTTGAATAATCCTCATATTAGCTCGAAAAATATCGAAACCCTAAAAAGGTTTTTTGTGCTGCTGCTCTGCACCTGCGCTACCGCGAGCATAGCGCTTGCCCAAGCTTCCGGCCCCTGCGGGGATAGCTGCTCGTGGGCCATCACCGGCAGCAGCGGCAGCTACACCCTGACCATTAGCGGCTCAGGTAAGATGGAAAATTACAGCCTCGGGGGCGAAAATAAACCATGGAAATCTTACTTGAGCGAGATTAAAGCTGTAGCTGTAGGGTCGGGAATAACAAGCATCGGCTCCTCCGCTTTTGCGAATACCCCGCTGACCTCCATTACCCTTCCCGCGTCGCTGAAGAGCATCGGCGAAACCTCTTTTTATCGCTGCATGTACCTGACCACCATTGACATTCCCGAAGGGGTGACGAGCATCGGTTCCCGCGCTTTTGAGGAATGCTACGCGCTGAAGGACGTTACCATTCCCACGTCGGTGAAGACTATCAAAAACGCTGCTTTTAGATCGTGCACTACGCTGACGTCCATCGTCATTCCCGAAAGGGTGGTGAGCATCGACGAGTTCACTTTTAATGAGTGCAGCGCGCTGACTTCCGTTAGCATGCCCCAGAGCGTGGTATCTTTCGGCAATGGCGCTTTTCGCTCTTGCCAAGCGTTGAAGTCTATTACTATTCCCCGAAAACTGCTGACTATCGGCCATTCATGTTTTCAAAGCTGCGCTGCGTTGACGTCCATTAGCCTTCCCGAAGGCCTGTCGTTTATCGGCATGTACGGGTTTGCATCATGTAGCGGGCTGACCTCCGTTACCCTTCCAAAGGGGGTGTTGCTTGCCCAGTACGTTTTTAAAGGGTGCACCGCGTTGACCTCAGCTACCCTTTCCGAGGGGGTGGCGTTTGAAAATATAAGCGGCAACTTTTCCTTCGGTATTTTTTATGATTGCATCCGGCTGGATACGATTATCAACTTTAGTGAGCGGCCGCAGGTTATAGTGGACAGAAATGTTTTTTTCAACATTTCTCCCACCGCTACCCTGTTTGTCCCATTCCACCTGCTATCCATCTACCGGACATCTCCGGTGTGGCAAGAGTTTAGCATAGCCACCTACAAAGGCCTCGTCACCGCGTCGGATATTGGCGGCGCAAAGGACAGCAGCGTGATTTACGACGGCTCTCCGCACGGCATTGGCGCGATAGCGCTGAGGTCAGAATTTGCCGATGTGTGCTCCGTCGAGGGTCCCTTCTATACGGGAGTGAGCGGCACAAGCTACGCAGCGGCAGCGGCGCTCCCCGTCGACGCGGGCGCGTACTCCGTTTCGGCAGGCATAGATTTCACAGCCGCATCGGGCTTTCGGGACACCAGCGTTGTGCTGGGGACGCTGACCATCCGCAAGGCTGTGCCGACGAGGGCGCACTTCAGCATAGCGTCGAGCGGCGGGCTAACCTGCAGCTACGACGGGCTTGCGCATGGCGTTACGGCGTTGCCGGCAGACAGCAGCTACCGCGGCCTGGGCGCCGTGACGGTGAAGTACAACGGACGCTCGACGGGCAGCCCCGTCGCCGCTGGCGTTTACGATATTGCGGTGAACATCACGGAGGGGACAAACTTTAGCGCGGTTACCGACCTCTGGCTTGGAACGCTCACCATCAGCAAAGTTAAGCCGGCGGAGAAGCACCTTTCCTACCCGTTGAGCACAAGCGTTACCTACGATGGCTTGCCGCACGCCGTTTCCGTGTCGATAAACGAGACCCTGTACGAGGGCATGGGCGCCATCACGGTGAAGTACAACGGAAACATCAGCCCGCCCGTCGGCGCGGGCGAGTACGACGTTTCGGTAGACATTGCCGATGGGCTGAACTTCGGCAGCGTAAGCGGGCTTTCGCTGGGAAAGCTCGCCATCTGCTACAGCGTTACCTTTGAGAGCAACGGGGGCAGCAGCGTTGCCGGCCAAACGGTGCTGCCCGGTGAGGTGGCAGCCGCCCCAGCCAACCCGACAAAGCTGAACAACACCTTTGCCGGATGGTGCAGCAACGAGGAGCTTACCACGCTGTGGAGCTTCCCCTCCGACAAGGTGACCGGCAACACGAAGCTCTACGCGCGCTGGATTGGCAGCGAAAAAGCTACCTGCAAGGTATCCTTTAACA
>JAIROF010000107.1 GCA_031257655.1 Prevotellaceae bacterium | reverse complement strand
TAGGAGGTCCAGGCAAAGGGTACGCTATCGCCATAGCGGAAGCTGAGGTTATACTTGTCGCCTGCGGCAACGTGAAGCTCTGCTACCCTGCTGCAGGAAGCAAAGCACACAGCAGAAATACATACAAACATATAAATTTTTAACATGTTGCGCTACATTTTTAGTACCTAAACAATACTTCACCGCTACTATTATACACTACTGATTGTCCATATTCTGACCTGAGCCAAAACGGTGTTGAGCTATCAGTGTTGCGTTTTATAAACTCATATAGATTTTCGTTGTTAGCTCTGTATATTGCCTGTAAACTTCCACCCCCCAAAAGAAATTCACTAACCATTGTTAATGCATAATCCAATGTATTAGACCTGATGCGATTTTGATAAAAATCTTCTGAGGAACCATAGTACGTGCCTCCTCGCACATAGGCAACGGTCACCTCTGGTATAGAGCCATATATAGTCCCATCTGAGCCTATTACATAGTAAGTACCATCACTGTTGAGGTAGTAGGTGTTGTCTGCGCCGCCCACGTAGCGGCGCTGCTCGTCTTCGCTCATGACCTGCATGGTTGCTGCCAGGTCATCCAAATTTTTTCTTGTTAGCTTTCTCATTTTTTTACGGTTTAAATGTTGTTGAGTAAGAATTAATTAGCACCCGTCAGGGCGTTTTATGGTGCGCAAAAAGGGCTGTAAACAAATGTCGCAATTATCGTTGCCAAACGGTGGGCTTGATTTTTCATTTTGGCGCTTTGCTACTTGTGGGGAGGCAGCCAAAATTGTTAAATTACGTCCAAAAAAACAGGATTGCGATGCTGATTAAATCGCATTTTGTTATTTTTTCATACCTGAATAAGCTAATTGCCGGAATGTTTTGCAAAGCAAAGAAAAAAAACCGACATTTGCAAATAAATTCTCAAAAATATTTTCATGCTGCTCAACATATTTCCACACGAATTTCAGCTGGATGCCAAGGATTGCGGTCCGGCCTGCCTGAAAATCATTGCCAAATACTATGGGAAATACTACTCCCTCCAGTACTTGCGGGATTTGTGCGGAATTACGCGGGAGGGCGTTTCGCTGCTGGACATCAGCTATGCCGCCGAAAAAATCGGCCTGCGAAGCGTCTCCATCCAAGTCAGCTTACAGGACTTAGTAGACCGGGTGCCGCTACCCGCCATTATCCACTGGAACAACGACCATTTCATTGTGGTCTATAAGGCCACAAAAGCAAAGATATACGTCTCCGACCCGGCTAAAGGGCTGCTCTCCTATACCCACAGGCAGTTCAAAGAAAAATGGTGCCAAGAAAATGAAAACCAGGGCGTTTTGATGGCTTTGGAGCCGATGGCCAGCTTCAAGCAAATTGAAGCCCATGAGCGCATTGAGCGGCTCAAAAACTTTGAAAACCTGCTGGGCTACTTTACGCCCTACAAAAAAGCGTTCGGCATTTTGCTTTTTATCATGCTGATAGCCACCATTTTGCAAGCCTTTCTTCCCTTTATTTCCAAGGCGGTGATTGATACCGGAATCCATACGGGCGACATTGATTTCATAAACATGGTGCTGGTGGCCAATATCGTCCTGCTGCTGAGCATCACGCTATCTAACATTCTGCGCGACTGGGTGTTGCTGCATGTTACCACCCGCGTCAACATTTCGCTTATTTCGGATTACCTGATCAAGCTGATGAAGTTGCCCGTATCATTTTTTGAAAACAAGCTGGTGGGGGACATCCTGCAGCGGGCATCCGACCATGAGCGCATCCGCCATTTCGTGATGAATAACTCGCTCGGCATGCTGTTTTCTACCATTACCTTCCTGATATTCAGCATTATTCTACTTGTTTTCAATAAGAATATCTTTTTTATTTTCATTGCCGGAAGCGCCGTTTATGTGATTTGGGTGCTCATGTTTTTGAGCATCCGCAAAAAGTTGGACTGGGAGTACTTCGGTTTGATGTCCAAAGACCGGAGCTACTGGGTGGAAACTATTGAAAATGTGCAGGAAATCAAGATCAACAACTATGAAGACATAAAGCGCTGGAAGTGGGAGGGCATTCAAGCGCGCCTGTACCGGTTGAATCTGAAAATCCTGAAAATCAACAACGCACAAACCCTTGGCTCCCAGTTTATCAGCAGCATGCAAAACATGGCGGTGGTATTCTTTTGCGCCATTGCCGTTATCCGCGGCGATATTACCTTTGGCATCATGATTTCCACCCAGTTTATTATTGGCATGCTGAATGGGCCGGTCGCGCAGTTTGTCGGCTTTATACAGTCGCTGCAGTACGCCAAGATCAGCTTTATGCGCATCAACGAGATACACCAGCTCCGGGATGAAGACGATGTGACATCCGTTGTATCGAACAGCATCGACTTGCCGCACGAAAAGAGCTTGCACATCCGCAACCTGTCGTTTCAGTATTCGCCACACGCTCCGCTGGCGCTGAAAAGCGTTTTTTTAACAATTCCCGAAGGCAAGGTGACGGCCATTGTCGGCGACAGCGGCTGCGGTAAATCTACTTTGATGAAGCTTTTACTTCGCCTCTACTTGCCGTCGTTTGGCGAGATTTGCATCGGCGACATGAATATCAACAATATCAGCTTGCGCCAGTGGCGAAGCAAATGCGGCTCGGTGATGCAGGATGGGAAGGTATTCAGCGATACGATTCGGAACAACATCGTCTTAAATGATGAAAAAACGGATTACGAGGCCTTGAAGCAGGCGGTAGAAATAGCCAACATAGCCAAAGAGATAGAGGCGATGCCGCAAGGCTACCAAACGATGATTGGCGAAATGGGGCGGGGACTGAGCGGCGGCCAAAAGCAGCGCCTGCTGATTGCGCGAGCCTTGTACAAAAAACCGGACTATTTGTTTCTCGACGAGGCAACCAACGCGCTGGACACCATCAATGAACAAAAAATAGTGAACGCCCTAAGCAATGTTTTTCAAAATCGTACGGTCATCGTAATCGCCCACCGCCTGAGCACCATCAAGAAAGCGGATCAGATTGTGGTGATGAAGGAGGGGATGATTGTCGAGCTGGGCAACCATGAATCGCTGATGCAGAACAAACGGTTTTACTACGAACTAATACAAAGTCAGTATGATTTGGAAACGGTTAAAGAAGGGGCGGAAGCCTGAAGACATGGAGTCGAAACGGAGCGAAGAGGTAGCAGACATTATTGACCGAATGCCTACTCAATTCGGCCGCTGGGTTGCCGGAGCAGTTGTCCTGTTTGCCATGCTGCTCCTGCTTTTCGGCTGGCTTATCAAATATCCGGATGTGGTAACCGGCACAATCAAAATTAGCTCCAGCGTATCGCCGGTTAAGCTGGTTGCCAACACATCCGGAAAAATTCAAATGGCCGGATTTGCCGCCCAGGATTCGGTTGCGGAGGGAGAACACATAGCCGTGATTCAAAACCCTGCTCAAACGGAAGATGTATTCCTCATCTCAAACCTTTTGAAGCAGCTGAATCCCAACGATATCTCCGATCCCGAAATGCGGTATCTATTTCCTGAAAAAATAACTCTGGGCGAATTAAATTTAAAATACTACACATTTTTAACAGCATTAAAGAACAGCTGCGAGTATTTGGAGCAAAACATTTTTGAGCAGCAGCAGCAATCGCTTGCCGACGAAATCCGGTGGAAGAAAAAAATATTGATCGAAACGGAAAATACATTAAAAATAGTCAAAGAGCATCGTGAGCTGTCCGGTAAATGGTATGATAAGTATTCCTCATTGAATAATGAGCTTGTTACCACTTACGAATACGAAGTAGATCGTAACAAAATGGACTACTTGTCGGCCAAACAAAATGAGCAGAATCTTCACAAGGAAATGGTTTCCATACAGATGCAAATCGTGGACACCGAAAATCGCCTTCTGCGAATCGGTATCGAAAAGCTGGAGAAAGAGCGGCAAATGCTGCTGGATTTACTCGCCGCCTATCACGATTTAAGCGATAACATCAAACGCTGGGAAGAGCAGTTTCTTTTTAAAGCACCTTTCGACGGGAAGGTAGAATACCTTAATTTTTGGGTAAACAACCAGTTTATACAGGCAGGCACGGAGGTTTTCAGCATCATACCGAAAGAAAATGCGCCCGTAGGACAAATGCTGCTGCCCGCCGGCGGAGCCGGCAAGGTGAAAATCGGTAATAAAGTCGCCATCAAGCTGGAAAACTATCCGCACGCCGAATTTGGATACATCGAAGGCAAAGTGAAGTCTATGTCGCTTGTAACGCAGCAGTACGATGCGGGAGCGAGCAAAATAGACGCCTACCTTGTGCTTGTGGACATGTCGCAGGGGTTAACCACGAATTATGGGCAGGTATTTGAATTTCAGTATAAAATATCCGGCTCGGCCGACATCATCGTAAAAGACCGCCGGTTGATAGAAAGGTTGTTCGACAACATAAAATCAAAAACAAAATGAGAGCCGTCCGAATCGCATTCCTTTCAATTTTTAACCTTTTTTCATTAATGTCAAAGCCACAGGAGTTGCGGCTGGATTTATTCCGGTGCATCGAAATTGCATCAGACAGCTCGCTGCAAGCCTTTCGCTCCCAAAATACGTACCTTGCCGGCTACTGGGCATACCGCGCCTTTAAGGCCTCCTATCTTCCATCGGTAAGCCTGACTACAAGCCCCTTGCAATACAGCCGCAACATTACGAAAAGGTATGATTACTTGGAAGATGTTGAAACCTACAGAAGCCAGCAATCCCTGTCCTCTTCCGGAGGAATATCGATCACTCAAAATCTGCCGCTTACCGGCGGGAGCTTTTCCATTAGCTCTGAGCTCAACTACCTTAAAAATTTAGGAAGCACGAATATTTCCCAATTTTCCAGCGTACCGTTTCAGATTAGCTATTCCCAAGCCTTATTCGGATTCAACAGCTTTAAGTGGGAGCGCAAAATAGAGCCATTAAAGTTTGAGCAGGCAAAAAAACGCTTGGCTTACCAGCTGGAAGAAATTGCCGAAAATGCCATAGCTCATTTTTTCAACTTGGCCCTGGCGCAAAAAGAATACGAATTAGCCTCCGACAACGTCTTGTCTACCGATACATTATACCGGGTTGGGCTGGAACGGGAAAAAATATCGGCCATTTCGCAAGCCGATTTACTTATTTTGGAGCTGGACGCCATTTACGCCGCCAACACTTTAAAAACTGCCATATTAGATTTGAAAAATGCCCGGCATGCCTTCTTGGTCTTCTTAAATAAAGATAAAAACATGCCCGTTTCGATCGGAATTCCCCTCAAACGCATGCGCATAGAGATTTCCAAGGAGGAAGCTTTACTGCGCGCGCAAGAAAACAACGTGGATTATGTGGCTTTTACGCAGGAAATTTTAGAAGCGGAAAGAAATGTAGAGCAAGCTACTAAAGAGGCTTCTTTCAATGCAAATATTTCGGCTGGTGTTGGTTTCAACCAAGCGTCCGAAACGTTTAAGGAGGTCTATGAAAATCCGTCGCAACAGGATGTGGTCAGCATTGGCCTTACAATTCCCATCGTGGATTGGGGATTGAAAAAAGGACGTGTAAATATAGCTAAAAACAACCTTAATATCGCCAAAATAACTGTTGAGCAGAGCAAACAAAACTTGGAGCAGGAAATTATTTCCACCATCGACCATTTCAATGTTCAACAGGAGCTGCTCCTTTCTGCCGAGAAAGCGGTGCAGCTGGCGAGCGCAGCTTACAGCAGCACCAAACAACGCTTTATCGTTGGAAAATCAGATGTAAACAGCCTAACGCTTACCATGAACCGCCAACGGGATGCTCAAAAAAACTACATCAGCACTTTGAAAGTTTATTGGTTAAGCTACTATAAAATAAGGAGGTTGACTTTATTTGATTTTGAAAAACAGGAAAATCTTTTCCACGATGTCGACCGCAGAAGAAACACTTTTTAACGCCATCCCCCTAACGCGCAAATGCGATTATCGCTTGAGGGGACGGCTTAGGATTAGCCCAGATTTTCATGGGCAAAAACCGATCCTGCTATTTCGGTGGGACGACAAATATACATGAAGAAAACCTCTAAAAACCCCAAAATCAAGGCTTGCTACTGAGGAGGCAAAAGCGGAGCTTACTGAAGCAAATGAGCGCAGTAAACGAACACTTTGCCGAGGGAGCGTAGCGCAGAGATTGGGGGTTTTTAGAGGTTTTCTATGCAATTACCCGGCATCGGCTGATACGCTGTGATTCACGCGGCGCGCCAGAGCGGAAAAACAACCTGTTTGAAAGATTTAGCGCAGCGGCTCAACAGGCAGGGGTGCTACTATGCGCTGTACTGATCGCTGGAGGGGGCGCAAAATAGTGAAGAGGCGGTGGACGGAAAAGCGGTCACCGTGGTGGGGCTGTAAGCGGGTGCGGAATGCTGTAAGCGGGCGCCAAAACACAGCCCGGCCTCAGCCCATTTTTCCCGTCCTGCGGCGCAGGCCGATCCTGCGCCGCAGACGGGATATTTTTTGGGCATATCTCCCAGCGCCTCAAAGAAAATTAACCGTTTTGCACCGGCGCGTAGTTGGGGAATTTTATGTACCTTTGTGGCTTTACACAATTTGTCTAATTGTTTAATTGCTAAAATGGCCCCTGAGAAAAAATACATAGAAACGCCCATGATGAAGCAGTTTAACGCGTTTAAAGCCAAATACCCCGATGCGCTGCTGCTTTTTCGCGTAGGCGACTTTTATGAAACTTTTGGTGAAGACGCCATCAAGTCGAGCGAAATTCTGGGCATTACGCTAACGCGCCGCGCCAACGGGTCGGCGTCCTTTGTGGAGCTGGCCGGCTTTCCGCACCACGCCATTGAGACCTACCTGCCCAAGCTCATTCGCGCCGGGCAGCGCGTGGCGGTCTGCGACCAGCTCGAAGACCCAAAGCTGGCAAAGGGCATCGTGAAGCGGGGCATCACAGAGCTGGTTACCCCCGGCATTACCGTCAACGACAACGCGCTGGAGAATAAGGAAAACAACTTCCTCGCCTGCGTCCACCTCACCGCAGCCGGCGCGGGCGTGGCGTTTCTCGACGTTTCTACGGGCGAATTTTACGCCGCAGAGGGCAGCTTTGACTACGTCGACAAGCTTCTTACCAACTTTTCCCCCAAGGAGGTGCTTTTTGAGAGGGGCAAGGAGGAGCTGTTTGTCGAAAGCTTCGGCGCCAAGTTCTACACCTACAAGCTGGACGAGTGGGCCTTTGCGCAGGAGGCCACCCGCGACAAGCTCCTCACCCACTTTCAGGTGCCGTCGCTCAAAGGCTTTGGCGTCGACGAGCTCAAAAGCGGCGTGGTGGCCGCTGGCGCCATCCTCTTCTACCTCGAATTTACGCAGCACACGCAGGTAAAGCACATCTCGCAGCTTTCCCGGCTGGACGAAGATCGCTACGTGTGGCTCGACAAGTTCACGGTGCGCAACCTCGAGCTGTTCTCCTCGCCCAGCGAGGGCGCGCGCACGCTGCTCAGCTGCCTCGACCGCACCATTTCGCCCATGGGCGGCCGCCTCCTGCGCCGGTGGATATCGCTCCCGCTAAAGGAGGTGCAGCAAATCAACGCGCGGCTGGACATGGTGCAATGCTTCATCAGCCACCCCACGCTGAGCGAGGAGGTAGCCGGGCACGTGCGCGAAGTGGGCGACCTGGAGCGCATCATCTCCAAGGCCGCCGTGGGGCGCATCAACCCCCGCGAGCTGGTGCAGCTGGCGAGGGCGCTGGCGGCGGTGGAGCAGGTAAAGGCGCTGTGCGCCGGCGCAAACGAAAAAAACTTTGCCCGCATAGCCGAGCAGCTCAACCCCTGCAAGAGCATCCGCGAGGTGATAGAAAGGCAAATCCTGCCCGACCCCGCAGCCCAGCTCGGCAAAGGCCCCATCGTGGCCGACGGCGTAAACGACGAGCTGGACGAGCTGCGCAAAATCATGCGCGGCGGAAAAGACTACCTGCTCGAAATCCAGCAGCGCGAAGCGGAGCGAACGGGAATACCCTCGCTCAAGGTCAACTTCAACAACATATTCGGCTACTACATTGAGGTGCGCAACACCCACAAAAATAAGGTGCCGCCGGAGTGGATACGCAAGCAAACCGTAGCCTCGGCCGAGCGCTACATTACGGAAGAAATTAAGGCCTACGAAGATAAAATCCTGGGCGCGGAAAACAAAATCCTTACGCTGGAGCAGCAAACCATCAGCGCGCTGGTGGTGAGCCTGCTGGAGTACGTTGCCCCGATTCAGCACAACGCGGCGCTGGTGGCGCAGCTGGACTGCCTGCTGTGCTTTGCCGGCCTGTCGGCCGAGCGGGGCTACTGCCGCCCAACGCTCAACAGCGGCGACGCGCTCTGCATAAAGCAGGGGCGACATCCGGTGATAGAGCTCCTCCTGCCGCCCGGCGAAACCTTTGTGGCCAACGATGTCGCGCTCGACAGCCGCGAGCAGCAAATCATCATCCTTACGGGGCCAAACATGGCCGGAAAATCAGCCCTGCTGCGCCAAACGGCGCTCATCGTCCTCATGGCGCAGGTGGGATGCTACGTCCCCGCCGAGGAGGTCACCATGGGCGTGGTGGATAAAATTTTCACCCGCGTGGGCGCCTCGGACAACATTTCGCAGGGCGAATCCACCTTCATGGTCGAAATGCAGGAGGCCGCCAGCATCCTCAACAACCTCTCCGCCAAAAGCCTGATCCTGCTCGACGAAATTGGCCGCGGAACGAGCACCTACGACGGCATTTCGATTGCCCGCGCCATGGTGGAGTACATCCACGACCACCCCGCGGCAAAGGCCAAGACGCTTTTTGCCACCCACTACCACGAGCTCAACGAGCTGGAGGAGGCCTTTGCCCGCGTAAAAAACTACAGCATCGCCATCAAGGAGGCGGGCAACAAGGTCATCTTTCTGCGCAAGCTCGTGCGCGGCGGGAGCGCCCACAGCTTTGGCATCCACGTGGCGCAGATGGCCGGCATGCCCAAGGCCGTGGTGGAGCGGGCCAACAGCCTCCTAAAGGCGCTGGAGCAAAAAGGCGCCGCCGCGCTGCCCAAAAGCGCCGAAAAGGACGGCCGGACGGCCGGCGGAAAAGGCGTGCAGCTATCCTTCTTTCAGCTCGACGACCCCGTGCTTTCGCAAATCCGAGACCAAATCAAAAATATCGACGTGAACACCCTCACGCCAATCGAAGCCCTGAACAAGCTCAGCGAAATCAAAAAGCTGACCGGGCTATAAATCCTGCTTGCTTTACGCCCAATGATTGACCAAGCCACCATAGACCGCATCATGGACGCCGCCCGCGTTGAGGAGGTGATAGGCGACTACATCACGCTCAAAAAGCGCGGCGCCAGCTACACCGCCTGCTGCCCGTTTCACAACGAAAAAACCCCGTCGTTCTCCGTGTCGCCCGCGCGAGGCATCTTCAAGTGCTTCGGCTGCGGGAAGGCGGGAAACGCCGTCACCTTTGTGATGGCGCACGAAAACCTCACCTACTGGGACGCCCTGAAGGTGGTCGCCAAAAAATACGGCATCGACGTCAAGGAGCGCGACCTCTCGCCCGAAGAAATCCGGCACAACAACGACCGCGAAAGCATGATGATTACCGCGGCCTACGCGCAGGACTACTTCACCAAAATCCTCCGCAGCCACGTGGACGGAAAAAACATCGGCATGGCCTACCTCGCCGAGCGCGGCTTTACGGAGGCCACCATCGAAAAGTTTCAGCTGGGCTACTGCCTCGACAGCCGCGCCGCCTTCTCCAACACCGCCCTGCGCGACGGCTACAAAAAGGAGTTCCTCGTAAAAACCGGACTCTCCGTGGAGCGCGACAGCGGCGAGCTGGCCGACCGATTCTTTGGCCGCGTCATCTTCCCCATCCACTCCATCAGCGGAAGGGTGATCGGATTTGGCGGGCGAACCCTCAGAACCGACAAAACGGCGCCAAAGTACGTCAACTCCCCGGAGAGCGAAATATACCACAAGAGCAGCTCGCTCTACGGCATATTCTTCGCCAAAAAGGCCATCATGCAGCGCGACAAGTGCTTCCTGGTGGAGGGCTACACCGACGTTATCTCCATGCACCAGGCGGGAATCGACAACGTGGTGGCCTCGAGCGGCACCTCGCTCACCGCCGACCAGATACGCCTCATCAAGCGCTTTACGCCCAACGTTACCGTCCTCTACGACGGCGACGCGGCCGGCATCAAGGCCTCGCTGCGCGGCATCGACATGCTGCTCGAGGAGGGCCTCAGCGTCAAAACCCTCCTCCTGCCCAGCGGCGAAGACCCCGACTCGTTTGCCAGAAGCCACAGCGCCACCGAATTTGTGGACTTCATCGGAGCACACGAGGAGGACTTCATCTCCTTCAAGACAAAAATCCTGCTCTCCGACTCCAAGAGCGACCCCATAAAGCGCGCCGAAGTCATCACCGACATCGTGCGCAGCATTTCGGTCATCCCCGAAGCCATCCCGCGCAGCGTGTACATCCGGGAGTGCAGCAAGCTGATGGACATAGGCGAGGACGTGCTCACCGGCGAGGTGGCCAAGCTGCGCCGCAAAAAGCTCTACGCCGACGCGCCCAACGCGCCGAAGCCCCCCGAGCCGCCGGACGCCGCCGCATCGCCCGACGCGCTGCACACGCCACCCATCCCGGCCTTTGTGGAGAACGTCTTTTGCCGCGAGCAGGAGCGCGAGCTCATCTACCTGCTGCTCAGGCATGGCAACCAATCCTGCTTTGGCGTTCGCGTGAGCGCCTACATCATCAGCGAAATTGCGGGCGAAGACCTCAGCTTTCAGAACCTCGAGTACCGGCAAATCTTTGAGGAGTACAGAAAGCTGCTCGAAGCGTCGGAAACGGTGGACAACCGCCACTTCATCAACCATCCCGACCAGAAGATATGCGAGCTGGCCATCGACCTGCTTTCGGAGAAGTATACGCTCAGCAAAATCTGGAAGCTGCCCGACGCCTCCGAAGTTGAGGAAGACCGCCTGCGCGTAGAGGTGCCCAAAGCCATCAACGTGTACAAGTCAAAAATTGTGACGCAGGCCATCATGCGCCTGCAGCAGGGGCTGGAGGGAAAAACCGACGAAGCGCTGGACATCCTCCTGCTCAAGCTCGGCGAGCTCAGCAAGGTGCGCACAAAGCTCTCGGAAATGCTGGAAAGACCGGTGTTTTGAGAGTTGAGAATGGAGAATGGAGAATGGAGAGTTAAGAGTTACTAATTCAGCCTTCGCAAGCTGTTTAACTTAGCAAATAAGAGCATTTTACAATAAATTTGTTTGCAGCTACTCCGGTGGCATATTTCATTGCAAATCACAAAAGTAATAAAAATTCTCTTTGTAAAAACCTTGTGCTCTTTGCGTCTTCGCGGTATTTTTTCAGCTACAAAAAACACAAAGTTAGCAAAGGTTTTACAAAGCATATTTTTACAGTAGTTTTTTTAACGCAAAGGTCACAAAGGGTACCTGAGTAGCTACTATTGCCGTAATGATTATCTTTGCGGCATGTACGCACGGTGGATGGTGTCTATGTTTGATTGATATAATTAAGTGAAAATTAGCGCAGTGGCATAAATTTTGGGGGCGAAAAACCTCATTTACTCACTCGTGCTTATTTTTGGTGTTCGTGAGCTCACTACGCTCGGTTACACCTAATTTCCCTAACAAAACAACCTCAGTAGCCGAGAGAATAACAACCAACAATAACCTCATTACCTTATTAGTAATGAAAATTGGAGAAGAGCAAACGGAAAATGAGGTAATGAGGTTGGGTGGAGGTTGATTAACTCATTGCTACTAAGGTTGTTTTGTTAGAGAAATTAGGTGTAACCGAGCGTAGTGAGCTCACGAACACCAAAAATAAGCACGAGTGAGTAAGAGGTTCTTTGGGCGCAAGCAAAATCTGCGAAAATTTTGGCTAATTCTTTTTTGGGATGATGTCCTTATTCTATTGATGCAAAAACGCATTTTGTTGATTGTAAGGCATTTATAATATTTTAGTAAAATTGATACCTGTTTGATCATTTGCCAATTGAAGTTCATATCAATAGATCGCGGACACTACCCGCACGGTGAGCGGTCGAAACGGGAGGCAAGCCCGCTTCTTCTGCGCAATTGCATGAATTAGTGGTGAGATAACTTTATGGTATGGTGAACATAGCGCAGCTGCACAATATTTTTTTAAGCTCCTCCGGAGCATGCACCGATAGCCGGAAGGTATATCGGGGTTGCATTTTTTTTGCCCTCAAGGGGGGCCGCTTTAACGGCAACGCCTATGCGGCAACGGCATTGGAGCAGGGGGCTGCATACGCCGTAGTGGACGAAACCGTCCACAGCGGAGGGCGCTACCTCAAAGTCGGCAGCGCACTGGGCGCTTTGCAGGAGCTGGCGGCGCATCACCGCCGCTACCTCAACCTGCCCATTGTGGCAGTCACCGGCACCAACGGTAAGACCACCACTAAGGAGCTGATAGCCGCCACGCTTTCGCGCAAATTTCGGGTGGCAGCAACGCAGGGCAACCTCAACAACCATATTGGCGTGCCGCTCACCCTGCTGGGCATGGGTAAGGAGACGCAGGTGGGCGTTGTAGAAATGGGCGCCAACCATCCCGGCGAAATCGCCAACTTGTGCCGCATTGCGCAGCCCAGCGCCGGCCTGATTACCAACGTTGGGAAAGCACACCTGGAGGGCTTTGTATCGCTCGAAGGCGTAAAGAAGGCAAAAGGCGAGCTCTACGCCTACCTGGCGCAGGCGCAGGGGCAAGTGTTTTGCCTGAGCGACAGCGCCGACCTGAAAAGCATGCTCCAAACCTGCGGAGTGCAGCACGCCATAATGTATGGCCTGCACGAAAACAGCGTACGCGTTGACGCCGGAAGCGGCAGCAACCCGTTTCTGAAGCTGCATACGGCAGCCGGAGAGACTTGGCAAACAAAGCTGGTAGGCCGCTACAACGTGGCCAACGTGCTGGCCGCTGTAGCCGTGGGGCGCTACTTTGGGGTGGGAGAGGAAGATATTCGAGAAGCGGTAGAGCGCTATGAGCCGCAAAATCACCGCTCGCAGCTCCTGCAAACGCCCCACAACGCCATCATTGTCGACGCCTACAACGCAAACCCCACCAGCATGGCCGCAGCCCTGTCCAACTTTGCGCAGCTCAACGCCGGCAGCAAGGCGCTTATTTTGGGCGATATGCTGGAGCTGGGAAAGGATGCGCTCGACGAGCACGCGCAAATACTCCGCCTGATAAGGCAGGAAGGCTTGGAGAATGTTTATCTGGCAGGCGAATGCTTCAGCCGCCTTGCCGAAAAAAGCTGCCGCACCTTTACGGATAGCGATGCGCTATGCGAATATCTGAAGCGCAACCCGCTAAAAAACCAGCTGATTTTACTCAAAGGATCGCGCGGTATGCAGCTCGAAAAAGCGCTGGAATACTTGTAGGTGAAAGTTGAAAGTTGAAAGTTGAAAGTTGAAAACACCCACGCCCGGCTGGATGCTCGGCATAGCGTC
Organism: Prevotellaceae bacterium; assembly: GCA_031257655.1. GTDB lineage: Bacteria > Bacteroidota > Bacteroidia > Bacteroidales > UBA932 > JAITMY01. The sequence continues at coordinate 367 of JAIROF010000107.1, read as the reverse complement.
CACGCTCAGCTGGACGTTCGGCTGCTGGACGCTCGGCGGAGCGTCCACGCTACGTCGGGTTAAAAGCAAGGCGCCGGCCTTGCACGCAAAAACACCGCCGAGCGTCCATGCTGCGCCGAGCGTATCACTTCTCTATTCTACATTAAGCCACCCGGCGCGCTGATTTCGGCGCAAGCCCTCTGCGCACAGCGGCTTCACAGAGCAAGGCCGTCGACGGGGCTAATTCTTTTTTTGGTAGTGTCCATGATCTCAGAACTCCTGACCTGGCACAGATTGGATTGTCGCGATTTTGAAGCAGAGGGTCAAAGAAGTTCCGGGATAAAGGGTATAAGTCTGATTGATGTTATCAATGACTTTTCGTATAGCA
>JAIROF010000024.1 GCA_031257655.1 Prevotellaceae bacterium | reverse complement strand
ATAAATCCCGTAAAATCCGAGTTCAGACAATAGCCGCGCAACGCGGACGCTACGCCGGGCGAGGCCGGAACAGCCGCGTCGAGGGAATAAGCGTCTTAAACGCTGTAGTACAGTATAGTCCGAGTTCCGACAATAGCCGCGCACCGCGCCCGCTTCGCCGTGCGCGGCGAATCCCACCCATACGCTGAAATACTCAACTAAGTCCAATAAATCCCGTAAAATCCGAGTTCAGACAATAGCCGCGCAACGCGGACGCTACGCCGGGCGGGGCGTTCTAATTCGTAGGGCGTTGCCCTACGCTAATGCTGGGCGGGCTTTCAGCCCTATAAATCGCAGCACGCTGCGCATCTACCGTTAACGAATTTTGCTTTTATATTGCGCTCTATATCAGCGAAATAACTTAAAAAAAAAAAGAAAAAGATGTGAGTGCGATAACGAACCAAAAGTAGTAACAGATTGCTCCAAAATATTTAGTCAAACTGCTGTATATCTGCAATTTAATAAAGTAAAATCCGTTAATAATGAGGTAATGAGGTTGTTACAGGTTGATGTTCGCGTGGCTACTGAGGTTGTTTTGTAAGAAAAATTAGGTGGAAACCGAGCGCAGCGAGCTCGCGAACGCCAAAAATAAGCACGCCCTTACTCCGGTTGGTACACGCAAAAGGTTTTGTCGGTGTAGAAAATGGCGATAGCCTCCACCGTTTTTCCCGTTTTCTTTGCGGCAGCGTGCTGCAACCCGGACAGCTCACCGGGTGGTGGCGTCGCCAGGTCGTTTTTTAGGTTTTTGCCCGTTTCCTTTTCCGTTTCCTCTGGAGGCTCCGCTTTTACGGTTGCCTCACTGGGGGGGAGAGGCTCCTCAAACAGAGGCAGGGTTTGAGGAGCAGCCTCGGCAGCGCTCTTGTACATCTCGCCGCTGCCCAGCAGCAGCCATTCGGCGTTGATGCCGGGAAAGGCAAGCAGCATCTTTGTAATAAAGTCGTAGCTGGGCTTGTTGCGCCCGGCCAAAATGTGCGACACCCCCGAGCGCTGCACTTTCAGCAAATCGGCAAAATGGGTTGGCGAAAGGCTGCGAGAGGCCAAAAATTGCAAAATTCTATCTTTCATACGCCGCGTAATTTATGGCTACAAATGTAATCAAAAAAGCTTACAAAAGCAAACCCCAGCCAACTACAAATGTAAACACGGGTTGTTTACATTTGTAATGCAGCAGCCCGCATTTTGTCGCCTAAAACACCTCGTAAAAATCGCTGCCGGCAGCTTATATTCCGTATGGTCGAAAGCTGCGATTTATTTTTTAGCGCACAGATGGGGCAGCTTTTTATGGTCGCTGCCGATTTTAGCCATTTGGCTGCGCCGAGCTCCGCTATGCTCCGGTTCTCCAGCTGCGTAAGCCGCTAAAATCTGCCTCATCTGCGCGCTATTTTCTTGCCTAATCGTGCTGATAGTAGCCCCTTTATAATACCGGACAGCTTTGAGGGAGCTAATAGCCCTTACTTTCCTGGTGGACGTGGAAAATCGGCGGCTTTTTCGTCCGCTTTTGCGTTTTTTCGCCCATGCGCTATCAGCATGGTCAACAGCTTGAGGTTTGCTATATTTTTCATTTCCAATAGCTTATGAAATCACAAAATATCGCCATTTCAATAAGGCGTTTTTTTCATTTTAATGCTTTATTACCAGCTAATTACATGTTTTATCTGTATGCTAAGTACAATACACGAGTAGTAACCCTTTAGATGTACGATATAAATATCTGGGTATTATATATATATATATCAAAAACATCGATTTTTCGGGGCGTTTTTGCCCGATTTTGGTCAAATGTTGCTGTTTTGAGCTGAAGTAAAATGTAGATGCGCTTTGTAAATATCTGGGTTTCACCATGATATTGCTGTAAAGCACGTGCGAAAATCGGCGTGTTACATTTGTGAATTGTTAGCACCTGCATGATGCTATCGCTTCTGATTACATTTGTAAACGTCGATAGTTGGCACATATTTTGTTCGTTAATGTTACAAATGTAAACCGCTTTTGTATGACAATTTGGCGCTTGGGCAGCTGGGAAGAAAATTTAAAAATGTCGTTTTTGAGGCAAACAAGGCGCTTCCCTGCCTGCTATACCGCGTGGAGGGAAAACGGAGAAGTATGAGGAGATTTTGGGCGTAAGCAGTTAGCGGCTGCCGAATAATTTTTGCAATTCTTCGTTGGCCGCCGTCACCTTTGCCGCCATATCGGCTTTGAACTTTAGCAGCTGCTGCTGGACTTCGGGCTCGCCGGCGCCTATAATTTGCGCGGCAAGGATGGCGGCATTTTTGGCTCCGTTGAGCGCAACGGTGGCAACGGGAACGCCCGCAGGCATCTGCAAAATGGAGAGGATGGAGTCCCAGCCGTCGATGGAGTTGGAGGATTTGATGGGTACGCCAATCACCGGTAGCGGGGTGAGCGCCGCAACAACGCCGGGCAGGTGCGCCGCCCCGCCGGCGGCCGCAATGAACACCTTAACGCCTCGCGCGTGCGCGCTGCTTGCCAGCGCTACCACCAAATCGGTGGTGCGATGCGCCGAAAGTGCGTTCACTTCAAACGCTATATGCTGCTCCCTGAGAAACTTAAAGGCTTCCTCCAGCGCCGGCAAATCGGAGGTGCTACCCATGATAACGCTAACTTTAGCTGACATAGTAGAGGTTATTGTGGAAAAATATAGTAATTTTGTCGGACTTTTACGTCGCACAAACTTACGCAAATTTAGCGTACAAATAGACGGGGAAGGCGGATTTTTTATGATTTTTTTACCACATTTCCACCTTCTTATTTTTGTAGAAGCCTTACTATGAAGCAAGTAAAGTTACATGATAAAGTATTCCGAATCAGCATTTCGGAGCAGGAAATTGATAGCGCAGTGCAGGCGGTTGCCGACAAAATCAACGCCAACCACAAGGAGGACGACAGCATACCGCTGTTTTTGTCTGTGCTCAACGGGTCGTTTATGTTTGCCGCCAACCTCATCAAGCGCATTGCGTTTCCGTGCGAAATATCGTTCGTAAAGCTGGCCTCGTACCACGGCGAGTGCAGCAGCGGAAAGGTTACCGAGCTCATCGGGATTAGCAACGCGCTGGTGGGGCGCGATATTGTCGTTATTGAGGACATTGTAGATACCGGCAACACCTACGAATCGCTCATGGCAACGCTCATGCGCCATAACCCCCACTCGGTGAAAATTGCTACCATGCTGCTCAAGCCCGAAGTGTACCAAAAAACGTTGCCCATCGACTACGTCGCCATGCAAATCCCCAACGACTTTATTGTGGGCTACGGATTGGATTATAATGGGTTGGGGCGCAACCTGCCCAATATTTATACGATAGTATAGCAAAAACTAAGGCCATCGGAGTTATAAAATCATTGAATTTCTGACTGCGTAAATGTTAAATATTGTTTTATTTGGTGCACCCGGAGCCGGAAAAGGCACGCAAGCCGCCAAGCTGGTAGAAAAATACAACCTTGTGCACCTCTCAACGGGCGAGATGCTTCGCGACGAAATAGCCCGCTGCACCCGGCACGGGGTTATTGCCAAGCAGCTGATAGATAACGGTCAGCTGGCGCCGGATAGCATGGTAGCGGAAATGATAGCAGAAAAAATAAAAGCGCACAGGGCGTCGGAGGGCTTTATCTTCGACGGGTTTCCGCGCACCATCCCCCAAGCCGAAATGCTGGACAGCATGTTGCCGGAGCATGGCATGAGCGTCACCGGCATGGTTGCGCTCACGGCGCCCGAAGACGAGCTCGTTCACCGCCTGCTGTGCCGAGGCAAGCGCTCCGGCCGCGCCGACGACCGGAATGAGGCGATTATTCGTAGCCGGATAGCCGTGTACCACGAAAAAACAGCCCCCCTCATTGAGTACTACGCCGCGCAGGGTAAGCACGTTTCAACAAAGGGGGTGGGCAGCATTGAGGAGATTTTTAGCAACCTCTGCGCCGCCATCGAAACCTTCAGGCAAGCGCATGGCGCCTGAGCTGCCGATTTTTCTTAGAAAGGCTGCCTTTCCAAATTTTCCCGGTAGCGCTACAGCGCGCTGAGAATCGGAGAATGTGGCCAAGCTCAGCCCAAGCTCAGCCGTTGCGCGGCCGGTGTTCGCTTGTCTGCAGGTCGCAGACCTGCGATTATGAAAGTCAGGCGCCGAAGGAAGCATAAAGAATGCATTCATTTATTTCAGGTTATTTATTACGCGAGCCTTTATGCCCCTGTCATTTTTTTTAACTGTTTATTTTTTCCTGTGGCAGCATCAAATTTTGTCGATTACGTAAGGATATACTGCCGCTCCGGCAACGGCGGCGCGGGCGCCATGCACCTGCACCGCGAAAAGTTTGTGGACAAGGGCGGCCCGGACGGCGGCAACGGCGGGCGTGGCGGACACGTTATCCTGCGCGGCGACAGCCAGCACTGGACGCTCATCCACCTCAAATACCGCAAGCACATCCACGCCGAAGACGGCGGCAAGGGCGGCTCTGCGCTGAGCACCGGCGCCGACGGCGCCGATACGGTGCTGGACGTTCCGCTGGGTACGATAGCCCGCAACGCCGAAACCGGCGAAATGCTCTTTGAGGTTACGGCGCACGGCGAAAAAAAAACGCTGGTGAAAGGCGGACGCGGTGGCATGGGCAACGCCTTTTTCAAAAGCGCCACCAACCAAACCCCGCGCTACGCGCAGCCCGGCGAGCCTTGCCGGGAGGGGTGGTTTGTGCTGGAGCTCAAAATCCTTGCAGATGTGGGGCTGGTGGGCTTGCCCAACGCCGGCAAATCGACGCTCCTCTCGGTGGTGAGCGCCGCCAAGCCAAAAATTGCCGACTACCCGTTCACCACCCTTGAGCCAAACTTGGGCATTGTGAAGTACCGCGACTACAAATCGTTTGTGATGGCCGATATTCCGGGCATAATAGCGGGGGCAAGCGAGGGAAAAGGCTTAGGATTGCGGTTTTTGCGGCATATAGAGCGCAACGCCGTGCTGCTGTTTCTGGTGCCCGCCGACAGCCCCGACGTCTGCGCCGAATACCGCGTGCTGCTGCGCGAGCTGCAGCGATACAACCCCGAAATGATGGACAAAAAGCGCCTGCTGGCGGTTTCAAAGTGCGATATGCTGGACGAAGAGCTCATGCTCGCCATCAAAAAAACGCTTCCAAAGGATGTGCCCCACCTGTTTTTTTCATCGCTCACGCAGGAGGGGGTTGCTGCGCTAAAAGATTTGCTTTGGAAAACGCTGAACGAAAAGGAAAACAGCTGATTTTTGTTGCAATATAACCCTAAATTTTGAACTACCATGACATTTCCTGCCTGGGACGCCGATTTATTTTTGTTCCTGAATAGCCTGCATAGCGATTTTTTCGACACGCTGATGTGGTATGCGAGCGCCACGCGCACGTGGATTCCGCTCTACCTGCTCATGCTGTTCTGGATGTACAGGCAGCTGGGCTGGCGCCGCTTTTTGCTCGTGGTGCTGGGCCTGGCGCTGTGCGTGCTGCTCGCCGACAGAATTTCGAGCGGCTTTTTCAAACCCTTTGTAGCCCGCCTGCGCCCCACGCACGCCCTTGGCGATGCGGTGCACGTGGTGCGCGACTACCGCGGCGGACGCTACGGATTCGTGTCGTCGCACGCGGCAAACATGTTTGCCATTGCGGTTTACTCGCTGCTGGTAGTGCGCCGAAAGTACTTCACCGTGTTTATCCTGCTCTTTGCGCTGTTTGTGTCGTACACGCGCATTTACTTAGGCGTTCACTACCCGCTCGACATCATTTGCGGCGGCCTGCTCGGCGCGGCAATAGGGTGGTGCGTGGCTGCGCTTTACCGGCTGGGAGCAAAAATGCTGCTTAAGCAAAAAGAGCGGGCAAATGCTGTGCGTAAAAAATAAGGAAAAGAGGAAATTAAATCAACTTGATATTCAGCTTGTTGAGAAACACATCTTTTAACATTTTTGCAGTCGGTATCTACAAATGTCTGATTAACAATATATTATATCGCAATAAGGCGCCGATAAGCGGTAGCATTTCGTAGGGTGAACGGTCGATTTTCTGCTCGCCCCTGCGATTGCTATCATACAATAAGCTGCTATTGCCAAATGAATTGGCATCCTCACAGCATTTCCGTGAAACCTCTGCGCACCTCTGTGCAATGCTAACACAGAGAAGCACGGAGGTTTCACAGCGGAGCGCAGAGGGTTTACGCCGAAATCAGAACGCCGTGCGCCTCTACAGCGCTATGATGCGCCATCAATCATAAATGGATAACCTCTCAAAACCCAAAGCTTTGCGCCACGCTCCATCGGCGAAGTGCTCACTTACTGCGCTCACTTACTTCATTAACTCCTCTTTGATGATGCCATAAATTGTACGATGTGGCAAGCATTACGCTCCGTTATGGCTGTCCTGCCTTATCCGGCAGGGCGCAACGCGGGGTATTGCCCCGCAGGTCGATGACCTGCGGAATGACCTGCGGATGTGCGAGTGCTCTCGTGTAACTTGCCTGCAAGGCAGGACATTCATAACCGCAGGTCTGTAACCTGCGGATGTGCGAATGCCCTCGTGTAACCTGCCTGCTAAGCACGAGTGAGTAAATTAGGTTTAAATTAGGTTTTTCACCCCGCCAATTTATGACACCACCCTCCTCTTTTACCTCTTTTGCATCAGCATAAAGCATTGATTTTTAGGTTTCTATAGGTTCGCAATAGGTAATATAATGGCACAGCAGCGCCATAGGTCAATACCTTCATGGCAATGCGCGTGCGCGTAATATATTTTGATACAACCGCTTAATGGCATTTTATGCCGCGCAGCGGTTTTTGTGGCATCCGTGCGCGCGCGCATGGCTGTCCACCCATACTTTTTCTATTAATCGTAAAATACAAGTTTATAACGTTATGAAGCATATTCACATTGGAAAGTTGATAAAAGAAAAATTCGACGAAAAAAAAATGACGAAAGCCGAATTTTCGCGCCGGATACACATCCACCGCTCTACGGTATATCTTTTGTTTGAGCAAAAGAGCATAGACGTAGAGCTTTTGTTTGCCATCTCAAAGGTGTTGGAGTACAACTTTATCGAAGAAGTTTACCTCAAGCGCCGGCAGCCGCCAAGGGATACCGTCATTGTAGGCGTTGAGGTTGACCGCTCTCAGCTCCAAAAGCTCGACCTCCCGGAGGAGTTTATCAGGCTGTCGAAAAGCATCACGCGAAGTGTATAAAGATATAACGCCCGCCTGGCAATATTACTGCATAGAGATGTATAACTTTGTGCTTTATATCTCATAGTTTTTAATTTTACAATTCTAAAAAAAACAAGGAAATGAAAAGAAATTTTTTTAGCGCCATAATTCTCGCAGCTGCGCTGGTGAGCGCGTCTTGCAGCAAGGAAGAAGACCCCGCCAAGCCGGTGGATTACGCTGCTCCGGAGAAACAAGCTACCATTCAAGGCCGATTGCTGGTAAATAACGACCAAACCGTCACCGAGCAGAAGTATTCGGCTATGGCAGGCGTGCTCATAATCGCAAGCGTTCGGTATGCGGATCTTAACCCTAACGGGGTGGGAGCGGGGGCATTTTCTACCAGGGTCACCACCGACAGCCGGGGCGAATTTACGCTGACAGTTCCGGCAACCGCAGGCGGCGTACCGGTTTACCTTGCCATCAACGACGTAGAAGGTAGCAGGAACGAGGCTGTTGTTTCCGCTACCGGTACCAAAAACGAAAAGAAGGAAGGTAAATGGTATTTCAATCCTCCTGCTAATTTGTATGTGCACTCGGGTCAGACGGTAATTCTTTCGGCCATAGTGGGAGATTTTGCGCAGATTAAAAGCAGCGGCGACAGAGTTAATTAATACATAAGTACAACCTTAAACAATTTATTCAATAAATATATACATATACTATCAAATGAGAAAAATAATCCTATCGCTTTCCCTGTGCCTGAGCATAGCCGCAGCTGTAGCCCAGGTGCAGGAAGAGCCGGAAAATAGCAGCTACCTGCCTCAAGCAGGAGATTTTGCTCTGGGGATAGACGCAAACCCATTTTTAGGGTATTTGGGAAACTTTCTTTCCTCCTCCGGCCTCAACGCTGCTCCTACTTTTGGGCTTCAAGGGCAGGGTATCTACGGCAAATATTTTTTAGAAGATGGCCGTGCCATTCGCGCCAAGCTATTGCTCGATATGTACAGCCGCTCAAACAAGGAGAGCGTGGTAAATGACGAGGCCATTGGCGCCAGGCCCGGCGCTACCGCTATCGACACAAAGAAAACGGGAGCTGTCGGCGCCACCCTGTCTGTAGGGTACGAGTTTCGCCGTGGTCGCGGTCGGGTGCAGGGATTTTGTGGTGGCGAACTTGCGCTGGGCCTAAGCAAAACGTCCACTACCTACGAGTACGGTAACCCAATGACGGCTGCAAACCCCACCCCGAGCTCCGCTTTCGGTTTTACTATTGCCAATCCGAATGTGCGCACCTTGTCCGAGAAAGGCGGTTTGGGCTTTAGCGGTGGCTTGCGCGGTTTTGTGGGGGTTGAGTACTTTATCGCCAACCAGCTGTCGCTCGGCGGAGAGCTTGCCCTCGGCTTGGACGCCTCCATGCTCGGACAAAGCGAGACGACTTCGCAGCAGGTTGAAGACGGTGAGGTGCGCGAATCTGTAGTAAGGCGCAGGAGCGCTGCTAATGTGGCCAACGATTTTGGGCTTCGTACAGCAACAGGGGGCTCCATTTTCTTGATGTTCTACTTCTAACCCCAAATGCTATATGTCAGAAATCCGGCTCCGCAGCGAGCCGGATTTTTTGTGCATCGCCCGGCATGGGCATGCTCCGAAACGGGTGAAAGTCCCCCCGATGCCGCCGGATGTCGGGAAGTGGTAGGCCAAAGGCAAGGGCGCCCACCGCGAGGTGGAATCCGAAGGGCGCCAACGGCAAGCAGCTGGGCTGATAAACGGAATTTTGATTTGATGCCCAATAGCGTGGTGATACTGCTAAGTAAAGCAAAATCAGACAGCTATTAGTAACGCTCATGGCAAATCAAGCGGAACTAAAATACACGTTGGAAATGGCGTACATTGGGTAAATATCAATATTTTCCAGCTGCCCGCAACGCCGGCACGCGCTTTTTGTACTTTGCGAAATCGTTGGCAAACGTAATGAGCAAATCGTCCAACACCTGTTGGCAGTACAACAAATCGCCGGTTCGCGCGTACTCGGATACAGCTTCGGGCATCCCGCCGACAATCAGAAAGCGCTTTAGGCGCTTGATTAGCTGCTGATGAACCGGTTCCGACAGCGGTTTTTGCGGCGTTGCAGCGCGACAGGCGTCTGCTAACATGCGGTCGCCCGTTGCTTTTATAAATTCTTCGAATGAAAATGGGTACATGAACACCGAGCGTATGCGCCCTACGCCAAAGGAGGGTATTTCTTCCAGCGCAAATTCGAGCAGGGAGCCGGCTGACACAAGATGCAGGGCGGGATATTTTTCGTAAAAATAGCGCAGCTTGGATAGCGCCGGAATGCACGCCTGTATTTCGTCGAAAAACACCAGCGTTTCGCCCGCTACAATGGGCGTACGGTAGTATAAAGCCAGCTGCTCGCAGATTTCCTGTGGTGAGATAGCGTCTTCAAAGTAGCGGTGGACAAGCTTGTCGTCATCAAAATTTACTTCAACAAAATATTTAAACGACAAGGCGAAATGCCTGACGGCCGAAGATTTACCCACTTGCCGCGCGCCCCGTAGCAGGAGAGGCTTGCGTTTTTCTTCTTTTCTCCAGTCCTGCAATACGGCGTCTATTTTTCGCTCAAAATATCCTGCTGCTTCTACCATAGCTATTTTTGGTAGTGTCATAAATTGTAGGGAGCGAAAAACCTAATTTATACCTAATTTTAATAACAAAACAACCTCAGTAGCAGAGAGATATAATAGAAATAACAACTTCATTAACCTCATTAATGTAAATGATTTATAATCAGCATAATACTTGCCGTATCATACAATTTATGACATCACCGAATTATTTAATGGTTAATGGTTAATGGTTAATGGCGCGAAGCGCGGTATTGTCTGAACTT
>JAIROF010000200.1 GCA_031257655.1 Prevotellaceae bacterium | reverse complement strand
GCAGGGTAAAACCCTTTTTCGTTCAGCAGGGTTGCCGCGCCGCTGAGCATCTCCGATTTATTCGTAAGGTGGCTCATGCTATTAGAGGTAAAATACGACCTGTTTATGGAATTTCCGATAGCGGAAACCGCTACAAATTTACGCATTTTAGCGGGAATATCAGCAGGTTACCGCTTAATATGTGTGAAAAAACAAAGTTGACGCCCAATTTCGCGCCTTGCGCCATTAACCATTAACCGTTAACCATTAACCATTAACCTTGATTTCTACCGAAACGGGGCAATGGTCTGAGTGCACAGCCGATGGGTGTATTTCTGCGCTTTGGAGCAGCGCTTTGAGCGATTCCGTGCACAGGAAGTAGTCGATGCGCCAGCCGAGGTTTTTGCTGCGGGCGCCGGAGCGAAAGCTCCACCAGCTGTACTGGTCGGGCTTCTGGTTAAAGACGCGAAACGTATCCACAAACCCCAGCTCCACAAAGCTGTCGAACCACGCCCGCTCTTCGGGCAAAAATCCCGATACCGTTTCGTGCTTTTCGGGGTGGTTGATGTCGATAGGCTTGTGGCAGATGTTGAGGTCGCCGGTGATAAGCAAGTTGGGTTTTTCGCGGCGCAGCGCAACGATGTAGCGCGTAAAATCTTCCAGATAGCGCATTTTGAACGCCTGCCGCTCGTTGCCGGTGGTGCCCGACGGGAAGTAGGTGCACACGAGCGTGAATGCGCCAAAGTCGGCGCGGACAACGCGCCCCTCGCGGTCGTAAACGTCGATTCCCATGCCGAATTGCACGTTGTGGGGTTTCGCTTTGCACAGCACCGCCGTGCCGCTGTAGCCCTTCTTTTCGGCGGAATGCCAGTAGAGGTATTCGTAGCCTAAGGCGCGAAATGCGGCCTCGTCAATTTGCTCGCGAACGGCTTTGATCTCTTGGAGGCAAATAACATCGGCGTTAGCCTCCTTGAGCCATCCCGCCAAGTCTTTGCTCATGGCAGCCCTGACGCCGTTTACGTTGTATGAAATTAGCTTCATGTTTTTTTCTGTGTTTCCTGTCACTTTATTTTCGCGGCCTAAAATTCGCTGCAAATTCGCTGCCTTAAGCTGCGGATTTTGCCGCCCCTTTTTCGGCATCCCTCTTTTCTGCTCCCCTGCGCGGCGTATTTTTTCGGCAGGGTAGGGCGACCCGCCTGAATTTTATGCTATCTTTGCGGCAAAGGTACAAATTTATGGACAATAAAAAAATCGGGCTGGTGGTCAAGGCTGCCGGAAGCCTTTATACGGTGCGGGACAAGCAGTCCGGCGGGGTGTACGAGTGCCGGATTCGCGGGAAGCTGCGCCTCAACGATGCGCGCACCACCAACCCGCTGGCGGTGGGCGACGCCGTGTGCTACGAGCCCGGCGCTGCGCCGGTGATAACGGCGCTGCTGCCCCGCCGTAACTACATCATCCGTCGGGCGACGAACTTGTCGAAGGAGGCGCACATCGTGGCGGCAAACATCGACCAGGCCTTTCTGCTGGTTACGGTTGACTTTCCGCGTACCAGCACGGAGTTTATCGACCGCTTTTTGGTTTCGGCAGAGGCATACCGGATTCCGGTCGGCATTGTCGTAAACAAAGTAGACCTCTACGACGCCCGCCGCCTGCAGGAGGCGGCGCACTTGGCGGAAATTTACGGCGCCATTGGCTACCAAACGCTCAAAATATCTGCTAAAGTAAAGGATGATGTTGGCCTTGTTAAATCATTTTTGGCGAATAAAATAACGCTTTTTTCCGGCAACTCCGGCGTGGGGAAGTCGAGCTTGATAAACGCGCTAAACCCCCGGCTGGGGCTGCGCGTTGGCGAAATTTCGGAGTACCACAACAAGGGGCGGCACACTACCACGTTCTCCGAAATGCTGGAGGTGGAAGAAAATAGCTACGTGGTGGATACCCCCGGCATAAAAGGCTTTGGGTTGGTGGATATTGACCCAAGCGAGCTGTCGCACTACTTTAGCGAAATTTTTGCGGCCTCACGCGGGTGCCGATTTAACGGCTGCACGCACGCGCACGAGCCCGGCTGCGCCGTGCGGCAATCCGTAGCGAGTGGCGGCATTAGCCAAAGCCGCTACGCCAGCTACCTCAAAATGCTGGAAGGCGACGAAAAATACAGAAGATAATGGTTAACGGTTAATGGTTAACGGTTAATGGTTAATGGTTAATGGCGCGAGGCGCTCCTTACGGGTGCATTTCAAATTGTCGTTTTTACGAGCCGGATTGCCTGAAAGGCAAAATTTTCATAACCGCAGGTCGCAGACCTGCGGTACAGAATACCCCCCACAATCTCTGCCTGAAAGGCAGGACTTTCATAGAGTTATTCCATGTTGTTTGAAACATAAGTTTAACTACGTTGTCCTGCCTTTCAGGCAGGTGATAGTCGTCGATGTTTCCGCAGACTGCGCTATCGCTTGTCTGCGGTTATGAAAATCCGACTTTTCAAGTCGGTTGTCGTCATCCGAAAGAACGACAATTTGAAATGCACCCATCTACAACAGCTATCTGCGTACAGTATAGCATTGAATTTTCAACACTACGATAGCGCAATTTATAGCCGAGCATAGTATAAACAAACCGGCAGGAAATTGTATGGGAAGCAAAATTATTTTTGTACGGCATGTGGACGACCACTTACAGCTGCAGCAAAGGCGGCTCCGGCGGCGGCGGCGGGCTTGCCTCCTGCCGCTGCTGCTTGGAGATGGAGACAATGCTGTCTACCACGTAAACGCTGTGCCCCCGCCACGGCAGCGTTTGCTTGTACTCCTTGTAGCGCAGCTCTACCTCTTCGCCGCCGGCGCGCATGAGCCGCTCGGCAATTCCCTTGTTGGCAACGGAAAATTCAAACTCGTTGGAGCCCATTTTCCCGGAGCCTTCCGAGCGAAACCCCTGCTGAATGAGCTTGCCTTCGTACGTTTTGAAGATGTAGCCCTTGTAAACAACGTAGTTGAGCTCGCCGCTTTTCACCCCTTCGCCGAACACAAAAAAGAACCTGAAGTAAATGAAAAATGCCAACACCGGCAGCAACACTAAAGTAACAATTAAAGTAAATTTTTTCATACACAAATAAATTAGCGGTTTATACAATGAGTGGTTTATGCAATTGGCAGCTTGCACAATGCTTTACGTTTCGCTTGCCGCCATCAGCTCGTTTACGTAGTCGGCAATTTGCCTGTAGTCGATATCGTTCATGCAGCGGAAGTGCCCCTTGGGGCAATCGTCAAATCCTATTTTGGAGCAGGGGCGGCAGCGGAGGTTTTTGACCTCAAAAATTTTTGATTTTTCGCCGGGGCGGTAGGGGTACATCCCAAACTCCGGCACGGTATTTCCCCAGACGGAAGCAATATTTTTCTTGAGCGCCGCCGCAATGTGCATCAACCCCGTGTCGTGCGCAATGACAGCTTTGGCTCGCCCGACCAAAATGGCAGACTGGTGTATGCTTAGCGTGCCGCAAACGTTGTGCACGTTGGAGCATATCCGGGCAATTTCGTTGCCCTGCTCGTGCTCCTCCTCTCCGCCAACCAGCACCACCGGCGACGTAATCATGGTGCAAAGCTTGATCATTCGCAGCAGGGGTATTTTCTTTGTGGCGTGCTGCGCTCCGGTCACAAACGCAACAAACTTGTCCTTTACCGCTATCTTTTCGATGCTCGACGGCAGCGTAACGTCCTTGGGAATGAAAAAATCCAGCCCCTTTGCATCCTTCTTCACGCGCAGCTCGCGGAGCGTTTCGAGGTACCTGTCCACAATGTGAACAGGGGGTAGCATGTTGATCTTAAAATTCACCAGCACCCACTTAGCCCAGTTGAGCTTGTCGAGGGTAAAGGATTTTTCGCCCAGCGCATTTTTTATCACAAAGCTGCGCAGGTTGCGGTGCAGGTCGAGCACGTAGTCGAAGCCCTCGGCCCGCAGCTCCTTTATCAGCGCCGGAAAGCTGTCGTCGAGAACGTGCACCTTGTGCACGTATGGGTTGTACGCAACAAGCGGGGCGTACTTTTTTTTGGTTACAAAGTGAATGTGCGCGTCCGGACGCCGCTTTTTGAGCAGCCGCAGCACGGGAGAGGTGAGCACAATGTCGCCAATGGAGCTGAACCGTATGACCAAGTATTTGTATTTTGGCATGCCTTTAAAATAAAAAAAAGGTTTAAGGAACCTCTAAAAACCCCAAGCGCTGCGCTGCGCTCCCTCGACGCGTTCATTTGTTGCGCTCATTTACTGTTAGTAAGCTCCGCTTTTGCCTCAGCCGCGAGCCGTGATTTTGAGGTTTTTAGAGGTTCCCTTTAATGGTTGCTTGCCGGTTGACATCCTCATGCCGGCAGGCGCTATGCGAATGCCGGCAAAGGTAGCAAAATAATCAATAAGTTCGGAGTATAAAATTAAAAATTAGTGGTAACTTTGTGGGCATTTGTGCCGGAAAAGAACGAAAGCGCCATTACCCATTACTTAATATTTGCAATCCATTGTTTATTAGCACTCCGCAGAAGCCCGAGCTCCTTGCCCCCGCCAAAAATCTTGACGTGGCCATAGCCGCCGTCGATCACGGCGCAGACGCCGTGTACATGGGCGCCGACAGGTTTGGCGCCCGCGAGGCGGCGGGCAACTCGCTCCGCGACGTGGGCAAGGCGCTCGCCTACGCCCACCGCTTTGGGGTGAAGCTCTACCTGACGCTCAACACCATCCTCTACGAGCACGAGCTGGCGGAGGCGCGCCGGCTGGCGGTGGACGCCTGCGAAATGGGCTGCGACGCCCTCATTGTGCAGGACATGGCTTTCCTCGAAATGGACTTGCCGCCCATTGCCCTGCACGCCTCCACCCAGGCGAACAACCTCACCCCCCAAAAAGTGAAATTTTTGCAGGACGTTGGCTTTTCGCGCGTGGTGCTGGCGCGCGAGCTTTCGCTTGCGGAGGTAGCCGATATGCGCGCCGCAGCGCAGGAGGTTGAGCTCGAGGCGTTTGTGCACGGCGCCCTCTGCGTATCGTACAGCGGGCAGTGCTACCTGAGCAGCTACCTCACGGGGCGGAGCGCCAACCGCGGCGCTTGCGCACAGCCATGCCGCTCGGCCTATAGCCTGATAGACGGAAGCGGCAAAACGCTCGTGAAGGGGAAGCGCCTGCTTTCGCTGCGCGACCTCAACCTCACCGGGCATCTGCTCGGCTTGGCGCAGGCGGGGGTGTGCTCGTTTAAGGTGGAGGGGCGGCTAAAGGACGTGGGCTACGTGAAAAATGTGGTGGCGCACTACCGGAAGGCTATCGACAGCGCGTTTGCGGGGCAAAAAAAGCCCTCGTCGGGGCAAACATACCTCCGCTTTGACCCTCAGCCCGACAAAACGTTTTCGCGCGGCTTTACCGCCTTTTTTGCCGCCGGAGCGCCGCAGCGCATGGCCTCCATCAACACCCCCAAGTCGCTGGGCGAACAGGTGGGGGTGATACGGAGCGTTGGCAGCGGGAGCATTGACGTTGCGCTTAGCGCTGCGGTGAGCGCCGGCGACGGGGTTTGCTTTTTTGGTAAAAGCGGGGCGCTGCACGGCGCAAGCGTAAACCGCGTGGAGGGCTCCCGGCTCTTTTTGCAGGACCTGTCGGGGGCAGCGCCCGGCGCACCCGTTTTTCGCAGCTTCGACATCGCCTTTCAGCGGCAGCTGGCAGGCCGCTCGGCGCAGCGCTTGGTGGAGGTGAGGATGCTGCTGGAGGCAACCCCGGAAAGCGTGCGCCTCACGGCTACCGACGAGGACGGTATCTCGGCCTCTTTGTGCCTGAGCAGAAGCAATGCTGCGGCGGATAGCGAAGCTAACGCTTTGAGCACGGTGAAGGAGCAGCTTAAAAAGTCGGGAGGCTCCATGTTTCGCGTTGTGCGCGTTGATGTGGCGGCCGATAAGCCCTACTTTTACCCCATCTCCGAGCTCAACCGCTGGAGGCGCACCGCTTTGGAGCAGCTGGAGCAAAAAAGGCTGGCGCTGTACGCCGTAGAGCGCCGACGAATTGAAAAAAATGACGTGCCCTACCCGGATTTAAAGTTAGGCTTCAACGGAAATGTGCTAAATTCGTACGCAAAAAAGTTTTACGAGCGCCACGGCGTGGCCGATGTTAGCCCGGCATTTGAGCAAAAGCAGCCCCCGGGCGCAGCAGCCCTCATGGCTACCCGCTACTGTATCCTGCGCGAGCTGGGATTTTGTAAGCAAAAAAAGCGGGTGAGTGCGCTGCATGAGCCTTTGTTTCTGGAAAATAATGGCTACAAGCTGAGGCTCCAATTTAACTGCCGTACCTGCGAAATGACTCTTTATAGCTGAAAGTGGAAAGTGGAAAGTGGCGCGATGCGCTATTTTGCCGCCATTTCGTCGTCGCAGGGCGTATGCAATACGCGCCCCTGCGTATTTTGTTGTCGCAGGGCGCATGCAATACGCCCCTGCGTATGCCCGGTTGCGCGTAATCCCAAAATTTTGTGCTACCTTTGTAGGCGCCAACCAACCGGCAAGTTTTACGATTTTTGATGTAAGGAAATAGCATGGATATCAGCCGTTTTTCAGCGAATTTATTTTGGGACGCCGACGTAAATGATTTGGACTTTGACGTGCACAAGGCTTACGTTGTGGGGCGGGTTTTGGACTACGGGGAGTGGGACGATTGGCTCGCTATTCGCAGCTACTACGGAATGGAGGAGCTGAAAAAAATCGCGCTGCGTATCCGTACCATGTTTCCCAAGTCGCTTTCGTTCATTGCCACCGTGACCAATACGCCCGAAAATGAGTTTCGCTGCTACGAGCAAGTGAAAAACAAGAAAAATGCAAATCATTTCATCGCATGAGCATTTTACACACCTTTACCGTCAACGAATCCACATTGCGGCTGCTGAAGAAGCTGCAAGCATTTTCGTTGTTTAGCGAGATGCGCTTGGTGGGTGGAACGGCGCTTGCCCTGCAGCTGGGGCATAGAAATTCTGTCGATTTGGATTTTTTTGGGAAAATGAATTTTACGAGAGAGGAGCTGGAGCGCGAGCTGAAAAAGCATGGCTTAAAAGCAACCGTAAAGTCCGAAAGCGAGCTAATAAAAGTAACGCAAATAGAAGATATAAAGGTTGATTTTGTGGATTACTCTTCGGTAGCTTGGCTTGAGCAGGCAGCGCTAAGCGACGGGCTGCGTTTGGCAGGCTTGAAGGATATTGGCGCCATGAAAATTTCGGCCATTGCCGGCAGAGGAGGGAAAAAAGATTTTGTTGACTTGTTTTTTCTGCTGCAACATTTTAGCCTGTCGCAGCTTATTGGTTACTACAAGCAAAAGTATGATACAAATTCCATTTTTCATGTTATCCGAAGCCTGACGTACTTTGCGGATGCTGAAGAAGACCCGCAACCCGAAATGTATGCCCCTTTTGAGTGGGATTATGCAAAACAGGTAATAAAACAAGCTGCTGCAAAGTATTGCAAAGAAGCAAAATAGATTGAGGAAGCGGTAGTGTCATAAATTGTAGGGAGTGAAAAACCTAATTTATACCTAATTTTAATAACAAAACAACCTCAGTAGCAGAGAGATATAATAGAAATAACAACCTCATTAACCTTATTAATGTAAATGATTTATAATCAGCATAATAC
>JAIROF010000181.1 GCA_031257655.1 Prevotellaceae bacterium | reverse complement strand
CCCACCACCCTACCATTGCTCGCCGCACGCGACGACCCTACACCCCTCGACCCTCGGCGGCGACCAATTACGGCGACCAATTGTAGGGTCGCCGCGTGCGGCGACCATTTACATTTTGGAGACACGACACAAAAAAAAATACTATCTTTGCAGCAGAAAAAAAACTTTTCGTGGAGAGGATGTTTTTAGCGCTTCTTCGGAAAAGAAATGTTGCCATCAGCTGGTTTGGCAAAGTACTTATTTCTGTTCAGGCAAAGGAGTAGAACGCCATTAACATTAACCATCAAAATCCCTTAATCAAAAATCATCATGCACACGAAACATTTTCTATTAGCGGCGGCCAGCGCCATTATAGCCGCCAGCGCCTGCTCACAGTGGAGCGGACAGCAGCCGGCGAAATGCCGGCAGGATGGCAAGCATTGCGAAAAATCGCTGCCGGCATTCGGCAACGCCGACTTCTACGCCGACGGCAAGTTCGACGAGGAGGCGGCCAAAGACGCCGTGATACGGCTAATGGAGCACTACGGCTACCCCGTTACCGAAAAGACGCGCGCGCAGCTGTGGGTGAGCGACTACGGCACGGGACGCTTTGCGGAGCTTGGGCTGGCGGCCATCATGTACGCCAACGACACGGACGACCGCTACATGCTGCAGGACATGTTCCTGCTGCCGCACCAGATGCTGCCCGAGCACTGGCACGAAAAGCCGGCGGGCGACCTCCCGGCCAAAATGGAGGGCTGGCTGGTGCGCAGCGGAACGAGCTACATTGTGGGTGAAGGCGACGACAACCTGTTGGCGTTTCCCGAAATCAAAATCCCCGCCTGCCACGAAGGGGGAGTAACCGTCAAGCATGTGGTGAAAGCCGAGCCGGGCGATTTTGTTGCCCTTTCGAGAGTCTTTTCGCACCACTGGCAGCTGGCGGGCGACCAGGGCGCTATCATCACCGAAGTGGCCAACGTGCACGACAACGCCAGCGTGCGCCACCAGGTGAAAGCCATCAACGACCATTTTCTCGGCAAGTAAAACAGGGAATCGGCCATGAGCGTATTCTTTCGGTTGAGCGCGCTGCTCTGCTGCCCGGTGCTGGCGGCGTGCGCCCCCTGCGGCGGGAGCGCCTACCTGTCTCCGGGCGACATTGCCGTAGACGGTCAGCGGCGGTTGGCCTACACGGCGCTGACCACCGCCAGGTCGGTTGCCGTAGTCGACCTCGCCACCGGCCATGCCGCCCGCCGCATTGCGCTGGCGCGGAATCCCCACTCCCTGCTGCTGTCGCCGGACGGCTCCACGCTGTTCGTCAGCGGCGGGGAAAGCGACGGAAGCGTAGAGGTGATCAGCCTGCCCGAAGGAAAGCGGGCAACAAGCATCGCGGTGGGGCACACCCCGCAGGGGCTTGCCCTGGCCGCCGACGGACAGACCCTGTACGTGGCCAACCGCTTTGGCGGCAACATCTCCGTGGTCGACCTGAAGCGAGGGGAGGAGGTAGCGGCCATTCCCGCCGTACGCGAACCGCACACCCTTTGCCTGACGCCCGACGGCAAAACGCTGGCCGCAGCCAACTTCCTCCCCGCGCAGGCGGCTACGGACGAGGTGGTGGCGGCGCAAATCACGCTGGTGGATGTAGCCACCAACACCGTCCGCGCGCACGTCACGCTGCCCAACGGCGCGCAGTCGCTCTGGGGGATAGGCTGCTCGCCCGACGGACGGTACCTGTACGGCGTACACCTGATGTCGCGGTACGGCGCCCCGGTCACCCAGGTAGACCGGGGCTGGACCAACACCAACGCCCTGAGCATCGTCGACCTGGAGGCCGGATCGCTGTACGCCACGCTGCTGCTGGACGACGTGAGCTGCGGCGCCGCCAACCCCGCCGGCGTGTGCACCGGCAAAGACGGGCGCCTGTACATCGCGCTGGCGGGCGTCCACGAGCTGCTTGCCGTAGACCTCAAGGCCATGCACGACCGCCTTGCCGCCCTTTTCGCCGGCGAGCCGGCGGACGGCATTCGCAACCGGGAGGACTTGAGCGCTTCGCTGTCGTTTGCCGCGCCGTTCAAAAAGCGGCTGCGCCTGCGGGGGCGCTCTCCCCGCGCCGTGGCCTCCGCCGGCGGCACGCTGCTGGTGAGCAGCCGCTTCTCCCCCTTCTTAGAGCAGCTGCCGGCCGCAGGCGGTGCGCCCGCCCGGCTGCTGCCGCTCGGCAGCGAGCCGAAGCCCGACGCCGTTCGCCGCGGAGAGCTCGCCTTCTGCGACGCCTCCATCTGCTACCAGGGATGGCAAAGCTGCGCCTCCTGCCACCCGGACGGACGCGCCGACGGGCTGAACTGGGACCAGCGAAACGACGGCCTCGGAAATCCAAAAAACACCAAAAGCCTCCTCTTTTCGCACGTCACGCCCCCGGCAATGATTACCGGCATACGCCGGGATGCGGAAACGGCCGTCCGCAACGGCATCCTGCACACGCTCAACACGCAGCAGCCGGAATCGCTGGCCGCCGACATGGACGCCTACCTGCGCCGGCTCCGGCCTGTGGAAAGCCCCTTCCTGCAGGAGTACCGCGCAAAAGACCCCGAACAGGCAGGCAAGGCCGTTTACGACCGCGCCGGCTGCAACCGCTGCCACGGCGGAGCATACCTCACCGACCGGAAAAAGTACGACGCGGGGACGGGCACGGACAACGACAGCGGACGCCCCTTCGATACGCCCACCCTGCGCGAAGTATGGCGCACCGCCCCCTACCTCTACGACGGACGGGCGGCCACCCTGCGCGAAGCGTTCACCTCATGCAACCCGAACGACCTGCACGGCGTAACGCAAAACCTGACCGAACAAGAGCTGGACGCGCTGATCCTTTACCTACAGACACTCTAAACGGATTTTACGCCCGCCCCGCCCGTACTGCCGAATTTGCAATTCGGCAGCCGTGAATATAAGCATTTGTAATGCGCAAAATAAACAAGCGAAAACAAGCGCTACGCGGTATTAATCATCTTAATCCCGTAAATCCCGTAAAATCCGCGTTCGGACAATAGCGACGCAGCGCGGACGCTCGTTATTCGTGCAAAGGCCATCTAAATGATTAAATTGCTGTAAAAAAAAATGAAACCCTTACTGACTATCATGGCGGCGGCGGCGCTGCTGGCCGGATGCGCCGCCGGATCGCACAGCCGCCTGAGCGAAACCTACGCTCCCGGCGCGGAGGAGCGGGCTACGTGGGACACGCTGCTGGCGCAGGGCGTGGAAAAGATCGCCTTTGTCAAGCGGTACACCTACAACGCCAACCACTACTACACGGAATACCTCAACTCGCGGTGGATGCCGGGGGGCAACCTGTGCCTCCTCTCCCTTAAAACCGGCGAGGTGGAGGAGCTGGCGCCTTCGCTGTCGGGCAGCGTTTTCGGCGCGTTCGACGTTTCGTTCGACGCCCGGCGGATTGTTTTTGCCTGCAAGACAGCGCCGGACGTCGGCTACCGGCTCTACGAAGTCGGCGTAGACGGGCGCGGCCTGCGGCAGCTCACCTTTTCGCCCGACGATGAGGACGAAATCGTCGAAACGTACCGCATAGACGGCTACCATCACGGCACCGAAGACCTCGACCCCTGCTACCTGCCCGACGGCGGCATAGCCTTCGTTTCCACCCGCTGCCGCTTCGGCATCCTGTGCGACGCGCCGGATATTTTCACCACCACGGTGCTCTACCGTATGGACGGCAACGGAAAAAACATGCGCCGGCTGAGCAACAGCTCCGTATCGGAAAATACGCCCTGCGCGCTGCCCGACGGACGCATCATGTACACCCGCTGGGAGTACGTAGACAAGGGCGCCGTAGCCGTCAAGTGCCTCTGGGCAATGAACCCCGACGGCTCCGGCTCGGCGGAAATCTACGGCAACGACATCGCCGCGCCCGCCACCATGATCATGGGGCGCCCCATCCCCGGCTCGCCCGGCGAATACGTATTCACCGGCACGCCGCACTGCTGCCCGCAAAACGGCGTGGGGACGATCATCCGCATCAACACCGCCCAAGACATCCGCACCGGCGCGCCGATGACCTACATGACGCCCGGTACGGATGTGCGCACCGAAAACGGCATCGCCTTCCGCGACGAAACGGACAGCGCGCGGTGGGTGCTCGACTGGCTCGGGCGCGGCCCCCTGTTCCGGGAGAGCTACCCGCTGTCGCGCACGGAGTTCTTGGTTTCGCACAAGCCGTCCGGCCCGGCGTGGGACGATTCCACGGCCTACGGGCTGTACCTCCTGCACGAAGGCGGGCGGGTGGAGCCGGTCTACTCCGGCAAAACCATCTCCTGCTTCCGTCCCCAGCCGCTGCTCGCCCGCGAGCGTCCGCCCGTGATTCCGTCGCACCCCGACCGGGAGCTGGCCGAAAAGAACCTGGCCGAATGCATCGTTACCGACGTGTACAGCGGCATGAGCGGCGTGGAGAGAGGCGCCGTGAAGTACCTGCGCATACTGGAGCAGGTGCCGCGTCCCTGGGGCGCACGGCGCTTCTACCAGCCGAGCTACACGCAGGACGAGTACGACCAGCAGCACGCCGCCATCACCAAGGATACGCACCTGGGGCTGAAGATTCAGCACGGCGTGGCAACGGTAGAAGCCGACGGCTCGGCGCGCTTCCTCGTCCCCGCCGGGCGAAACATCTTCCTGCAGGCGCTGGACGCCCGGTACCGCGCTATACAGACCGAGCGCACCTACGTGAGCTACATGCCCGGCGAAGTGCGCAGCTGCATCGGCTGCCACGAGCCGGCTTCGCAGACGCCCGGCACGGCGGGCAGGCTCACGCCGGTCGCGCTGAAGCGCCCCGCCGAAATGCCCCGCGCACAGGCCGGCGAGCTTTCGGCCGCCAAAACCATCAGCTACGCGCGGGATGTGCAGCCGGTATGGGACCGGCGCTGCGTCAGCTGCCACAACGCCTCCGCAGCGCAGGGCGGCCTGAACCTTTCGGGACGGGAAACGCGCCTCTTCAACGAATCCTACGAAAGCTTAGTGCCCGAACGCCGAAAATTCGGCAGCGGCGCCGTGCGCGATCTGCCCCCCGAAAAGCTGGCGCAAGCCGGAAAAGACGGCTACTACACCATCCACGGCGTCTGCTCGGCTGCGCCCGCCTCCACCGACGATAAGCATACCACGGAAGGCAAGGGATTTTACGTCACGAGCGGCGACGGAGGATGGTTCGTCAACGTGTACGACCGGGGGCTTTTAGGCCCGGTGATAGGCGAAAATCATCCCAAAAACGGGAATATTCACTACCTCTCCGCCAAGACGCTCGGCTCATACGCCTCCGTGCTGGTCGCCATGCTCGCGCCGGACATCCGGCTCGCCGACCCCAAGGCCCGCCGGAGGGCGGAACGCTTAGCCGGCGTGCACGCCGCCATCCGCCTCACGCCCGAAGAGCTGCTGCAAGTCACCAATTGGATAGACCTCAACTGCCAGTACTACGGCACTTACTACGGCCGGCGGGATACGATGTTCAGGGGGCATCCCGACTACCGCGCGGAGTATGACGTAGCGACGGCCATCAGCCCAAATCCGCCAAGGCCATACAAGTAGAAGGTGGCGCGGTAGGCCGCCGAGGTAGAGCAAGCAGCTTTATAATTGAGAATTGAGAATTGAGAATTGAGAATTTGAAAGCATCCGTACCCTCTTGCAAAAACGCGAACGCTTGGCGCAAGCCATTTACAAGCCCCGCAGGGACGACACTTGATTCTCCGTATGCTTTAGCATACGGAGAATGACGTTAAAAACGTAAGGCCATTTCCCCCTCGCTAGGAAACGAGGGGGAGGAAAGAGAATGACAGCCCCCTCCGGCCGTGCTCATCGCTACTCAAACACGAGCCAGTCGATCTCAAACAAATCGCCTTCGGCGCCGTCAAATTCAATCCATAGCGTAGCCACGCCGGTTTGTGGCCGGACTTCGCACGAGCGTACCGTCCAGTCGCTGTAAGGCGGTACGGTGAGGCTGCCAAATTCGCCATGCCAGGGCTTATCGCCTACCAGCGAAATTTTACCTCCGGCTTTTGAGCGCACCCGCACCTTAAATCGCTGTACGCCTGCGCCGTAGTCCACATACTTCCAGGCCGCCCTGTCGCGCCGGCGGATGCCGGAGAGTATTTCGTTGTTCGGCTGCTTTTCATCCCTTACGATGCGCACATTCCCCCACAGCAGGCAGGCCCATGCCGCATCTATTTGCCGGCGGACGTCCAATGGCTTTCCTGCGCCCTGCGAGGTCATCGGCGTTTCGGGGATGCTTCCGTCGGGCAGGAAGGTGATAGGCTCTATGCAAGCTTTACGCATTGCGCGGCTGCCATGCGTGGAGCGGTGGTACAGCACATACCATTGCCCCTTAAACTCCACGACCGACCCGTGGTTGTTCCAGCTTTCGGGGTCGCAGCCGGCGTTATCTACTATCACTCCGCCGTACTTGAACGGCCCCATTGGCGAAGCAGACGTAGCATAGCCGATGCAGGTTGCCCGGTCTTGCCGTCCGATATGCGCGTAAACGAAATAGTAGACGCCTGCGCGCTTGAACATAAATCCCCCTTCGTGGAAGTAGTGCTCTTTTTCGGTCAGCAGGCTGTCTTTGGCGGAGGCGAAGTCGATGGTTTTCATGTCGGGGTTGAGGCGGGCGCCTTTTGCCGCAAACTGTCCCCAGTAGTAGTACGCTTGTCCGTCGTCGTCCGTAAAAACCGTTGGGTCGATGCCGCGAATGCCCTCCATTTTTTTCCCGTCGGCAAAGGGGCCGGCCGGCGACTTGCTCACCGCCACGCCCTCGCTTCCGTCGGACATGCAGTAGTACAGGTAGTAGGCGCCATTGCGCTGCATCATGTCGGGCGCATACAGCATGCCGTCGGCGTAGGGCACGGCGTCGTTTTCGCCCTTAGAGGCGAACGTATTCGGGTGCAGGCGCCAGCGCAACAAGTCGCCCGACGAGAGCACGTGATAGCGCTCGGAGCAGTAGCTGCCGGGCACCGTATCCAGCGACCCGTAGATGTACATTTTCCCATCCGCGTTTACCCGCGCGGTTGGGTCGGCAATGTAAACGCCGGGGGGAGAAATAGGGTTTTGCCCCAGCGCGACATGGCACGTCCACAGAGCACAAAAAATAGCGGTACATTTTTTCATATTGATGTTTTTTTGATGATGTCCTTATTCTATTGAGAACCTCTAAAAACCCCAAAATCAAGGCTTGCGGCTGAGGCAAAAGCGGAGTTTACTAAAGTAAATGAGCATTTTGCCGAGGGAGCGTAGCGCAGAGTTTGGGTTTTTTAAAGGTTCCCAATTGGAGCAATCAGCGCTCAGCTGTAGGAGTGCATCCCGCTCAGGAAGTAGGTTACGCCAAAGTAGGTCATCAGCACGCAGGCAAATGCGACGACCGACATTAGGTTGAATAGCAGTGGGTTGTCCCACTTTTTGACGAGGTGCAGATGGGTTGTGATGGCGTAAACCAGCACGGTAACCAGCGCCCAGGTTTCTTTGGGGTCCCAGCCCCAGTATCGCCCCCAGGATTCATTTGCCCAAACCGCCCCCAAAAAAGTGCCCGTAGCCATCAGCGCCAATCCGAGCCAGAGCGACATTTCGTTGACGATGCTCAGCTCGCGGATGCGGAGGTTGAGCGCTGCTTGCTTACGCCCCCTGCTTGCCGCAATCAGCGCCAGGTTGGTTGCCCCCAGCAGAAAGCTGACGCCGAAAAAGCCGTAGGCGGCAACAATCACGGCCACGTGAATCATCAGCCACGGCGACTTGAGGACAGGCACCAGGGGGCTAATCTGCGGGTCCATCCAGCTCAACCCGGCAACAAAGAGGATGACGCCTCCAAAGAGGCTTGCCAGGGCAAAGGTCAGGATGCTCCGCCGGCGAAAAAACATGCCGGCCAGCACCGTGATGAGCGAAACGTAAATCATTGTTTCGTAAGAATTGCTCCACGGAGCATATCCGCCTATGTACCAGCGCAGGGCTATTCCAAGCAGGTGGCAGGAGAAGCTTACGAAAATGGCAATGGCCGGCAAGCGCATCAGCCATTTTAGGCCGGCTGTTTGGCGGAACAGGGAAATGAAGGCCAGCACAAGCAGCAATCCGCCGGCAATGAGGTAGGTTTTTTTGGCTTTGGCGAATATGTTCAGGCGGTTGTACAGCAGCTCCGCGTTTATCTTTTGGCTGTCGATGGCTATCGTGCTTTTTTCTTGCTGGTAGGAGCGGATAGCCTCCAGCGTTTGGTTGGCGGCCTCCCAGCTGCCGCGCTGCATTCCCTCAAAAACACGCCCTGCGTATTCGTCCAGCAGGTCGCCGGAGGTTTCCCAGCGATGGTTTTCCGCGTTTTCTTTCGGAAAAATCGCCAGCATCTCCCGGCTAATGAGCTGATAAAAAATATGCACTTGCTCGTCCAGCTTTACCAAATCTTTTTCAAAGCGGGAGCGTTTTGCGGGTGGCTTGAGGTAGATTTCATCCAGCTCGCGTTGCAGCTTGTAGTCGCCGTGCTCGTCAAACAGCTCATTGTAGGCGCATTTCTTCACGGTAAGGTCGTAGCGCAGGGCAATCTCTTTGTTGGTGAGATGAATAAGGGGCACATGCGTCCAGACATGGGGCAAGGCCATGAGGCTCAGCAAAAATTGCTCTGGGGTGAGCCCTCCTATCCTATCCGCATGGTGCAGCTTTCGGAGGAGCTCGGAGGCAAAGGTGCCCACCGGCTCCAGCCGTCCGTCTGAGGATTGCATTGGCAAGGCTCCGAATTGCGCGGCGTGCTCTGCGTCTACCTTGTTTTTTTGGAACATGGCCTTTACTTTTTCGGCGACTGCATCGCCTTTGGCGACTGCATCGCCTTGCGCTTGCAGCGAAAAGGCTATCAGGCACAGCAGCAAGGCCGCTCCCACTTTGCCTGGGGGGCTGGGGGCGCCAAAATTTTCCGCTTTCAGCAAGCGGGCCAGCTGGCGGAAGCGCGAATTTTTCCCGAAAAAGCACAGGATGAATCCGGCTATTAGCAAGGCGTAGCCGGCGTAGGTGATGGTTCGCCCCGCGCTATCCTGGTTGACCGACAGGATAGTGCCCTTTTCGTCCCTGTCGTACGAAGCCTGGAAGAAGCGGTATCCTTTGAAGTCGAGGACTTTGTTCATCGCGATGGTAGCCTCGAACGATTGGCTGTCGGCGTGAACAACCACGGCGCTTTCAAATCCTGATGGGCTGGAGGAGCCCGGATAGCGGGTCAGGGTGAATTTTTTCAGCTCCAAGCGGAACGGCAATGCCCGATGATAATTTCCTTTGGAGGTTTGCATCAGCATGTTGCCTACGCTTTCGCCTTCCCGCAAGTGGACTGTCCCCTCTTTGCTCAGGATGTGCGTGGCGAGCGCGCCGGCCAGGATCACCATCAAGGCGGCATGGACGGCCAAAAATCCCCACTTTTTTCTTTGAAAGAGGCGGTGGCGGATGGAGGAGGCAATAAAGTTGACGACCAGCAGCAGCTGCAGGAAAAAGAATACCGGAGAGTAGTAAATGATAAGCTTTGCCGCTTGCGTTCCCCAGTATTTTTCAATAAAAGTAGCTATCGCCAATCCCGAGGCATAGGCCGCCAGGAGGGCGATAGCTGCTTTATACGAAGAAATCAGGCTTCGTTCCATTGCTCCCGCAGCAGCTTTACCGATTCGGGCAGGACAACCGCTCTGTCGCCCTGACAGCCGCATTCGTAAGAGACGTATTTGTCGTATCCGAGCTGCTTCAGCGCGCTAAAAGCGTCGACGTAGCTGTCGGCCTCACCGTCCTCGCCGGGCATGCTGCGCCGCTTCCGGCTGGCAATGTGGACATGCTGCAGGTAGCTTCCCGCCGAAAACAGGGCGCCGGCGTCCGACGTTTCCTCCCAGACCATGTGCCAC
The DNA here is from genome assembly GCA_031257655.1 of Prevotellaceae bacterium. GTDB lineage: Bacteria > Bacteroidota > Bacteroidia > Bacteroidales > UBA932 > JAITMY01. The sequence continues at coordinate 16,479 of JAIROF010000181.1, read as the reverse complement.
AGGTCGCCCATGCAGCGCACGCCGGGGTTGTTTACATCCCGGCAAATGGAGGCCGCGTCGGCCACCATGCGCAGGTAGAAGGCCTCTTTCCGGTTTAGGGGTTCGAGGATGACGGAGGTTCCGTGTTCGGCGGCGTAATTTCCCAGCGTATTCAGCTGCTCGCAAAGGAAGTCGCGCGTTGCCTGGGTGTGGGGGAGTACCGGCGTTTGCCCGTTGAAGGCGGGCACCATGACCACGCCCACGGAGCCCAGCTCGCCTGCTGCCGCGATGATTTCTTTTATGGAGCCGAAAAATTCGCTGCGAACAGCTTCGTCGCTCGATAGGATAAACCCGCCAAATCCGGCGCAAATAGCGCTCACCTTAATGCTTCGGCCTTTCAGCGCCTGCTTGATTTCGCCCACCCGTCCGGCAAGCCCGCCACCTCCCGGCTCAAAGCCTACAATGCCGAGCCGCTCCATGTAGTCGAACTTTTCGTTGAGGGTTTCGCCCGGTGGCGTTCCCTCCTGAAAGGACAGGTTGAGCGCTGCACTTTTTCCCTCTTTTGCGCCTTTACCGGGCTTGCCCTTCGAAGCCGAAGAGCAGGTTGCTATGGTAGCGCTGCTCAGCGTGGCAAACGCCGCCCCCGCGAGGGATGCTCTCAAAAATTTTCTTCTGTTGAGTGTCATAGCGGCTAATCGTTAGCGCCCGGAACGGGCACGGTGAAAGGCTTCATATTCATTGCGCCCAAATTTAAGTCGGCCGGGGTGTAGTCCAGCGGCGAAGCGGTCATCTGCTCCCAGGTTATTTTGGCGCCGGTGTAGGCCGATTCGCGCCCCATGAGGCCGGCCATGTTTGAAACGGCCAGCTGCGAAGCTTGCTCTATCGGGCGGTTGCTGCGGATGTGCGCAACTAAGTTTACGTGCTCCAGCACGTATGCATTGGTTTGCTTGTAGGCGTCCGCCTCGGCTTTGCCATCGTACTTCCACACAACATTGCCGGCCAAGTCCTTTATGACCGTTTCGCCGTGCGTAGACCATGAGCCGCGCGTACCCTGTATAAATTCGCTCACGTTGCCGGCGCAGCCGTTAATTTGTCGGCACATGCTGTGCAGGTGGATACCGTTTTCCATGACAAAATCGACGCTAAAGCTGTCGTACTGGTCACCCGTCACCCGCCGTTGGCGCGATCCGAATCCCACTGCGCTAAGCGGTTTCAAGCCGCTAAACCAGGTAAATACGTCGATATTGTGCACATGCTGCTCAATGATATGGTCGCCGGAGAGCCATTTCCAGTTCACCCAGTCTCGAATCATCCATTCGGCGTCGCTCCATCCGGCTTCGCGCGTTCTGTACCAGAGGCGGTCTTGGTTCCAGTAAACGTTTCCGCCGGTAATTTCGCCAATGGCGCCTTCCATAATTTTCTTGTACGATTCTACGTAGCTGCGCTGGTGGTGCCGCTGCGTACCGGTGATCACGCAAAGGTTTTTGGCGGCGGCCTGTTTTGCGGCGGCCATCACCGTTCGGTAGCCCACGGCGTCGACAAAGATAGGTTTTTCGAGGAAGGAGTGCTTTCCTTTTTCGGTGGCATACCTGAAGTGCTCCGGCCGGAAAAAGGGCGGCGCCGTAAGGATAACCACATCCACGTCGCTATCAATCAGGTGCTTGTAGGCATCTAATCCGACAAAGCGCTTGTCTTTGGGGATATCGATTCCCTTGTCCTTTTTGAGGCTGTCGGCTAAGGAGTCGAGGCGGTCTTGGAAGGTGTCGGCCAGCGCGGTAATGGTCAGGCCGTTGCCCGCGTTGAGGAAATCGAAAGCCGCCCCGGAGCCGCGTCCGCCGCAGCCGATAACGCCGGCTTTCAGCTCCTTTCCGTCGGGGGCTGCATCCGTCAAGTCGGGGATGTAGTAGGCGCCCGGCTCTTTTAGGGGTTTCAGCTTGGAGCCGGAATTTCTGCCACAGGAGCTTAGCAGGATGGGGCTGCTCACGCCCACGGTTCCTAACGCTCCGGCGAAGGCAGAGTTTTTCAGAAATGTTCTTCTGCTGATATTGTTCTCTTTTTTCATAAAAAATGATGTTTAAAATGGTAAAAAAATTACTGTGAAAAAAATTATGTTGATTGCTGTTGTTTACTGCTGTTTTTCATTTATTTCGTTTTCGCACACGATTCGGAATCCGATACCCCGCACGTCCGAATACCACCAGATGCTTTTGGGCTGCTGCGGGTCTGTTTTCAGCCAGGCGTCGTGCCGGGTGTAGTCGCGAGCGGCGCAGCGCACCTGAGAGGCGTCGGAGGCGTAGTATCCGCCGCGTACCACCCATTCTTCGCCTTCCGTAGCCAGGGGATTGTCCACGGTTTCGCCGGTTTTGGCGTAAGCCGTCGGGTCGTACTTGTCGGCGCAGTACTCCATCACATTTCCCAGCATATTTTTCAGGCCAAAGGGATTTGCTTTGACGGCGTCCGGCTCCTGGGTTCGGTTTTTGCTGTTATTTGCGTAGACAACGTAGGGCGCGATGGGCGCTGTTTCCGGGGCGAATATCGCGCGCCAGAAGCTTTCGTTTGAAAAGGCCTTTGGGTTTCCCTCAAAGAAGTATGGGGTTTGCGTTCCGCCTCGGGCAGCGTACTCCCACTCGGCTTCGGTTGGGAGGCGGTATTTTTTTCCGGTGACTAAGGATAGCCACTGGCAAAACGTTTGCGCTGCGTAGTGGGTCATCGTAATTGCCGGACGCTTTCCGCCGCCCCACCCCTGGTCGGGGGTACCGAATGGCGAGGTAGGCCCGGAGATGGCGTCCACGTCCGGGCGGCTGTTATTGGCAAATACGGTTGCCGGAGGGGTACGGCCTTCGCTCATGGTTTTGGCGTAAAAGGCCCAGTACATATCCCAGGTAACCTCCACTTCGGACATAAAGAAGGGCGAAAGGGTTACCGATCGGATGGGGCTTTCGTCGGTGTTTCGGAAGGGTTCGCCGTCGGGGCTACCCATCCGGAAGGTGCCGCCGGGAATGGCCACCATTTGGAACGATACCATAGAGCCGGGTATTTGCTCCGTAAAGTTTTCGAAGGCCGTTACGGGCGTAGGGGCTTTGAAATACAGCGCGGGGTCGGCGGCTTGCGGCAGCGGGAGGCTCGCCATTTTTCCGTGCGTGTAGCTCGGGTTGTAGTGCCCTGCGTCTAAGTGGCAGCTTATGCACTGGAGGTTGAGCTTTTCTTCTTTTTCTTCGTAGTAGAGGTGAGCGGTAATGGCGTCGTCGGACATTCCTTTTGGGAAAAGGTTGGCGTGGCACTCCTTGCACGATGCGTTGGGGATGTAGGTAACGGCATATTCGACTTCCGACTTGCGGTCCCAGTCAAAATCGGCGCTGTCTTTCGTGAGGTATCCCCATACGTCTTTGAGGCCCAGGCGGGCTTTGGCCGAAAAGTGCTCCAGGGTATGGTTTTTGGGCGGGAGATGGCAGTCGACGCAGTGCACCTTAGTGCCGCTTGCGTTGTTGACGTGCGTAGACAGCTTCCAGCTCTCCGCCACGTGCGGATGAACGTGGCACAACATGCAGGATTCGTCGGAGGAAAAGTAAACGGAGGTCTGGTAGAGAGAGGCCACGGCGCACATCCCCAAGAGCAAGCCTCCCCAAAAGTAGAAAGATTTGTACTTAAAAAAATTCCTTTTCTTAAATACGCCTTTTAGCAGAGATGATATAGCGTTTTTCGGTGACAAAATAAATCGCTTATTATGGGAGCCTCTAAAAACCCCAAGCGCTACGCTATGCTCCCTCGCCAAAATGCTCATTTACTTTAGTAAACTCCGCTTTTGCCTCAGCCGCGAGCCTTGATTTTGGGGTTTTTAGAGGTTCCCTTAAGTGTAACCGAGCGCAGCGATCTCACGAACACCAAAAATAAGCACGAGTGAGCAAATTAGGTTTTTCGCTCCTCACAATTTATGACACTACCCCCTGATTAGTAGCGAGCTGTTGCTATTCCGTTTCTATGACCAGCTCTTTTCCCTGCATCAATGCCGTGTGCGAAATAAACCAGCCGTCTACTTTTTGTCCGTCGTAAGCGATGTTTGTGATTTTCCGCCCGCAGTTTTCCTTCCGGATGGTAAAGCGCGTGGCGTTGCCGAGCGTAACCAGCACTTTATCGAACAACGGGACGGAAATGATGTAGTCCTCATCGGCCGGCGAGAAGGTATATAGGCCAATGGCATTGAACACATACCACGACGACATTTCCCCGGCATCGTCCATGCCCGCCAACGCCAAGCCTTCCTTGCCCATGCCGTAAAAGTGGTTCATCAGGGTGTCGAGCAGCGCCTGCGATTTCTCCTGCTTGCCGACAAAGTAGTAGAGGTAGGGGAAATTATGGTCGGGCTGGTTGCCGTGGCAGTATTGGCCGATAAATCCCGAGAAGTTATAGGCTTCATAGCCTTTCCAGGGGATAGCGAACAGGGAATCCAGCTTGTTTTCAAAATCGTTGCGGCTCTTGTAGAGGCCAATCAGCCCTTCCGTGTCGTGCGGCGCGTAGAAGGACGATTGCCAGGCATTGGCTTCGCGGTACATGTATTCGTAGTAGGGATAGTAGGGGTCGAAGTGTTGAACCCATTCGCCGTTTGCCAAGCGTCCACGCATCAGGCCGGATGAAGGGTCGAAAAGGTTTTTGTAGCTGCCGGTGCGGCGCATCAGCATGGCGTAATTGGCGGTATCGTTCAAGGCCTTTGCCAGCAGGGCTACCGCATAGTCGTCATAGGCATATTCGAGGGTTTTCGTCACGCCGGCGCTCGCTACGGTTTCGGTGTTGGGGTGCGGAAGGTCGGGCTCCGGGATGTAGCCTTTTTCCATATATTCGTTCAGGTGCGGCCGGCTGCGGCTTTCGATGGTGGCATTCCGCAACAACAAATGATAAGCGCTGTCCACATCAAAGCCCCGCAAGCCCCGCAGGTAAGCGCCTGCCACGAATACGGCGGCATGGTCGCCATGAAAGAAAGTAGGCATAAAGCCGGTCTTCCCACCTCTGTCGGTAATGGAACGAATGACGTCGACCGCCACCGAGGGCGACAGCATACCGAGCAAGACCAGCTTATTCCGGTGGTCGTCCCAAAACGACGGATCGGTGTAGTAGCGGAATCCCTCGTTGGCCACCGCGCTGCGGATGTCCGTGAAATCGCCGTTGGCGTCGCTGCGCAACGCCGGCCAGAGGAAGGCGCGGTAGAGCGAGGAGTAGAAAATGGTTCGCTGCCTTTCCGTGCCACCCCACACTTGTATTTTCGACAGCAAGTCTTCCCAGGTTCCGGAGGCTTCGGCGCGCACGTCTGCAAAAGTTTTCGCTTCCATTTCTTTGGCGAGATTGTCTTTTGCATTTTCGACGCTCACGAATGAGAATCCGATTTTCAGCTCCAGCGGCACGTTATTTTCTTCCTCTGCGAAATGAATTACCGGCACTACTCGCCGCTCGCCGTGCAGCGAGTCAATCGCTTGTATTTTGTAATTGGCTACGGCGTAAAAATATATTTTCTCGCCGGCATGTTGAAAGCCAAAGAAGACGCTTTCGCTTTGCTGAGCGATGTGCCATTCCCGCACCCTTTCATTTGAGCGCGAGAGGTCGGCCAGCAGCTTCTTTTTCTGCCCTTCGGGGTAGGAGTATCGGTGGTAGGCGCACCGTAGCGTGGACGTCAGCTCGGCATTGACGCCGTAGCGCTCAAGGAATACGCGGTAATAGCCCGGATGCGCTTCTTCGTTGTCGTGGCTGTAGCCCGAACAGTAATCATAGGGAGACACAGCGCCCGTGACAGGCAGGAGAGGCACATGGCACAAATTCCAGTGTCCTTTGTTGGTGTGCGTAAAGCCGAAGATCACGGTGTCTTCGTACTGGTAGCCCGACCCGCTGCGGAACCGGGTTACCGGGCTTACCTGCACCATGGCGTTAGGCAGCGAGGCGCCGGGGAAAACTTCGGCGCCCCACGTCCGGTGGGTAGGCGTGTAGCCGATGTCGATGCTGTCCCACAGGGTGGTGGTGCCGAACAGCGGGTTGGCATAATCGGTGAGCCGCTTTTGCGACGGCGCACAAGCCGCTGTCCACGTTATTAGCAGCGCTCCCAGCGCTTGCAGGAGGTGCGTATGGCGTTGTTTTTTCATAGAGGCCATGTCCATAATTTTTTACAAATATAATTAAAATAAAAGCTGTCTGTCCGAAAACAGACAGCTTTTATTCTTTCCAATGTCCGGGAAGTTATTCTACCGGTTGCAATACATTCATCGCTTCCAGCAGGGTACAGCCCGACACATGTCCCTGCAAACCCACTGCTCCCGATTGTGGAATCGGGGCAGCCCAATCCGGCCCAAACATGCCGGCATAGCTGCCGTCTTTATGCACACCGGCAGTCCAAAGCGAAGTGGCATTGTGCACCATAAAATTGTAAAGCTGCCGCCGTACTGCTTTGTCCACGCGGGTATCGTTAATCAGTTTCACAAAATAGCGGATAAAAATGCCTTTGAACAGCCCGCCGTCGCCATTTCCAGGCCCTTCGCTACGCAAACAGCCGGTGCTCACATCCATGGGCATGCCGTCGGTAGTAGCTTTGTTTGCCATCTCAACTGCGTCGGTCAGGAATCGCTGCTCTCCGGTGAGGGTATACAGCTCATGCGCCGCACCGAGCGCCGTGCCGACTTCATACGACAGCGAAATATTGCTTCTCTTTTCCACTCCGTTTTCCACATCTACACCGCCGTAAAGTATTTTCGTTTGGCTGTCGTAGAGCACACTTCTAATCCAGTGGTATAGCCGCTGGGCGTCGGCGAGGTATCTTGCGGCCTTATCGTTATCACCCGAGGTTTTGTAGAATCCGGCAAGGCGGCAGGCTATAATAGCTGCCGGGCAGTTGGTACAGGCATTTTTTCCTTCGGTGTAGCTGGATGTTCTCCAGCGCAAGCCGCCGCCGCAAGGGCTTTCCGTCCATTCCGTAATAATCCAGTCGCTATAAATTTGTTCGGCGGTAGTCAAGTATGTGACCGGGTGGCCGGGATGGGTTTCATACATGCGAAGCATTGTCAGGACAATCCACGCCATGTCGTCGATGTATTGATTCCTGTAATTGGCGCCCCCATACGTAGCCTGATTACCCTGTTGCACACCGGTAAACCACTCCTCATACTTGTTTAAGTATTCCGCTTCCCCTGTGCGGACATAGGCATCAACCACCACGTCCATGGCATGGGCTTGCGGCCAATACTGAAAACCGCCCGGATGCGATGTGGGAGGAGCGAAATCCATGTAAAAATAATTACGGGTTCCATTCCAAAAATTATCTACCAACGCGCCGGTAGCGCTATCGGCTGCCTGCGACCAGTAGGTTTTATTGATTGGCGTATAGCTATCGCCTTCTCCCGATGAGGAGGGCGTCCGCTCGTAGTAGATATCATCTACTTGTCCGCAGCCGGCGGCAAGCAGTACGGCTGTTAAAATAAATAGTATGTTTTTCATAAAGCATTTGTATTATTATTATTGTTATTATTACTTTCTGGTTATCAAATGCGTATAAGGCCCACTCGCATTTAAGGTAACAGAGGCATCAAAAGTGGCATCTCCAAATTCGCCATTAATCTTCCATTTATCCTCCCACTGCGTATATGCTGATGTTTCACGCATGTAGAAATAGGAGGGATAGGGATCGCTACCCGGAGGGCTATCTGTTCCATTGACGGTAACCCACCAAGTTTCGCCTTCAGAGCTATTCATTCTAATTTTGTACCGGGCATTCCCCCAGTCAGTATTAGCAGCACCAGTAGTATAGCTTACTACACTCCATACGCCATTTGCCGAATAGGTCAATGGAATCAAGACTTTCTGATCGCTACATGGCCATATACCGACTTCTGTGATTTCTTTATACGCGGCCACATCGGTATTAAAGTTCAGCACTATCTTGTACACCGCGTTGTTGGCTGCCGAAATCGTTCCGCCTTCCTGGATAGCAGTTCTGCCGGCCACTGAGAATTGCCGCGGCGCGCCCGAGATTCTATCCACAAAGTAGTAGGTACCGGAGGTCAACATGGTGTAGATTTCAAATATGCCGTCGGCGGTTTTGGTCATCGCTATTGCATTGGCGAGCACATCTCCGGCTTCGGAAGCAACACCGGTAATATACATCTCGGCGGGTATTCCCGGCAAGCGGGTAATGGTCAGCTTGCGCGGCGGGATTGTCGCAACTTCCGATTGGTTGAGCACCGCAGTACGCACGCTCCACCAGACATTGCCGGTTTCTTCGGCCGGGATACCGGCTGCAGCAGCCACGGTTTCCAATGCGCTGTGCAGCACCGTAGCCGCCGCTTCATAATTACCGTTGTCGGCGGGAGCCGCACCTATTTCATTGGCTCCTTCGGCATCGCTGTAGAACACCACATCGTATTTCGGCGTAGGGCCGGTTCCGGAAGAGGGCTGCCACGAGAAGGTCAGCGAAGAGCCGGCAACTTTGCTCAACGCTACCGAAGCGTTTTCGGCCGGCGCATTAAGCTGTTCTACCGGATACACGGTCAGGTCGCCTGCATTCACCACGTGGGTGTAATGGTCGTTATCCGACGACATGTCGAGCGTCAGGTCTATTTCCTGATTGCTCAGATCCGTCATGTAGCGGTAGGAATACCGCGCCCCTTCAGCGCTACCGGTGCTGTGGGCATTTTGGTAGACATAAAAATAGTCGCCTTCCAGTATCTGCGGCGGATTTCCTTGTCCATTCTGTGTGTTGCACCCCCACGAACGGTCGGTACCCCCCACGTTGGCCACGAATTTATACTGGTTGCTGCTGCTTGTGAGGTTGCCCAGCGCGACGTGCAGCGACCACTTGCCGCGCCCATCGTAAGCCATCGGCGTGTAGGTATCGGTATTCGGGACAAAATAGCGCACATTTGTAATCGGGGTCACGATGGCCGCACCTGTTATAAAGTTAAGCGTAATGGCATACACGCCGGTTGTAGGCACGGTAAGCGGCGCATCCGGAGCGCCGCTTGTTTCCACTACAAAATCGTCTGTCGCCGTAAAATTACGGCCGCTTCCGGACGTGTTTCTATTCGTAAAGTAAAACCCTGTTCCGGCTTTGAGTTCGGTGTATATTTCATACGTTCCGCTGCCATTACTTCTAAATTTTGGCGCTGCGGTGACATCGGCGCCTCCTTCGGTTGCCGCGCCGGTGACGTAGAGGTTAACGGGCAAATCGTCGAATGCCTGATAGGATTGCAGCGTGAGCTTTCGCGTTGCCGAAATGTCCTCTATCGCTCCTTTTACGGTGGCTACTGCCCAGTAGACATCGCCAGCGGTGTTGGGGGCAATTCCGGCCAGGCCGGCCACCGCATTGAGCGTTTTATGCTGCACCGATACCTGCAATTGTCTTTCAACAGGCGCTATGCGGTAGAGCTCCGTAGCGCGGTTGGCGGCGTAAAATACAATTTGATAGTAGGGCGCACCGGCGGTGTTGGCGGCTTCCCATGTAAAATCAAGCGTAGCCACATCAGAGTTGAACAGCTCTACCGTTGCGCCTTCTTCCGGCCCAACAAGCGTAGCAGGCGACACGCCGCTATTGCTGTATTCCATTTCGTCTTTGCAGCTCACTAAAGCAAGGCATGCCAGCACGCATACAATAAATAAGGTGTTGAAGATTGTTTTCATATACTTTCACGTGTTTAATTATTTGATTACAAATCTATGTGTAGGAGGATTGGCGCCCATATCCACATAGATGTCCACCGTTTGTTCGCATACCGATGCATGGTATTTGAATTTCGGCCCCCACTGGTCAAACGCTCCTATTGTATAAATTTTCAGCTGGAAGTATTCGTTTGCGGGGTCAACAGACGAGGGCTTGCCGTCTTCCCCGCTACTTACCGGTCCCCAGCATTCTTCCACATTTCCGGCAAGTTTTGCACGGAAATGGTAGCGGTCGTCCTGCGATCCCGGAGGGACAGCAACCCAGTAATCATTTGCATCGAGGTAGTGGTCTTTTAGCGCCCACAGGCCGCGTCCGAGATATTCCATCGGCGTAAGCTCCGATTTGGTGCAGAACCAGTGGTTAACGCTCGTAATCTGCTCCGCAATGGCCGCTTTTACGTTAAAGTCCATCGTAATGCGGTAGATGGCGGCAGCCGGCGCCGCTACCGGTGAGGTGGTTTCAACAGCCTGATCGCCTTGGATGGCATAGGAATGCTCCGGGTTTTGCGGGTCATCTACAATCAGGTATTCACCTGCGGAGAATTGGGTATAGATTTCATATTCGCCGTCGCCGACCGTTCTGAAAGGTACGGCGTTGGCAGGATTGGCTCCGCCTTCGGTAGCCGAGCCTACCAGGTAAAGCACCGGCGGGATGTAGGAGAATCCGAGCAAGCGCTTAATATCTATTGCATAACGCTGCGCCGAAATGGCTTCGTTTACGCCTCTGGACACGCTCAATGTCCAGTAGAGCGCACCTGTGCGGTCGGGTTCGATACCGGCCACGCTGGCCATGCTGTTCAGCTGCTTGTGCGAAATATTTACCGAAGTTTTCAGTCCTGCGTCTACGCGCCCCACTTCCCGTCCGCCGGCAGACTGGTCAAAAAACAACACTTCATATTGCACAGGATAGCCGTCTTCGCAAGCTCCCGGCAGCCATGAGAAAGAGGTGGCAACCCCCGCCCCGGCTTGCAGCTCGAGGTAGTAACCGTTAACCGGTATGGCCGGGCCACCGGATGCGGTTACTTCCCCATCTTTGTAGGTCATATTTTCAGTGCAGGAAACGAGCGCACCGACGATACAAACACCTATAATAGTATTAAAAATCTTTTTCATATTGATAGCTGTAAATTAAGTTAATAATTCGGGTTATTTGGGCGCAAAGTTGGGATCTGGTCTATATCGTGCTGCGGCAGCGACCACCATTCGTCTCTGCCGGGCGTATAGGTATAGGTTTCCACCTTAATGTAGTCGTCCGTCAGCTTGGCGCCATACACCGTGCCATTGAGGAGGTTGTTTGCCGATTCGAGGCCGTCCCAGCGGATGAGGTCGTAGTATCGCAGGCCTTCGCAGGCTAATTCGCAGCGGCGTTCGCGGCGGATAATTTCGCGCAGGTTGGCGGCGCCCGGATAGTCCAAAGCCCCGGCCGAAGTAAATCCTGCCCGTTCGCGTATCGGACGGATGGTATTATTCCACACATCTTCGGTAAATGTACCGTTTCTTTCGCATGCTTCGGCATACATGAGCAGCACGTCGGCATAGCGCATCAGAATAATGTTGTTGCTCATCCGTAAATCCGTTTCGTGGTCGGGGTCGAAGAGTTTACGCACGTAGTAGCCCGACTGGGTGGCGTTTTCGGAGCCGTATGCATCCTGTCCCGATTTAATGTTTATGGTTGTTTCCGTATAAGCGCCGCTTGCGCTTTTATCTTTCCATTTGGCGCCGTCGTAAATCACGGTAGCCGCCAAGCGCGGGTCGCGATTTACATAAGGATTATTTTCGTCGTAGGAATTGTCATACGCGTAGGGCTCGGGCTTGGTATTGGCGCTTCGCACCGGCAGTCCGCTCAGCGTGATGTAGGATTCTACAAGCGATTGCGTGGGCACGCGGCCGGTTACCCGCGAATTGGGCACCGAGAGCGGCACCATATCAATGAAATTGCTCCATGTTCTGGTCAGCGGCACGTAAGCATAATCAAGAATCACTTCGTCGTTGTACTCAAAGGCCGACGTAAAGAGGTTTTCGTAGGCCGAATAGTTTGGCGTGGCGGTGGTGAAGAGGCTGTAGCGGCCATACTCATCCTGGTTGTTTATCAAGTAGCCGCAGTACGTTTTCACATTGTCCATATCGCCCTGCATGAGGTAAATGCGCGCTTTGAGCATCACGGCCGCCGCTTTGGTAATTCGTCCGCGTTCGGCGGCGCTCACATCTTCCTTTTTGGGAAGTGCCGGGATGATTTCACTTAGCTCCTGATGCAGCGTGGCCAATATCTCCGCCCGCGCAGCTCTCGTCATGTTCTTCGATTCCGACATGGTAATATCGCTCAGGAAGAACGGAACGTCGCCATAGAAGTTCGACAGGCGAAAATAGAGGTACGCGCGGATAAAGCGCACCTGCGCCACCATAGCGGCTTTCACGGCCGGGTCGGCGTCGGGTATCAAATCCACGTGGTCAATAAACACGTTGGCGGTTTTGATTCCCTGGTAGCACCATTTCCACTCACTTTGGAAAAGCGGGGTACTGGAGTTGGCCTGCCCTTTGCGGATAAGCGTTACATTGGGCACTCCGCGCGCTTCAATCAGGTTGTCGCTAAGCGCTTCGTCCTGCCACAATTTATCTACTCCATACATTTGGTTATAGCCCATATTCAGCATCATGTTCGCCCGCTCCATAGACGTCCAGAACACCTCATCGGTAAACTGGTTGGCAGGCATCTGGTCGAGGCTGTTGCAAGCCATAAACATGCTGAGGAGCATCAAAGAAAAATATTTCATTGTTTTTTTCATCGTTTATTCTCCTATTAAAAAGTTAAATCCAATCCCATGCCGTAATATTTCAACGCGGGGTAGTTGCGGGCGCTGTTGGCGCCGCCGCCGCCCATGTTATTGCCGAACTCCGACGATTCGGGATCGACAAACGACACGTTACTAAAGGTAAAAAGGTTTTGTGCATTGATATAAATACGCGCTTTGCCCACGCCTATTTTCTTACTTAGCTTTTCCGGCATGGTGTAGCCCAGCACGATATTTTTCACGCGCAGGTAGGCGCCGTCATACAGGAAGAGGTCGGAGCCGGTACGGAAGTTCTGGTTATTCAGGGCCAATCGGGGGTAGCGGGCATCGGTATTTGTGGGCGTCCAGTAATCCAGCTGGTGCTCATAAATCACGTAGCCGTAGCCGGAGTGGAAAGGCTCTATCAATTCGCCCCGGAGAAACATGTCGCGCTTCAACACGCCTTGCAGGAAGAGGCCGAAGTCAACGCCTTTCCATTCCACGTTATAGCTAAAGCCGAACGTGTAGCGCGGGAAAGCGTTGCCGAGGTAAAACCAGTCGTTGTCATTGATAACGCCGTCGCCGTTACGATCTACATATTTCGCATCGCCCAGCTGGTAGGTCACACCGGCCATGGTAGCCCAGCTGTCTATTTCGGCCTGCGTTTGGAAAAAGCCGTCGGTTTTATAGGCATAGTAGGAGCTGAGCGGCAATCCTTCGCGCGTAATCAGCCGCATTTCATCATTGGTGTGAAAGGATTCATATCCTTCAAAGCTGACGACTTCATTCCACGAATCGCCCATGTTGAAGGCGAAGCTATGGCTCACGCCGCCTGTTTTGAGGCGGTAGCCCAGCGTGATTTCCCATCCCTGGGTGCGCATTTCGCCGGCGTTGTAGTTCTGCGGGTCGGTGCCGTAAATGTCGGGCACTTGCGGCGCAACCAGAATGTGGGTGGTACTCTTGTTAAAGAAGTCGAGCCCCAGCGTCAGGCTGTTGCTGAAGAACGACGCATCAAGCCCGATGTTGAAAGTGTGCGACACTTCCCACTGCAGGTTTTCGGACGCGGCCTTAAAGCCCGCGCCGCCCACCATGCTGTTGCCAAAGGCGTAGGTGTCGGAGTAAATCTGATAGGTGGTCATGTACTGGTACAAATCCACATTTTGATTGCCCAGCGTACCGTAAGAGAGGCGCACTTTCAGGTCGCCCACATGGTCGCGGTAAAAATCCATAAACGATTCCTGCGACACGCGCCAGCCGGCCGACAGCGATGGGAAGAAACCCCAGCGGAAGGCCTTTTCAAAGCGCGACGAGCCGTCGTAGCGGAACGCCACTTCGCCATAGTAGCGGTCGTCATAGTCGTAACCCACGCGGCCGAACAGGGAGGTAATGCTTGTTTTCCTTGTGTTTCCCGGCGTTACGGCCTGGTCGGCCACCTTTACCTCCGAGCCGTCGCCGGCAATGCCGAGGTCTACATCGGCATATAAAATCTTAGTACCGTTGCCGGCAAACGAATACGACTCATTCGACGCCCCCACCAGCGCGGTGACGTGGTGGTTGCCGAGCTGCTTATCGTAATCGGCCATCAGCTGCATGTTGACTAAGTAGGCCTGCTCGTTCCAGTCTTCGGTGGGATGGTCGGAATTGGCAATGCTCGGCGTGCCGTTTATATTCTGGGCGTTGTAGAACGACACCGGCAAGCGGCGAATGTAGCGGTGGTTGCGGAACACGTCGGCGCCCAGCACGCCCCTCAGCTTTAATCCGTCAATAATGCTCAGGTCCACGCCTACATTGGCATTCACGTAGTCGTTATCGTGCTGGGTAGTCCCGCCGGCTTCCAGCATGCCCAATGCGGTGAACTGCGTCAGCACGTCGTTTATCAGGTATTTTCCGGTAGCGGGGTCTTTTTGCCGGTAGTAATAGTAAGAAGGTATCCGCGTGACGTCGGCGGCTACATTGCCGAAACTGGCCGACGTGCTCTTGTCGTTGTTGCGCGTATAGCTCATGAGCGTCGACAGCTTCAGCCGCTTGTATTCGGTGGTGAGGTTCGTGCGGAAGTTGATGCGCTCGATGCCGTAGTCGGGGCCTACGTAGTTGCTTTCCTGATTAAAGTATCCGGCCGACACCATGTAGGTGGAATGTGCGCCGCCGCCCGCTACACTTACATTATAGGTCTGCTGGAAGCCGTCTTTCAGAATGGTATTCTGGAATTGCTCGCCATTGCCGTTTTCGTAGAGGTCGCGGATTTGTGCGGCGGTAAATTCGGGCTCCATGCCGGCATTCACCCGCGCCACGTTTTTCAAGGTGGCATTTTGATAACCTTCCGTCTTCTTGAACAAAAATTCGGGGTGCTCCCACCCTACCATCGTGCTCACCTGCACCACCGGGGCATGGTTTTTCTGTCCTTTTTTGGTGGTCACCAGCAGCACGCCGTTGGCGCCGCGCGAGCCGTAGATGGCGGCCGTGCCGGCGTCTTTCAAGATGGACACGCTTTCAATGTCGTTCGGGTTCAATTTACTGAAGCTGGCATTGTCGGACACCAGCCCGTCAATGACATACAGCGGGTCGTTGTTGTTCATGGTGCCCACCCCGCGGATGTTGATGTTCGTTTGCTGGTCGTTGGGGTTACTGCTGCGCTGCTGGATAATCAGCCCCGGCGAGGTGCCTTGCAGGGCTTGCATTAAATTTGCCACCGGGCGGTCGGCAATGGCGTCGGCCTTCACCTGGTCTACCGCGCCCACCGTGCGGCGGCGCGTGGTGGTGCCATACCCTATTACGATGACTTCATCCAGCAGCCGCTGCTCTTCCTCCAAAACGATGCGCATGGGCTGCTCTGTCACGGCCAGCTCCTTGCTTGCGAAGCCCAGGTAGCTGACCACGATAAGGGCGTCACGCGGCAGCTCGATGCTGAAGCTGCCATCCGGGTCGGTGGCTACTGCAACAGTGGTGCCTTTTTGGACAACGCTTCCCCCTACAACGGGTTCCCCGGTCTTGTCCAAAACTCTGCCGGTCACCCTTATTTTGGCGCCGACCTGAGCAGCCAGCGCTTTTGGCGTCGCCACCAGCAGCAGCGACACAAAAAGCAGCAGCAGGCTGCTCCGTACGATTGTCTGTTTTTTGCTCATTGAATCATTCATAATTTAGATTAATAAAATTGGGGAACATTTCACGCCGCAAATATATTGGAATGAGCTATAAAGAGCTGTCCGTTTTTGCGACCATTATATACGAATTTGCGCCATTTGCATTCAATTGAAATGTTTTTATATATTTGCAGCTCTTAAAGAGCTCTAAAAATGACCGGAAAATTCAAAAAAGCATCCGCAGGCGTTGCCGCTATGTTGCTGAGCGTGCCGGCTTTTGCCTACAACTTGCAGCAGCTATCCGGCAAAGACGGGCTGTCGAACAGCGCCATACAGGCCATTGTTCAGGACAAGGAGCGCCTCATGTGGTTTGGGTCGTGCGACGGGCTAAACATGTACGACGGGCTAAACATCCGCGTGTACAAGCCCACCCCAAACAACCCCACCAGCCTGTCGGGCAACCTGATTGAGGGCATCATGGAGGCCGAAGACAACATCCTCTGGATTGCCACCAACCACGGGTTTGACCGCTTGGACAAGAAAAAGCGCCTCATTGAGTACCACGACGAATTTCGCGGAAAGTACCACTGGGCAAAAACGGCGGCCAACGACATCTTTGTGATCAGCGAAGACCGCCTCATCAGCTGCTACGACAAGGCGCAGAAGGTATTCCGCAAGGCGCCCTTTGCCGACGTTTGCAACGACCAAATCCAAAGCTTCTTCATCGACCCCAACAACGTGATGTGGATCCTCTCGGATAGCGGAAAGGTAACGACCCTAACCATCAAAGAATCAGGATGTAGTGGGGGGGGGGGGGGGGGCGGGCCGCCCAGCGGGGGGGGGTGGGGGGGGGGGGGTGGGGGGGGGGGGGGGGGGGGGGGGGGGGGGGGGGGGGGGGGGGGGGGGGGGGGGGGGGGGGGGGGGGGGGGGGGGGGGGGGGGGGGGGGGGGGGGGGGGGGGGGGGGGGG
>JAIROF010000048.1 GCA_031257655.1 Prevotellaceae bacterium | reverse complement strand
TTTGTTCCTTTGTGGTTGGAAAAATACCACGAAGACACAAAGAACACAAGGTTTTCACAAGGAGAATTTTTATTACTTTTGTGATTTGCAATGAAATATGCTACCTGAGTAGTTACGATTCATTGCTTGGAATGCGGCAAAAAAATATCAGTAGCTTCCAATACAATTTTTCAGGATAGTAAAAAGCCATTGCTACTGAGTAAAACTCGCTTACAGCTTAACACAACAAGCAGCAAACGCTTCCCCAAGTGCTTGTGAATCAACAATTAAAAACAATTTGCTTATGGGGGATAAGCAGTATAAATTAATATCATGATGAAAAAATATTTTTGCTGTTTTCTTTTAATATTAATATCATTCTCTATCTTTGCACAGCAGCTTTCGCAACAGGACGTATTGAATACGGTCAAAAAGGTAGCAGACAATGTTATTAAAAACACCACCTACCTTTACTACGACAAAGAGGCCGGAGAGCTGATTACCGACCTGCAAAAGTATGGCTACAACCGCAATGTGACCCCGCAAAGCGGGTACAACGATTGGAAATACTGGAACGGGGTGGTACATATCGGATTCAACCGGCTTGGCGAAGAAACGGGTATTGGCCGCTACAAGAATTTTGCGAGGAAGAATTTTGAATTTTTCTTTAAGGATTACGAATACCTGAAAGCGGTGTACGATGGTAAGAATCAGTGGGGCTTTCCCCTGGCGCAGGCTGTCAGGCTCACCGAGCTCGACGATTGCGGCGCCATGGGCGCAAGCCTGATAGAGCTCTACATAGCGGACAAAAAACCGGCCTACAAAGCGTATATAGACGCGGCCACAGCGCATATCATGGAGAAGCAGCAGCGCCTGCCGGATGGCATTTTTTCGCGTCCGCATCCGCACAACAACACCGTGTGGGCCGACGACCTCTACATGAGCGTCCCCTTCATAGCGCGAATGGGCGTCCTTACCGGCAAACAGGAGTATTTCGATGAAGCCGTCAATCAGGTAATCCTTTTTAACAGGTACCTCTTCGACGAGCGCACCGGCCTGATGTGGCATTGCTACTACGACGACGTTAAGGCGCAAGGCGGAACATTCTGGGGGCGCTGCAACGGATGGATGATGATGGCTACGGCAGACTTGCTGAGGCTGCTGCCCGCCGACCATCCGCGCCGTAGCGAAGTGATAAGCCTGCTGCAACGCCAAATACGGAATACCGCACAGCACCAGAGCAAGACAGGGCTATGGCATCAAATCCTCAACAAAGAGGATTCGTATCCCGAAACTTCCTGTACGGCCATGTTTACCTACTCCGTGGCGCTTGCCGTAAACAACGGATGGATAGACCGGCGCTACCGCACCATCGCCATGGCAGGCTGGAGAGGCATGCTGACGCAAATCACCGCAGAAGGAGCGGTGACCGGCATTTGCCAAGGCACGGGCATAGGCAACGACGTTAAATTCTACTACGACCGCCCCGCGCCATACAACGACATGCACGGCTTAGGCGCTGTGCTTCTGGCCGGGCTGGAGGTGCAAAAATTGCTGAAAGATTGACTAAAGGAAACCTCTAAAAACCCAAAAAACAAGGCTTGCGGCTGAGGCAAAAGCAGAGCTTACTTAAAGTAAATGAGCATTTTGTCGAGAGAGCGTAACGCAGAGTTTGGGATTTTTAGAGGTTCCCTAAACGCTGTGCAAATCATAAAACGCTGTGCAAATCATAAAAAAGCTGCGCCATCTGCGCGCGAAAAAAACAAATCGCAGCTTCCGACCGTGCGGAGTATAAATGAGCGCAGCAAATGAGCACTTTGCCGCAGGCATTTCCCTACAGATATGAAAGCGTCGGAAGCGCTTGCGGCGCCATACGATAGCTTTTGGTATTGCTTCATTGCTCATAAAACATTTTTTTAACTCAAACTTCAACAATTATGATCACACGAAGAACATTTTTGAGAACAGGCGGGTTAGCCACCATCGGCCTCGCCGTAGGCGGGCTGAACGCCGTGAAATCAGCAACAGCGGCCGGCGCCGCAAGCATCAAGGGGGCCAACCGCCGAGTAAACTTAGCCTGCGTTGGCATTGGCAACCGGGGAGCGGATGTTATCCAAGAATTTGACAAAACCGGCCTGGCAAACATCGTGGCGCTCTGCGACGTGGACTTGGGCGCTCCGCACACCCAGGCTATGCTGGCCAAATACCCCAAGGCAAAGCAGTTTAAGGATTTCAGGGTGATGTTTGACAGGATGGGCAACGAATTTGACGCGGTGGTGGCCGCCATCCCCGACCATGCCCATTTCCCGGTGTGCATGCTGTCCATTGCGTCGGGAAAGCACGTTTACGTGGAGAAGCCGATGGCGCGCACGTTCTACGAAGCCGAGCTGATGATCGAAGCCGCCAAAAACCATAAAAATGTGGTAACGCAGGTGGGAAACCAGGGGCACTCGGAGGCCAACTACTTTCAGTTTAAGGCATGGAAGGAGGCGGGCGTCATCAAAGATGTGACAAAAGTTACCGCGCACATGAACTCCGAGCGGCGCTGGCATTCGTGGGACGCCGGCATCTACAGGTACCCCGAAGCGGAGCCTGTACCCCCAACGCTGGATTGGGATACGTGGCTGTCGGCGGCGCCCTACCACGAGTATAGCTCAAAGTACCACTACGGCGACTGGCGGTGCTGGTACGATTTTGGCATGGGCGCCCTGGGCGACTGGGGGGCGCACATCTTAGACACCATCCACGAATTTCTGGAGCTGGGGCTGCCCTACGAGGTTACCCCCCTCAAGCTGGAAGGCCACAACGACTACTTCTACCCCAAAGCCTCCACCATCCTGTTCCGCTTCCCCGAAAGAAAAGGCATGCCCCCTGTCGACATAACCTGGTACGACGGCGTCAACAACATCCCCGCCGTTCCGCAGGGCTACGGCGTATCCGAAATAGACCCCAACGTTCCGCCGGTAGCCGGATGGACCTTGCAGCCGGCCAAGCTCAACCCGGGCAAAATCATCTACAGCAAAGACCTCATCTTTAAAGGAAGCTCGCACGGGAGCACGCTGTCCATTATTCCGGAGGACAAAGCGCAGGCCATGAAGTCCAAGCTGCCGGAAGTCCCCAAAAGCCCGTCCAACCACTTTGCCAACTTCCTGCTGGCCTGCTTAGGCGAAGAAAAAACGCGCTCGCCCTTTGAAATCCACGGCCCCCTGAGCCAGGTGTTTTCGCTGGGCGTAATGGCGCAGCGGCTGAACACGAAAATTGAGCTCGACCGGAACGCCAAGCAGGTAACGAACAACGCCTTTGCCAACGCCATGCTGACGCAGCAGCCGCCACGAAAGGGGTGGGAAGACTACTACAAGGTAAGCTAAAATAAAAAAATAGGAGCATAAAAACATGAAAACACATCGGATATTGGCCGCCGCCATCATCGTCGCCCTTGGGTGGGCGCAGGAGGCCAAGTGCGGGGACAACGCGCTAACGCCGCAGGAAATCGGCGAAGGGTGGAAGCTGCTGTGGGACGGCAAAACGACCGAAGGCTGGCGGGGAGCCAAGATAGCCGGCTTCCCCGCGCAGGGGTGGTCAATCGACAACGGGGCGCTGCGGGTGCACAAAAGCGGCGGCGCAGAATCGACCAACGGCGGCGACATCGTTACCACGCAAAAGTACAAGAACTTCATCCTCAAGGTTGACTTCAAAATCACCAAAGGCGCCAACAGCGGCATCAAGTATTTCGTAGACCCGGACTTGAACAAGGGCGAAGGCTCGGCCATTGGCTGCGAATTTCAGCTGCTGGACGACGCCCACCACCCGGACGCCAAGCTGGGCGTGAAGGGCAACCGCACGCTTGGCGCCCTCTACGACTTGATTCCGCCCGACCGGAGCGACAAGGCCTACCGCTTCAACGAAAAGGATTTCAACACGGCCACCGTCGTTGTAGAAGGCCGCCGGGTGCAGCACTACCTCAACGGGGTCAAGATTGTGGAGTACGAGCGCAACACCCAGGGGTTTAACGCGCTGGTTGCCTACAGCAAGTACGCCGGCTGGCCAAACTTCGGCAACGCCGCCCAGGGGCATATCCTGCTACAGGATCACGGGGATGAGGTTTTTTTCAAGAACATCAGGATAAAAGAGCTGAGCGATGAGCAGCTGCCCGAAGCGGGCGAAAAGTTCAAAATCGGAATGGCGGGCTACACGTTTGTCAACTTCGACATCGACAAGACCTTAGAGACCCTGCAAAAGGCCGATGTGCGCTACCTCTGCATCAAAGATTTTCACCTTCCGCTGAGCAGCACCGCCGAGCAGATTGCCGCCTTTCACGCCAAGCTGGCGGCAAAAGGCGTGATCGGCTACGCCGTAGGGCCAATTTACATGCGGAGCAAGGCGGAGGTCGACAATGCGTTTGCGTATGCAAAGCGCGTTGGCGTGAAGCTGATTGTTGGCGTGCCCAACCTGGAGCTGCTTCCGTACGTGAACGAAAAGGTAAAGGAGTACGACTTCAGGTACGCCATTCACCTGCACGGGCCAGACATTGCCCTGTTTCCCGACGCCGACGACGTTTGGAATCACACCAAAGATTTAGACCCGCGCATGGGCATGTGCTTGGACATAGGCCACGATACCCGCAACGGCAAAGACCCGGTTGCCGACCTGAAGAAGTACCACACGCGGGTGTTTGACATCCACATCAAAGACGTTACGGGGCGCACCAAAAGCGGCTATTCGGTGGAAATAGGGCGCGGCGTAATCGATTTTCCGGCGTTTGTCAGGGCGCTGCGGGAGGTTGGCTACAGCGACGTTTGCAGCCTGGAGCACGAAAAAAGCATGAAAGACCCCTTTGTTGGCATTGGCGAATCCATCGGCTGCTTTAGGGGCGTGATTAAGGGAACTAAGAACTAAAAACTAAAAACTAAAAACTAAAAACTAAAAATTCATGCTACGCAGATCGTTGTCTGAACTCGGATTTTTTTGATTTGAATGATTACTATTTCAAGTTTCCCACATTTTACAAATGTCAGAATGATAAATAATTATAAAACAATCCAATGTGTAAATCATTAATAATATGCGGATTAATAATGACATGTTTTAATGCTTCCAAACAAACAAGTTAGAAAAATCAGTAGTATGCGTCTTGTGTTTTTCGATAAATTGGAGCGGCTATTGTGC
>JAIROF010000196.1 GCA_031257655.1 Prevotellaceae bacterium | reverse complement strand
GTACATGTTGGTAGCACGATACAAGTAAATATCAGCCTTCCCGATACGCTTACGCTGTGCGAAGGCAATGCGTTGACCCTTTCGCTTGCCGCCGAAAACATCTTCCGCAGCCGCTGGATACACAACGGAGATACATTAAGCACCACCGACAGCAGCTACCACGTGGCTCATGTGAGCTTGCGCGATACCGGTCTTTACGTAGTGCAGGGCTACAATGGCTGTGGGCTTGTCTCCGACAGTTCCTACATTGTAGTTAGCGCCCTGCCTCGCTTCACCGTTCAGCCTCGCGACACATCGCTGTGCGGCGCGGGCACGGCAACGCTGACGGCTTATGCAGATAATATCACGGGCGCTATACAGTGGTACAAGTCCGGCGTCGTCGTGCCGACTACAGGCAGCGTGCTCTCCACCACAGACGCGGGCTTCTACTACGCGCTTGCGCAGAACAGCTGTGGCGTCATCAGCAGCGACACGGTAGAGGTAGCGATATTTGCTACCGCACCGATTCAAACGCTCTCCTTGAACGACACGACGGTTTGCGAAAGTACAAGGTTGCAGCTGACGGTAGGCGGCAGCGACGTATTCCGCTACGCATGGCGGCACGGCAAGGATACGTTGGCGGTAAGTGCAAGCGGCAGCCATGCGCTTAGCGCGGCAACTCTTGCCGATGCCGGCAAATACTACGTCACCGGCTACAATGCCTGCGGCTCGTTCACCGACTCTGCGCTGGTTGGTGTGACAACCGGCGTGTCCGTTCTGCGCGTCAGCCGCGACACGTTCCTGTGCGCCGGAGAAAATTATACGCTCACCGTTCAGGCAACAGGCTACGATAGCATCGCATGGTTTTTTGGCGGTAAAAAAATATCTTCCGATAGCAGCTACCGCATCAATAGCATTAATACACAAACATCGGGCAGCTATCGCTACACGGTGTACGGTCACGGCGCGTGCAGCGGGTACCCTGTTTCTGATACTGTTCGGGTGATGAGCGACAACGTTTCTCCTGCGCTCAGAGTTTCCATGAAGGATATATCGCTGTGTGGCGGTGATACGCTTAAGCTTGTTGCAAAAATAAACAACGCCCGCACGTACCTCTGGTTGCACAACAACGCGCTGCTGTCTGCAACCGATAGTTTGCTTCAAAAATCGGCTGTGGCGCTATCCGATAGCGGTACTTACATAGTAGAGGGAATCAACGGCTGCGGCTCCGTCTTTGATACGGCTAAAGTATCTGTTCGTCCTCGCGCGAAAGCCATTGCCCGCTACGCTGCGAAAACGTTGTGCTTTGGCGACAGCCTCAGCCTCCGCGCCATCTCCGTCGATGCCGATACATTCTACTGGGAGCGAAACGGTCTGCGGCTAAGCGACAGTACCAACATGCTTACCCGCAAAAATATCTCCGTCAGCGATACGGGATTGTACACGTTCATTGCCGTGAACGGCTGCAACAGCGATACGGTGAAGGTTGCGCACGTAAGCGCAGGCTACGCCTTGCAGCAGCGCACGCTTATGCCGGATGTTCTCATGCTATGCGAAGGCGATACCTTGCGGTTAGCTATTTCGGCGGACAATGCGGCGGGCTACAGCTGGTTCCGAAGCGGCGTAAGGGTAGTCGGGGCAAGCGATTCTGCGTACAGCATTGGCGGGGTAGCGACCAGCGACACCGGCTTGTTTGTGGCGCAGGCATACAACGCCTGCGGCACGCTGTCCGACACGGTGCGTGTGGGCGTGCTGCGCAGCGTTGAGATTATCGCCAGACCGCGCGACACCTCCCTCTGCAATCGTGCAGCAGCTGTCAGCTTCACGGTCGTGGCCAAGAATGAGGACAGCATCGTGTGGTCTTTCCGGGGGCAGCGTATTGCCGAGGGGGCAACGCTGGCGCTGCCGCAAAATGCCGGTGCGGCCTACAGCGGCTACTATCGCTACGAAGTCTACGGACAGCTGGGGTGCAGCGCGGTAGCCTTGTCGTCGATAGTAGACAGCGTATGGCTGCACATCCCGCCCCACAAGCCGGACATTACGGCGCGGCAGGGCAGCCTTGCGGTATGCGAAGGCGCCGGCCTCACGGTTGCGCTGAGCGCAAGCCACCTGTTCCGCTGCGCGTGGACGCACAACGGTCGTCCCCTGCCGCTGACCGGCAGCGCGCTCAGCAAGGCAATGGAGCCGAGCGATACCGGCCTCTACTGCGTTGAAGGCTACAATGCCTGCGGCAGCGTTTTCGACACCGTCCGCGTGGCGCTTGTGCCCAGGGTGAGCATCCGCTCGCTATCCCCCGACACGGCCATCTGCCAGCGCGCGCCGCTCGTTGATTTTGCGGTCGAGGCCGAGCATGCCGACAGCATCGAGTGGCGCTTCCGGGGGGCGCTTGTTGCCCGGGGCAGCGCGCTGAGCCTCGCCAACGTGCACCTTGCCCACAGCGGCTACTACGCCTGCACCGCCTACGGACGCTGCGGCAGCCTCACCGACAGCGTGCGCCTGTTCGTCAGCGGAGCCTTGTCCCAGCCGCGCGGCAGCGTGCAGCAGAGGGACAGCATAGAGCTGTGTCTGGGCGACGACTTGGAGCTGACGTATGCAGCCGATAACGTTTTCCGCAACCGCTGGCGCCATAACGGGGCGCTCCTGCCGGCGGAGCACGACTCCACCTACCGCAAGCCCGGCATAGCGGAGCGCGATGCCGGATGGTACGCAGCAGAAGCCTACAACGGCTGCAACGTGCTTACGGATAGCGTCTACGTGTCGATAGCCACCATGCCGAGGGCGAAATTCATCGTCAGGCCACCGGATACCGCCTTTTGCGGCGTAGCGCAAAGCCCGCTGGTAACCTTTGCCTTTGCCGCGCAGGGCTACGAGCCGTCGAGCATTCGCTGGTACCACAGCGGGAGCGAGCTGCCCTTCATGCGCGACTCGTTCATCACCGTAAGGGTCGACGACATGGGCAAGGCCGGGATGTACCGCTACGAGGTGATTTCGGAGGGCACGTGCCGCAAGATAGTCGCCGACAGCGTAGAGCTGGCCATCAGCAGCGGGCTCCCCACGTTCGGCCGACGCTTGGGTAGCGACACCACCATTTGCGGCAGCTACCTGAGCGACCTCGCAGTATCGGTCAACGAATTTTACCGCAACCGCTGGTACTGCAACGATTCGCTCATTCTGGAGGGGCGCGACACGCTGCTGCGCGTGAGCAAGGCCGGAGATTACAGGGTCGTATCCTACAACGGCTGCGGCGCCGTTTCCGACTCCATCAGCGTGCAAATCTTCAGGCCTGTCAGGATATCGGAGATATCCAAGGACGAGGTGCTGTGCTTCGACGCCACCCTTGCCCAGCCCGCAGAAATCCGGCTAACGGCCGCCGCCGAGGGCGACAGCTTGCGCGAAGCTCGCTGGTACCACGGCAAAACGCTCCTCAAAACGCTGACCCTAAGCGGCGGAACAAGCCTTGTGAGGGATACCCTGACGGTGCTGGTGAGCAGCGAAGACGAGCATCGCGAAGGCGACTATCGCTTTGTGGTCGGCAGCCTTTGCGGAGACGCCGCCGCCACCATGCGCGTAGACGTGCGCTACGGCGTGCGGGTAGCCGAGCCGCTGCCGGCGCACAACGCCGCCATCTGCGAAGGCGCAGGCCTAGCCTTCAGCTTTGCGGCCGACAACGCCCTGCGCTACGCGTGGTACAAGGACAACGACGCCGCGCCCCTCCCCGGCGCCGACAGCACCGCGCTCATCATACCCTCGTTAGCGCCCGGCGACGCCGGCCTCTACGTAGTCGTGGCCGACAACGGCTGCTACGCCGTGAGCGACACCATTCGCCTTGCCGTGAATCCCCTGCCGCAGGTTAACCAAAGCCCCGCCTCCGTAGTAGTATTCGACAACGCCCCGATAACCCTCGCCGGCAGCGCCGCTCACGCCGACAGGCGGCAGTGGCTCTACGGCGGCCGTCCGGTGGCAGACATTCCGGAGGACAGGGAAAACCGCGACCACATCGCAGGCGCTGCCACCGACACGCTCACCATCTGGTATGCCAGCAGCCTCAAGCATACGGGCGTTTACCGCTACGTGGCGGGCAACGGCTGCGGCTCGGACACCAGCGCCGAAGCCTCGGTGCTGGTAAAGGATGCCAGCAGGCTTCAGCTGAGCGTCCGGAAAACGGCATGGAATATCGACGGAAGCCCCATCACCGCAGGCGTCCCCCAAGATTCCATGCTGATGTTTAGGGTGCTGGTAGCCAACAGCGGCTTGCGCTACGTGGCCAACCTCCGGGTAGAAGACTCCATCCCCGCCGGATTGGAGCTGATGCTCGACGGCATGGGCAGCAAGGTTACCGGAGGCCGCGTCATTCGCTACACGCTGGCCGACACCCTGCATCCCAACAAATTCGAGCTGCTGGAGTATCGGGTAAAGGCGGTAGCGATTGGCGCGCACACCAACCGCGTGCAGCTATCCTACTTCGACCCCGCGCTCGGCGCGGCGGCCGGTGCGGCGAGCATTTCGGACTCCGCCACCGTAACCGTGCGCTCGGAAAAAGACATCGAAGTAGCCCAAAAAATCATCAGCATCTCCGCCGACGAGCGAGGATATAGCCCGCAGTCCCTCCTCCGCGATTCCACCGTCTCCGTTGGCGACTACGTTACCTACCGGATAACGGTAGCCAACGTCGGCAAAGGCGCTTGCCGGGGCGTTGTGCTGACAGCCTTTTGGTACGAGGGCGTAAAGTTCGTAAAGCTCGTGCGCAACGAAGTTCACGGCGTGCAGCAGCAGGAGGATAGAGCTGAGTTTACCGTTGGCGCGATAGCGGCAGATTCTGCGGTAGCATTTGAGATTATGGTGCGCGCAATGGACGAAAGGTTCACCCTCCTGAGCGCCCACGCCACCTCCGGCGAAAGTGAAGTCGACACGCTCAACAACAGCGCAGCGCTCAAAGTTCGCATCCACGGGCTGGCCATCCGCGCAACGACCATCACCCCCAACGGCGACGGCCACAACGATCGCTTCGAGATACCCTTTGCGCTTTCGTATCCCGACAACCGGATTACCATTTTCAACCGCACGGGGAACATGGTATACGCGCAAACCAGCTACCACAACGAATTTAGCGGCGAAGGCTTGCCGGATGGGACATACTACTACATCTTCACCTACCGCGATGAAAAAGGAAAGCAGCACAAGTTCTACGGCCCTTTGTGGATAACAAGGCTATACTAAATGCTTCCGTCGACTTCAGTCGATTTCCGTCGACTTCCGTCGATTTCCGTCGATTTCCGTCGACTTCCATCGACTTTCGTCGACTTCCGTCGATTTCGGTCGATAAATACGAATACATCCGTTCGCCGCAAGGCATTTCCAAGCCCTGAAGGGGCGGCCACCATCCCAGCGTGGGGTAAAACCCCACGTTGACGTTGACGTTGACGTGTACATGTACATGTACATGTACGTCTACGTGTACATGTACGTCTACGTGTACATGTACGTCTACGTGTACATGTACGTCTACGTGTACGTCTACGTGTACGTGTACGTGTACGTGTACGTCTACGTCTACGTCGGTATAACCTTCGCCGTAAGGCATTTCCATGCCTTGGGCAGGTAAATTCCACGTGCGCTTCGCCGGTGGAGCGTAACGCAGCATTTGGGGATTTATTGCCTCCCTAAAATAAAAAAGTTGTTGTAAAAATATTATGGTTATTTTTGTATTGCAAAAAAATATTTATCTTTGCACAATGATATTGGAAGATTTCCGTCAGGGGAGGCATTTTTTCAGCCGGGCGGACAGTATAAATTTAGTGTAACGGGTATGGTAAAGAAGTTAATACCTATACTTGGGGCGGCGACCGTTGCGGCGGCGTTGTGTTTAGTGATTTTTCAGCTGTTTTGGATAGGCGAAGCGCACAAAATAAAGGAGGGCGAGTTCAACAACTTCGTCAACACCTCGCTCGACAAGCTGGTGGACGACATGGAAAAAAACGAAATCGCCTACCAGATTATCGACAACTTGGTAGAAGACCCCGAAAAAGGAAAGCCCACCTTTCAGATGAAGGAAGAAAATACCACCGGCGGCTCTATTTTCAAGATTAGCAGAAGCGGCATTCGCTCCCTCTACAAGGAGCAGCAGCAGTTTGTCGTCGACCTGTTCGACTCCAGCTCCGTAGGCAAGCGCTTTGCCCCCATCAGCGATTCGATCATTGCAGGGCAGCTCAACAGCATCCTGCTCGACATCGACCGGCAGGAGCGCCAGCCAAAGCGATCGGCAGAGCAAATAAAAATGGACGAAAAGCTCAGCTACAAAAAGGTGCTGGTAGATAATATCGTCGAAAAAATCATTAGCGTAGAGGTGCCCATCGAGCAGCGAATTTCCGTCCAAAAGCTCGATTCCCTCATGCGCGTAGAGTTTCGCAAGCGAGGCCTCAACCTCGGATTTAAATTCGGGGTCTACCACGCCGACGGAGCCCTCCTCTTTGGCGAGCAAACCGGGTTAGCGCCCGAAAAAGATGTTTACGTCAGGCAGCTTTTTCCGAACGATTTGCTCTCCGAGCGCTACTTTTTGAGCGTATCATTTCCGCAAAAAAAGTACTACATCCTCCTCTCCATCGGGGCTACGCTGGTCACCTCAATGGCGCTGCTGATTGTTGTGCTGGCGGTATTTACCGGCGTAATGTGGGCCTTGATGCGGCAGGACAAGCTGGCGCAGATGAGGAGCGACTTTGTGAGCAACATGACCCACGAGCTCAAAACGCCCATTGCAACCATTACGCTTGCCTCCGAAATGTTGCACGACCCAAACATCCCCGCCGAGAAAAAAAACTACACCTACCTCTCGGGGATGATATTCGCCCAGACCAAGCGCCTGTCGCTGCTGGTAGAGCGAACGCTGCAGCTGGCCATGTTTGAGCACGGACACCTGCGCCTCAACGTCAAAACCTGCGACTTTCACGACATCGCGCGAAAGGTGATAGACGGGTTCAACCTGCAGGTAAGCAACGCCGGAGCCTCCGTAACCTGCAGCTTTGACGCAAAGCAATCGGCGGTTGAGGTCGACGAAGTGCACTTCTCGAACATCTTTGCAAACCTCATCGACAACGCGCTGAAGTACGCAAAAAATGAGCCGGAAATAAAGGTGCAAACCAAAAACACCCCAGATGGCAAGCTGCTCATTCAGGTGCAGGACAACGGCATTGGCATCCCCAAAGAAGACCAAAAAAGAATCTTTGAGCAGTTCTACCGCGTGCACACCGGAAACCGCCACGACGTAAAAGGTTTTGGGCTGGGTTTGAGCTACGTAAAGAAGATTGTGGAGGCGCATGGCGGGCAAATTTGGGTGGAAAGCGAGCTCGGAAAAGGCAGCAAATTCAAAATTTTGATACCAGAATCGTTAAAAAATACAAACGACCACGTTAAAACTACGAATAATTATTAACTTTGCACCTGACGTTTCGGGTGCGCAATTGCGGCAGCCATTTTTTCTACTAAAGTAGAGCGTTTACGTATTTGTATAATTGAAAAAAATCTCTTATATTTAATCTAAAGTTAGTTTCACAAATCCCTTAATTAAAAACAAAAAAAAGAACTATGGAACAGAGTAAAGCACGTATTTTATTAGCCGAAGACGATGAAAACTTGGGTATGCTTTTGAAAGAGTATATGCAGGTAAAAGGGTATGAGATAGACCTCTACCCCAATGGAGAGCGCGCCTTCTCCGGATTTCAAAGGGCACGGTATGACATCTGCATCTTGGATGTTATGATGCCCGTAAAGGATGGCATCACCCTTGCCAAAGAAATTCGCATGTTGAGCAGCGTTGTGCCCATTTTATTCCTCACGGCAAAGTCGATGAAGGAAGAAGTGTTGGAAGGTTTTGCCGCCGGCGCCGACGACTACATGACCAAACCCTTTAGCATCGAAGAGCTGCTGTACAGGGTAGAAGCCATTTTGCGCCGTACGCGCGGCGAAAACTCCTCGCAAAATCAGGATGTATTCCAGATTGGGCTCTACACCTTCAACTCCACCAAGCAAACGCTGGTAAAGGAAGGCGGAGCAGAGCAAAAGCTCACCGCAAAGGAATCCGAGCTCCTGCGCCAGCTGTGCATCAACCGCAACGCGGTGCTCGATCGCAACTTTGCCCTCAAAACCATCTGGAACGACGACACCTACTTCAACGCGCGCAGCATGGACGTGTACATTACCAAGCTGCGCAAGTTCCTCAAGGAAGACCCGTCGATACAGATCATCAACGTGCGCGGAAAAGGCTTTAAGCTAATCGGCTAAGCCAACGTTTTCTGCGCAAATCAAGCAAGAGGTAGCCCTCTGTACCTGCCCTCCGGCGCGGTGCAGAGGGATTGCCTTACGTTGAAATTACTTCTATTGAGCTATGGCTGGTTTCTTCAAACGGTTGCGATTTCACCTCGCCGGTGGAATTACGAGCACTTCAAAGTATGAGGCGCGGCGTGCTGCGCTTGAAAAAAAGCATGAAAAATACCTCTCCCTAAAGCAAACCCCCAACCTGCTGCGCTATCAGGAGCTGGCAATGCAGCTCTCCACGCCCCGCGCGCAAACCGGAATCTCAAAAAAAGCGTGGAGCGCCATGAAGCGCGAGCTCATCGGGCTGCGAAAATCCCAAGAAGTGGCGACCTTCTTCAAGCTGCAAAAATCATCCGATAATTTTCACGAAATTACCCGCTGGGAGCTCGTTTTTGAGGACGACTTCAGCGGGCAAACCTTAGACAGCGCCAAGTGGAAACCCCATCCGGCGCTGGTGGGCGCAGCCATCAAAACCCTCTACTCCCCCTCAAGCGAAAACCATATCTACACCGACGGCAGCAACCTCACCGTATCCAACCATGCGCTAAAAATGCTGGTCAAGCGGGAGCGTGCGCACGGCATAGGATTTGGCGCTCAGCTGGGCTTTGCCCCCATAGAGCGCGAGTATACGGCAGGCATCGTCAACACGGCGCAGAGCCACGCGCAGCTGCTGGGCAAAATTGAGGCGAAAATTCAGCTCCGCAACCCGCAGAAAGGCGTCTACCACTCCTTTTGGCTGGGAACGGGAAAAATGCTGCCGCACGTGAACGTCCTGCGCCTTGGCGCCAGCCTCGAGCTTAGCGTCTTTGCCGCCGGGCAAAAGGCAGGCGAGGAGCTGCGGTACGTTGAAACGTGGAGGCGAGGTCTGTTGAAAAAAAATACCGCCTACGTTGTTGCGCTGGAGTGGAGCAAGGAGCGCATGGTGTGGACAGTTAACGGCGTAGAGCTCTTTTCGGCGCCCAACATCGTCGATGAGCCGCTCTACATTGCCTTTTCGTCGGGCGTGACCGGCAAGCCTAAGCTGGCCACTCCCGCAACCCTCGAGATCAGCTGGGTAAAAGCCTACCGGCATCGAGCCTGATGCCGGTTTTAGGATAAGAGTTAAGTAAAACATAATTTCATTTTCAACCCCTTGTGTGAAGCGTTTTTTGCTGATATGCCTGACATTTTTTACTTTTGCCCCGCTGTACGGACAGCTTTCGGTGGGCGCAAAAGCCGGTGGAACTTTTGTGCAACGGCAGCAGCCGGAAAGCGGAGCGTACGGCTGGAGCAGCTCGTACCACGCGGGGTTGGCGCTCAACGTTTACCTTGCCGAATTTTCGTTTGGCGGCTTTGCGGTGCAGCCCGAAATCCTCTACAACCGGAAGGGTGAGCATGCCGGGCACCTGGAGTACCTTGAGCTGCCGGTTGGGGTGAGCTACCTGTTGAACTTTGGAAACGTTATTCCGTACATCTTTGCGGCGCCCTACTACGCCTTTCTGGTGAACGTGAGCACCTACGGGCGCGAAGAAAGCGACGTCAGCTACGCTAAAACCGACTACGGCCTCAAGCTTGGCGGCGGGGTAGAGCTGCGGTATTTTCAGCTTTCCGCATCCTACGGCAAGGGAATGCGCAGCGTAGCAAAAGGCGGCGCCGCCTCTGCCCGAAATGTCAGCGCCGAAATTTCGCTGGCTTACTTCTTTTTGAGGTAGCTTTCTGGGTAGTTTTGTGTTCTATCATTTGTTAGACCTCACCCCCAGCCCCTCTCCAAAGGAGAGGGGAGCAGGGACTCGAACTTCGGCGCAAGCCACCCCTCTCCTTTGGAGAGTGGCCGGGGGTGAGGTCTAACTGTAAAATGTAAAAAACTTCATTTTTTTCACCGTAATTGATCATTTAGATGGTCTTCACACAAGTAACGGTGGAACACATGGAACTCAGCAAATAGGAATAAGAAATCTTGAAATCAAAATTTTTGATTTCAAGATTTGGCGGCAAACGAGCTGGATATCAGCAAATAGGAATGGAAAATCTTGAAATCAAAATTTTTGATTTCAAGTTGTGGCTGCAAAC
>JAIROF010000139.1 GCA_031257655.1 Prevotellaceae bacterium | reverse complement strand
TTAATGAGGTTAATGAGGTTGTTATTTCTATTATATCTCTCTGCTACTGAGGTTGTTTTGTTATTAAAATTAGGTATAAATTAGGTTTTTCGCTCCCTACAATTTATGACACTACCAATTTACGAATGCTTTATATTCATTAATCCCCTACGGGAAACCGGAGCGAAGCGGAGCTCGGCGCAGCCAATTGGAAAGAGAGGTACACATTTCTCTATTGATATTGTTCCCCTACGGGGAATCGGAGCGAACCGGAGTTCGGCGTAGCCAATGCACAAAATATACCCGCGCAAGTTAGCCTCTACGTAAAGTAAGAATCCAAGCTTTTATGCATGTAATACTTGCAGAACCACAGCTCGAAAGCCGGATCTATAAAGGTTACCTTTTTGTTAGCCTTTTCTATAAAGTCATCCCTCTCCAAGATTTTCATATTTTTAGACACGTTTCGCGGCGTTCCTATCTGGTACTCCTGCAACGTTTTTAGCGCCGTCAGCCGCGTCACCCCGTCGGCAATGGCTTTGAGCAGGTTGATTTGCGTGTTGCTCAGCCCCTCCACCTCCCGCTGATACATGGCGTAGTTGATTTCCAGCAGGCGGACTATAGTTTTTTTCAAGATGGCGAGCGTGGCTGTTTTCTGCGTATTCCCCCATACGTAGTGCGCCAGCTGCTGTATGTAGTAGGGATGATTTTTCATTAGCAGCGCCATTTTTTCCGCCAACGCCGGCGTAATGCTTTTCCCCGTCTGCTCGAATTTCCCCACAATAAACGGAATCCAATGCTCGGTGGCGATTTTGTCCAGCATCATCACGTCGCCAAACCGGTAAAATGCGCGGTTTTGCTTGTTGAAAATTTCCGCCATCAGCGTCCGCTTGCTGCCGTACAGGCAGTAGCTCACGTTTTGGTGCTGCTGCCAGCAGGAGCGCAACGATTCCTCAAAGCTTTCCGCCTCGGGGAAGTTGTGAATGTTCTGAAATTCGTCGATGCAAATAATCAGCCGTATCTGCTGCTTTTGGGCTATCTTCTCCGGCAAATCCAAAATTTCGTCCTTATGCGCCTCCACCTCCTTCAGATCAAAGCTTAGGGAGAACTCCTGCGCAGGATCAACGCCTACCGTAATTTTTGGCGCTATCCGCTTGAAAAATGTTTTCGCGTCCGCTACCCAGTCTTCCCACTTCGGCGAGATGGATTTGAGGAGCACGCGGCTAAACTGTGCATAAAAGTCGGCTTCGCTGCGCGCGGCAAACATGTCGAAAAAGCACCATTTCACCTGCTTGTTGCGGCGCTTCACAAACGCGGTTTGGGTGACCAACGACGATTTTCCCCAACCGCGAGGTGATATTAATATGGTATTAATGCCGCTTTGCATGTTGAGCCACAGGTGCTCAATGTCATCTTTGCGGTTAATAAAGGTGCTGTCGCGCACTGTTTTTCCAAATAAAAAAGGCGATGGAGTTTGCTGTAAATTGTTCATGGCTAAATACTTAATAATAGTACCAAATGGTATTATACCAAATGGTATAATACCGTTTGGTATAAAATTTATATGACTGATATTATGCCGTTTGATTTTATACCAAATGGTATAATACCGTTTGGTATAAAATTGATGCGGCAAATATATATAATTTTGTGGAAACTTGTATCGTTGGGTGTGAAAAGAAAAATCCGCCGTACTCTCGCCCTCAACTTCTTTCGGCGGAGCGTTTTGTTGTACTTGTTTGACTTACAAGTTGTTGTGATATTTTTTGGGAGGGGATTTTCGGGAGTTCCTTGTTAGTATACTCCGCACGGTCGAAAGCTGCGATTTGTTTTTTAGCACGCAGATGACGCGGATTTTTATGATTTGCACAGATTTTAGCCATTTGGCTGCGCCGAGTTCCGCTACGCTCCGGTTTTTCATCTGCGTAAATCATAAAAATCCGCGTCATCTGCGTGCTATTTTCGTACAAAACCATGCCGAGCGCAGCATAGCTTCGTTGAGCGCTGCTTCGTTCCGGCTCCTCGCTGCGTGAGGCGTGACGGGCGCTGTTGAGGGAAGTGGCGAGGAATGGCAAAGCCGTCCCTTCACCTCACCGCTTAGCGTCGTTCCCTTAGAACGGCGCATCCTCTCCTCGTATGCCGCCTGATATAAAGGAGTCGGAGGCGCTGTAGGCGGCTTCTGCAAAGTCTTTATTCATTTTTGAGCTGAAGGTTTGCGTAGCGCCGGCGGCGGCGGGGATTATATTTTCCAGCTGGTCGTCTTCGAGGTTGGTGAACTTTGCCTGCGCCGCGCGGAAGCGCAGGCGCACGTCGCCCACGGCGCCGTTGCGGTGCTTGGCTACCAGAATGTCGGCCATGCCGATGGTTGAGCCGCTGCTATCCTCCAGGATGTCGTAGTACTCCGGCCGGTGGATGAACGCCACAATGTCGGCGTCCTGCTCTATGGCGCCCGATTCGCGCAGGTCGCTCAGCACCGGGCGCATGTTGCCCTTTACGCGGGTCTCCACCGAGCGGTTGAGCTGCGAGAGGGCAATGATGGGGATGTTGAGCTCCTTGGCTATGGCTTTTAGCGAGCGCGAAATGGCGGCCACCTCCTGCTCGCGGAAGCCGCGCGTTTCGGGCGGGCCGCTCATCAGCTGGAGGTAGTCGATGACGATGCACTGTATGCCGTGCGTGGTGTAGAGCCTGCGGGCCTTGGAGCGGAACTCAAAGATGCTCAGCCCGGGCGTGTCGTCGATGAACATTGGCGCGCTCAGCAGCGGCCGGATGCTTTTGCTGAGCTGCTGCATCTCCTCCTGGTCGAGCCGCCCGCTGCGCAGCTTGTCGCCGCTAAAGCCGCTTTCGCTCATGAACAGGCGCGTTACCAGCTGTTCGCTGGCCATTTCGAGCGAAAAGAACGCCACAGGGCGCTTGTGGTCGATGGCCATGTTGCGCGCCATGGAGAGCACAAAGGCGGTTTTGCCCATGGCCGGACGGGCGGCAACGATGATCAGGTCGGAGGGCTGCCAGCCCTGCGTGAGGCGGTCGAGCTCGGTGAAGCCCGTCGGGATGCCGCTAAATCCGTCCTCGCGCTTGCTGGCCTCCTCAATGTTTTTCATCACGCGGTCTACCACGCTCGACACGGGCTGCGTTTCGCGCTTGATGTTCCCCTCGGCCAGCGTGAGGATGTCCTGCTGCGCCGAGTCGAGCAGGTCTTCCACGTCGGTGGCCTCGTCGAACGAGCGGCGCTGCACCTCGCTCGATATGCGGATGAGCTCGCGCTGAATGTACTTTTGGGCAATGATTTTGGCGTGGTAGTCGATGTTGGCCGCCGAGCCGACCTTGAGCGTGAGCGCCGAAAGGTACTGCGCACCGCCTACCTCCTCCAGCAGGTTTTCCTTCCGTAGCTCCTGCGTTACGGTGTAAATATCAATTGGCTCCAGCCTGTGCGACAGGGCGGAGATGGCGCGAAATATCTTTTGGTGGGCGTCCTTGTAGAAGCTTTCGGGCTTGAGGATGTCGAGCACGTCCACCACGGCGTCCTTTTCGAGCATGGCGGCGCCCAGCACGGCGGCCTCCAAGTCGAGCGCCTGCGGCGGCACCTTGCCCAGCTCCAGCCCTACGGTGGCTACGCTCACCTCCTGCTTTTTTGTCCGCTTGCGCGGGGTTGTTCCTTCTGCCATTATTTGGTCTTTGAATGTCAAACGCTATATTTTGGGGAAATGCCCATAAAAGTTCCAAAATCAAGGCGCGCGGCTAAGGCAAAAGGCGGCGCTTGCTAAAGCAAGTAGGCGTTTTGCCGGTAGAGCGTCGTAGCGTTTGGGGGTTTTTATGGATTTCCCTTGTATTTCTTGTTATGTTTTTTCTTTCCGGTATGTACTCCGCGCGGTCGAAACCGGCGATTTGTTTTTTT
>JAIROF010000008.1 GCA_031257655.1 Prevotellaceae bacterium | reverse complement strand
CACACACACACACACACACACACACACACACACACACACACACACACACACACACACACACACACACACACACACACACACACACACACACACACACACACACACACACACACACACAGCCTGCAAATATAAGGTTTACTTTTCGTTTACACAAGACTTTAAGCGCTCCAATTTCAATAATCTTATTGACAAATTGGGGCGCTTTGTTGTGCAGGTTGTGCCGTATCGGCGCATCACATTTCGCTCACCTCATGCGCAGCAGCGTTTCCCCCGCCTGCGTCAGCCGGCAAGCGCAGCTTTTTGCTGCGCAGGGAAGCTTTGGGGGAGGCGCGAAAGCTTTTTTAGCCGCACGGGGTACACTAATAATACAATTCACATGCTGACTTTACTTTATGGGCGCCTGCTCGCCCCACAGCTCCGCCTTGCCCCTGCCAGCGTCGGCGAGCGAGCCTCTGCGGGGAGATTACGCGCGGCGGCAAGGGGGCGCAACGCAAAGCGCAGCTACTCCGCAGGAATAATGTTTTCGGCTCGCCTTGCGCTCCGCCAACCGGAGGCCACAGGTCGAGCATCAACAGCATCAACAGGTAAGCTTTTATGAAAAAAAATATACTTCTTTTGATTTGTATGCTGGTAACCGGCGGCGGCCTGCTGGCGCAGCGCAGCTCCGTGAGCGGTACGGTAACGGAAAACGGTCGGCCGCTGTCGGGCGCCTCCGTGTCCGTTAAGGGCACAACGATAGCCGTCCTTGCCGACAAGGATGGGGCCTACGCCATCGGCGCGCCGCAAGACGCCGTGCTGGTGTTTCGGTTCCTGGGCTTCAAAACGCAGGAGGTTGCCGTAGGCTCGCAGACGACGCTCAACGTGGAGCTGGAGGTGGAAAGCACGGGGCTGGAGGAGGTGGTGGTGTCGGCAGGCGGGATTTACCGGGCGCGGCGCGAGCAGGGCTACTCTACCACCAAGGTTACGTCAAAAGAGCTGACGCTGGGCAAGCCGGCGTCGCTGGCGGGCGGGCTGACCGCAAAAGTGTCCGGGTTGCAGGTAAACGCGGTGTCGAGCGGCATAAACCCCAGCTACCGGCTGGTGCTGCGGGGCAACCGCTCCATTACGGGCAACAATCAGGCGCTGGTGGTGGTGGATAACGCGATTGTATCGAGCGACTTTTTGAATAATATCAACCCCGAAACGATAGCCGATATTCAGGTGCTGAACGGCGCGGCAGGCGCTACGCTCTACGGCTCGGAGGCGTCCAACGGCGTGCTGCTCATCACCACCAAGTCGGGCGCAAAGGGCAAGCCCCGCATTCAGGTGGCGCACACGCTGACGTTTGAGCAGGTGAGCTTTTTCCCCAAGCTGCAAAACCGCTTTGGGCAGGGCAAAACGGAGGACGGGCAGGTGTTTGAATCCATAGAAAACCAGCAGTACGGCCCCCCGTTCGACGGCTCGCTGCGCGATTTGGGGCATCCGCTCGAAAACGGCGACCAGCAGCAGGTGACGTATGAAGCCCGCGACGACCGCGAAAAATTCTGGGAAACGGGCGTTCAAAACCAGACAGACCTCTCGGTGAGCTTTGGCAACGACAAAAGCACGGCCTACATAGCGGCGCAGTACTTTACAGCCGTCGGCGCCACGCCGGGCGACAAGTATAACCGCGCGTCGGTGCGCCTCAACAATGCGTACAGCCTGCTGCCCAACCTGAGCTTAAACTACAGCGCAGGCTACGTGGAAAACAACTACGATATCACCACCGCAACGGGCGACATCTACGACCAGCTGCTCAACGTGCCGGCAAACGTGCCGCTGCTGCGCTACAAGGACTGGGAAAACGATAAGTGGTCGGACCGGGAGGGCTGGTACTGCCCGTACTACAACAACCCCTACTACACGGCCGCCAACTACCGGGGGGTTACGAAAAATACCTACCTCTCGGGACGAGCCGACCTGAAGTGGGACATCACCCCGTGGCTGTCGGCGCTGTACCGCGCATCCATGTCGAACCGCTACTACCAGGTGAAAAATTCTTACCCGAAATCTACCCTTAGCAAGTACGCTCTGGAGGTGCAGAAGAAGGAAAACCTGACCGGCGGCGTGTACGATGCGCAGATTAACACCTACCGCGTAAACCACGATTTTCAGCTCGCGGTCAACAAAACGGTAGCGCGGTTTTCCTTTAACCTCACGCTGGGGGCGGCAAATGCGCTGACGTCCGGCAAGGAGACCTCCGTTGAGGCCGCGATACTTATTCCGGGGCTGTACAACGTTAGCAACCGCACTGCCGATCCGGGGGTGGGCAGCGCGGTGGAGCGCTCGCGCAGCTACGGCGTCTGGGGCGACCTGGTGGTGGGCTACAACAAATACCTCTTTCTCCACCTCACGGGGCGCAACGACTGGACGTCGCTGCTGGCGCCCAAAAACAGGTCGTACTTCTACCCTTCCACCGACCTCTCCTTTGTTCCCACCGACGCATTCCCCGCGCTGAAATCCACCGACGCGCTGGGCTACTGGAAGGTTCGGGCGGCGGTGTCGCAAACGGGCAACGTCAACATCGCCCCCTACGCGCTGGAGCCGGTGTACGGCTCTTCCACAGGCTGGTCGGCGGGTACGTTCTTTAGCGAAAGCGGCGTGCTGGTATCCAAAGACCTGAAGCCCGAAATTACGTTCGGCTATGAATTGGGCACGGAGCTGCGGCTGCTCAACAGCCGGGCAGAGGTGGAGCTGACGTACTACTACACCGGCACCACCGACCAAACCATCCTCGCGTCGGTGGCCACGAGCTCGGGCTACTCGAGCTACCTGCTCAACACGGGAAAGGTAACCAACAAGGGCGTTGAAACCGCCCTGCGCCTTACCCCCATCCGCACCGGCGAGTGGAATCTGCACCTTGGGGCGAACTATACGCACAACAAAAACCTGCTTGAGGCGCTGCACCCGGATACGAAGCGAATTAGCGTAAACGGCAGCGCCGTGATTTACGCAGAGGAGGGCAAGGAGATAAACCAGCTTATCGTAACCGACTACAAGCGCGACCCCAGCGGCCGGGTTATTGTGGACATAAACACCGGCTACCCTTCGATTGCAACAGAAACGGTGTCGGCGGGCAACACCTCCCCGAGGCATCGGCTGGGGCTGGATTTTGCTCTGCAATGGAAGAATATTACCGTGAGCAGCGTGTTTGAGTACCGCGGCGGGTACTACTACATTTTTTCGGGCGGCTGGGCGCTCGACTTTTCCGGCGCGTCGGCGCGGTCGGCCTACTACAACCGCGAGCGCTTTGTGTTCCCCAACTCCTCCTATCTGGACCCGGCTTCGGGGCAGTACGTAGAAAATACCAATGTTACCGTATCCGACGGAGGGTCGGGCTTCTGGGTAAACCCCACGTTCAACACCGACGTCAACAGCAACTACGTGTACTCCGGCGACTACTGGAAATGGCGCGAGCTGGCCATCAGCTACAGCGTTCCGCAAAGCGCGCTCGGCAAGCTGGGTGCGGCGTTTTCGGAGGTAAGCATCAGCTTGCAGGGGCGCAACCTCTTCCTCTGGACGCCGGAGTCGAACGAATATACCGACCCCGACCTGAGCGCCAACGGCGCCAGCAACGCCATTGGGGTGTCGAACTTGACCTCGTCGCCCCCAACGCGCTACTTTGGAGGTACCCTTTCGTTAACCTTTTAGAGCCTGCGAAACATGAAAAGAATATTTCTCAAAATATCATTGCTTACGGCGGCGGCGGCGCTGCCCGAATCCTGCGATTTGGATATCAACAAAAACCCCAACAACGCCACCGCCGCAGTGGTGACGCCCGATTTGGTGCTGCCGGTGGCCATTGCCGCTACGGTGTATAACCAGATTTACTACTACGGACGCTCTACGGCGGCCTACTTGGTGGGCTACCAAGTGCCGGGAGAAGGGCTTGGCGGATTTGGGGAAATCTATACCTACAACTTCACCTCCAGCACCTTTACCGGCGTGTGGACGGAGACGTTTGCCTGCCTGCGCAACTTCAACGCCATCATCAAAACCTCGGAGGCCAATCCGCGCTACGCCTTCTACGGCGGCGTGGCGCATATCCTCAAAGCCTACTGCTACCAGCTGCTGGTGGACGCCTACGGAGATGTTCCCTACACCGAAGGGCTGAAAGGCGAAGGCAACCTGTCGCCGGCTTTCGACAAGGACGCCGAGGTGTACAAGGCGCTGGCGGCAGAGATAGACGACGCTATTGCCATCCTCAAAACCGGTAAGGATATGGCGGGCGGCGGCAACGACGACCTCGTAGCGCTGAGCGCCGGCAGCGACCCGGTGTTTGGCGGCGACTATACCAAGTGGATACAGCTGGCCAACAACATCAAGCTGCGCCTGCTGGTGCGCGCGCGCGGCGCCGGCATCGACAATTTTGTGCAGGCGGCTTTTGCCGGATTTTCGGAGGAAGGATTCCTGAAAGAAGATGCGCTGGTAAATCCGGGCTACAACGCATCGGCGCAGCAAAATCCCTACTGGACGGTTTACCACAGCTCGGTTATCGGCAACATTAGCTACCCCGCGCAGTACTACATTCCGTCGGTATATATCCTGTCGTTTTACGACGGCAGCAAGCTGACCGACAGCAAGCGCGGCTCGCTGCTGTACCGGGGCTGGCCAAGCGTGCCCTCCCACCAGCTGGGCAACCAGACAGGCCGACCCTACTCGCCCGGCTATATATGGCACATCGGCACGGGAGCGGGGCTAACCGCCTCCGACGCTGCCGGCATTCTGAAAAGCCGCGCCGCGCCGGCGCCGCTCTTTTTCGCTTTTGAGGCGCACTTTCTGCTGGCCGAAGCCGCCCTGTACGGGCTTGACCCCGACGGCAGCGGCTTGGATGCCAAAGCGCACTTTGAAAACGGCGTCAAAGCCTCCTTTGACTACCTTGAGCGCGAGGGCGCCGCCAACAGCCTGCCCGCCGGCGCCAACCCGCAGGCCGACGCAGAAGCCTACATCAGCGCCAACAGCTGGAGCTACCTCGTAAACTTTGACCTTGCCGATAGCCACGAAAAAAAGCTGGAGGCGATTATCACGCAAAAGTATATCGCATCGAACATTCTCAACGCCAACGAAGCGTGGAATGAATTTCGCCGCACGGGCTACCCTGCCGTCAGCGGCAGCGCCCCCAGAAATACGTTTGTGTCCGTGCTGTCGCAGTCCACGCGCGCAGACAAGCTGCCCGTGAGGCTCATTTACCCGCAATCGGAGTACAACCTGAACGCAAACACGCCAAAGATTGAGGATGCATACTCCAACCCGATTTTTTGGGATAAAAATTAGGTGATGATGATAATTTGGAAAAAACGAATGAATATGAAAGCATACGCCTGTACGCTGCTGTTGAGCCTCCCGCTTTTGCTGTGCTCCTGCCTGAAGGAGGAAGGGGTATTCAAAGAAAACGGCTCGCAGGGCATTGTTGAGCTGGCGCTGTCGGCCAGAAACACCTCCACGCCTTACGCCACCAAAAGCGTCATGATAGAGGCGGAGGAGGCGGCCGTGCTGCCCGTAACGGTCAACTACACGGGGGTGAACGGAGCGCCGGAGGATGTGCAGGTTACCCTTGCCGTTTACAACGCCGCCATCGCTGCGCTATACCCCGACAGCTCGGTAACGGCCCTGCCGGACGACCTCTACGAGCTCCCGGCGGCAAACGTGGTCGCCATCCCCAAAGGCAAAAAAACGGCAACCTACGCCATCAAAATCAAGTCAAACCGCTTTGACCTCACCAAGTCGTACGCGCTGGGGGTGAAAATCGCCGCCGCCTCCGCCGGAACCATTAGCGGAAACTACTCCACGGGCGTTTACCTCCTGCCGGTCAAAAGCCGATGGGAGGGGACTTACCTCGTTACCTATGAGTGGATTCAGGTCGGGGAATTTGCTGACCTGTTCAGCGAGCTTACCCTTACGAAAACCGACGTAAAGCTCGCCACCGTTGGGCCGGAAACGCTGGAGGCGCAAGGGCTGGGCGGAATGTTTGGCGGCTACACCCGATACACATTCTACGCCGACGGAAAAGTGAAAGTCGCGGCGTCCAGCGGGGCAGACCTGCGGGTTACCGTGGTGAGCAGCCAAGCCGATACCGACGATTACACCATCTTTGCCGTCCGCTACAAGATTGTCCTCCCCGCAGGCGATCTCGAGCTGACGGAAACCTACAGAAAAATTGGAGATTAGACTGTGGCTATAGAAGCAATCTAATATTTTTTTAACATTAACAAAAAGCTATCAAACACAAACATCAAAAAAACTATTAAAACAAAAAACATGAAACACATTTATCAAATCACAAGCATTGCAGCCATAGCGTTAGCGCTGGCTTACGGCTGCAAAGATGA
Source organism: Prevotellaceae bacterium (assembly GCA_031257655.1). Classification (GTDB taxonomy): domain Bacteria; phylum Bacteroidota; class Bacteroidia; order Bacteroidales; family UBA932; genus JAITMY01. The sequence goes on along the minus strand of JAIROF010000008.1, from coordinate 12,077 downwards.
AGTAGAAGAAAAATCGCTGCCCGCCGACGCGGGCGCCATTAGCGGGGCTGCGGCCAATACCTGCCCCGACACAGCGGTAGCGCTTTCCGTTGAGACCCTATCGGGCGCGGCGGCGTACGTATGGTACAAGGACGGCGCGGTTATTCCGGACGCCTCATCGGCCTCCTACACCGCCGTCGCCTCCGGCTCGTATCAGGTGGCCGGGAAAAACGACGATGGCGAAGGGAAGAAAAGCGCCGCCCATGCGGTAGCCATTTCGGCCTGCCCTGATGTGCCCGTCGACACGCTTCCGACGGTCGTCGACACGCTTCCGGCAGCCGCCGGCAGCATTATCGGCAGCACGGTGAACAGCTGCCCCGCGCAAACGGTAACGCTATCGGTAGATACGATTGAGGGCGCAACATCGTACCTCTGGATTGCTACCTACGCCGAGGATGACGTTGACTCCATCCGCGATCAGGGGCTCAGCTATACCATCGATGTTTCGAGCTTCACCGAAGGGCAGCAGGTTTCCGTCACCGTGAGCGGCGTAAACGCGCTGGGCGCTGGCGCGGCAAGCCAGCCGCACGTGGTCGCCAAGCGGCTCTGCTTGGCCGGCAAGCCGGTTATTAATGGTAATGCCGAATGGATAACCGAAACCCGAGGCGACACCGTAGTATATACCACCGTGTGCCCTGCCACAACCATGCCAAGTCTCGCTGTCGCATCCGGAGATGAAGATATCATCCGCTACGACTGGTACAGGCAGCTGGTGGGGACAGACCCCGAGCTGACGGCATGGACTACCGACGGAGCTGCCGATAGAAATTTGGGCGTTAAGGACTATACCTACAACTATGCCGTTGTTGCCGTTACCGCAGATGGCGAAAGCGAAAGGAGCGACATCGTTCAGGTTATTGGCACGGCGTGCCCGGTACCGAGCAAGCCGGGCGGCGCAAGTCCTTTAGCCTTGTACCCGACGGAAGCTTACCCCCAGAGTACGCCGTACGACTTCTCAATAAGCAACTGCGATGTACAGAACATAACGTTTAAGGCCGAAACGTCGGTTGAACTCGCCAGCAATGCCGTCTCCGGCGGAAACACGCCAACAGGATACGCCTTTTGGGTAAAAACTCCCGATGTGGATACGTTCAGGTTGGTGAAAGAAACGGGAACAAAAACTTCCGAGCGAAAAATTGTTGTTGACGGCACAACCTATCCTGCCGGAACGTACCGGGTGACTGCTTTCAACGACAACGGGCACAGCGAATTTGGCAGCAACGAAGTAACCGTTGTCATTAGCACCGATTGCCCTGCTCCGCCCGTGCCCCAGCTGGGCGCCCCAACGGTTATTACGTCGCTCACCGGCGGCGTACTCACCAATGTTTGTCCCAGTACTCATGCCTCTGCAAATCTTTCTCTAAATTTTCCGTCAACACCTCCCGGTGACGTGGAGTATATTACGTGGAGCCGCATTGATCCGAATGGTGGAGACCCCGAAGTAGTATGGGAAGGGGAATGGGAAAGCAAGCGAACTATATACGATGATGAGATATCAGTAGCGAATAACGGAACGTACCGCGTAACCTACAGGAAAACCATCGGCGGCACATCCTACGAAAGCGACCCGGCCGAAGTTACCATCGCTCTGACGGAATGCTCAACAAGCGGATACACCCGCGCGAATTTAATAGGAGATTATACGGTCACTGATTATAGAAGCGGGAGAGTCGGTTTTTCATTCTTTTTCCATGAGTTGGCTGTAGCGGCAGGCGCGAGCGAGAATGAAATTGTCATTACCAACTTGGGGAATATAAGTACGAGCGTTACTGCAACGGTCACGTTTACTACCGATGGAGAGCAAACCGGTATTTACGGAGTTATCTCTATTCCAAAACAACAAAATAGCGACGAGTATAAATTCTCTACGCTAACTGTTGCAGGAACTACATCAACGTGTCAGGATGATCCTCTGGAGCTCGACCTGGTGCTCGTTAACGGGCAATTGGGAGTGTCGAAAACAGGCGTGTTTTACGGCATCTGGAACACGGATGCAGCTTGTGCACCTATAGCCAACGTTCGCGGCGGTGGAGGTACAAATACTATTACATGGGAAAGGCTACCAGACCTGTAATCCGGCTTACTCGAAATAACCGCCTGCACCTTGTGTAGGCGGTTATTTGAGTATTTGTAGTTGAGCATTAATGAAAAAAAAAACAAATACAATGAAAAAAAAATTCAACAACAACAACAGCAACATGCTGACAGCCGCAGCGCTGATTTTTGCCGTTACCCTTGCGGCGTGCGGCAAGGACGGCGACATGTCCGCATCCAACCCGGATGAAAAAGCTCAGGATACGCTCGCGGCGGTGGCTATCGACAAAAATGTCTTAAACTTCGGGAGCAACGGCAACGAAACGTATTCCGTGTCGGTGGACAACACCTCGGAGTGGGAAGTTCAGAGCAGCGCCTCGTGGGTTACCGCCGAAAAGCAGCCGGACAACACGCTTCGCATAAGCGTAGCGCCCTCGCGCAGCCTCGTTGACCGCGCGGACACGATAACCATTGTATCCGCCAACGCCGCGCAGGAGGCGGCGTTGCTTGTGGTTACGCAGAAAGCGGGGAAGCCTAAGCTCTACATCCGGCAGCTGCAGGGCGGCGTACCCGCACGGCACTGCTCCGAAAACGGGCTGTGGGTAGCGGGGCAAAAATCTACCGCCGTGGTGGTGGTGGACGTCACCAAGCTCTCCGACGAAAGCTACACCGGCGCGCCGACAACCATGCCGGGCGGCGTGCACAGCATCGACAACAACGGCAAACCCTACGAAAACGGCTGCTCGGCCGACGGCGCCATCTACTCGGACTACGACACCAAAGCAGCGGTGGACTACGGCCCAGCGGAGGAATTTTTCCCCGCCGGCTATGCCCCCTACATTATGCGCAACAACCGCAAAATTGCCTTGTCCTACCCGGAGACCTACGCTACCTCCGCCATCGCCGTAGAGGGGTACGTAACGCGGCACATGTATCAGGGCTGCATCCCCGACAAGGTGTCTGCCGACGGAAAGCATATTTACGGCCGCCTGATGAATACGAATAACATGTGGTTTGCCGCCAAGTGGACGCGCATTGGCGCTACGAACAATTATGCCTTTAAGGAGCTCGGCCTGAACAAAGACGGCGACCTTAACCGCTGGGATACGCTATACAACGAATTTGAAGGGGAGACGTACATGACCATTGAGCCGGTGAGCTTCCTCTGCCCGCAAAACGTAAGCGGCCTCAGCCTGTACGGGAAGTATGCCTGCGGGCACTACGGATCGAGCTTGAGCGGTGGCGGGCAGCTGTTTCGCTACGACATGGAGGCCGACCGGCTCGAGCTGCTGGACGCAACCGGCATAGCGCTCTACGTTACCGACGACGGCACGCTGTTTAGCGGCGACAACAAGGTCTACAAGCTGGGATCGACCGCGCCCATTACCCTAAAGGAGTGGCTGGTGGAAAAATACGGGAGCAGCATAGCCGACCAAATCGGCAACAACCTGAACATGGGCAGCGTGAGCGCCGACTACGCTACCACCGTGCTGTTTGACCCGTCCAGCCTAAGCTCAATGGGCGTCAGCTACATTATCACCGTTGAGCCTTAAAAAGTAATGAATTTGAATACGATGATGAAATACCTTATCAACGCCGCCGTAAGCCTTGCAGCGGCGGCGGCGCTTGCCGGTTGCGGCAAGGATGGCGTCACCGCAGGTAAAGCCCCCGCAAAAGCCCTCGTGGCGGGCGAGGATGCCAACGCCTGCCCCTCCCTTGCCGTGCTCCTCACCGCGTCGGCAGACGGCGCGCAGTCTTACCTCTGGTATCGCAACACGTTTGCCATTCCCAACGCCACCGAAGCAACCTACTCCGCCACGTCGAGCGGCACGTATTACGCCGTTGGCGTAAATGCAGCCGGGCAGGGCGAAAAAAGCGACGGGAAGGAGGTAAGCGTTAACCTCAACTGTCCGCCGTTGGCGCCTGCTCTTGCCGGCTTCTCCTCCAACCAGTGCCCGGATTTGACCGTTCGGCTGATGGCCGCCGCCGAAAATGCAGAGTCGTACGAGTGGTACAGGGGAGCGACGGCTATTCCCGGCGCCACCGCTGCCTTTTACGATGCGCGCGAAAGCGGCGCGTACTCCGTTGCGGCAGTCAACGCTTTTGGGCGGAGTGAGAAAAGCAACGAAAAAGCGGTAACCATAGCGCCGTGCCCGCCCGCCGCCCCAACCATCAGCGGCGCAACCCTCAATACTTGTCCGGAAACAACGGTGCTGCTCACCGCCAGCGCCGGCGCCGACGCTGTTTCCTACCAGTGGTACCGCTACGCCGAGCCTATTGCGGGCGCTACCGGCGCCACGCATCTTGCCACCGTCACCGGCGGCTACTACGCTACGGCTACCAATGCCTTTGGCACAAGCGAAAAAACGGCAAATGCCCACGTGGTGTATATTGACCTTTGTCGCGAGCATTACTCCTACGCCGACCTGCTGGGCACCTATAGCGCCAGCGGAACGCCGAGCCTGTTTGAGGAGTCCGAGCGTGGCCCCTCGTCGTGGACCTCCACCATTTTGCAGCCCGACAACAGCAGCGCCGGTACCTACGTGATTACGCCCTTTGCCGATTTCCGGACAGGCGACGAAACAACGCCCCTCATGCCAATCTACCTCGAAGTGGGGTACAGCAACGACAGCGCAACGATGGCGCTCGCCGTAGATACCCACCGCGCGCTGGGAACGGAAAGTAAGCTGGATCAGGCTACAGGCCTGATGAAAACCTACACCGCCTATTTTGAGGTGTGCTTTATCGGCGTATCCGAAGGTAAGAAGTACATATACTGGTTCACCGACCAGTACTATCAGGTGTTCTGGGATGAGGCGACAAAAACGCTGGATTTTTCGGGCATTTATACCCACGAAGGCGTGGACTACGACCTTATAGTGGGCGTGTTTGCCCGCACCGACAAGGAAAATAGAAAGTGGGAGGGCGGCTTTACCGACGGCTACAAGGGCTGTAAATTCGTGCAAACCGGCGCGTCGGGAGCTCCGGCGGCGTTTGTCGGCGAAAGGGTAAGGCTTCCGAAGCTCAGCGATCGGACAGGCGGCGCATCTTACATCAAATCGGTTACCCTTGACTTTGACCCCGCTAAATTTTCGAGAAAGCAATGAAGCTTAAAATCTCCGATGAAGCAATGCAGCTTAAAACCTCCGATGAAGCGATGACGCAGAAGCGGCTTCTGAAGCTATCGCTATTTGCCGCCTGCTGCCTGCCGCTCGCTGTAGGGCTACAGGCAGCGCCGGCTGAGCCGTCCGCTATCCGGAAAGTACAGCCGGACGGAACGGAAATTGTAATCCTCCAGCGCGGCGACGAAAAAGTCCACTGGATGGAAACCTTAGACGGCTACACCCTGCTGTACGACTCCAGCCGCTACGTATCGTACGCCGCCACCGACGCCGCAGGCAACCTGATAGCGTCGAATGTGCGCTATCGCGGCGACCGCTCCGGCGAGCAGCTCGCCGCGCCCAGCGGAGGCGCCCCGCTCAAAAAGGGGCTTCGCTACAGCCCGGCGCAGGTAGCCGTGCTGCGGCAGCTCTGGGACGCTGCCGACGCCGAGCCGCCGCAGCGGGCGGCGGTAAGCCCGGTAGTGGGCGAAAAAAAGGCGCTGTGCGTGCTCATGCAATACCCAGATAAGCCCATGATAAAAGCTAAGCAGGACTTTGAAAATCTCCTCAATCAGGTGGGATATAGCGTGGACGGCGCCATTGGCAGCGTGCGCGATTTTTATCTCGAAAATTCCTACGGACAAATGACGCTCAACGTAACGGTGGCAGGCCCCTACACCGCTGCGCACAATCACGACGACTACGGCGACAGAAGCGGCCGGTACGGAGGGGGCGATTTGGCGCAGGAAGCCATAACGGCAGCCTATAACGATGGCGTTGCGCTGCACGAATTTGCCAACGCCGGCGACAACCGCTTGGAAACATTCCACATGATTTTTGCCGGCCACGGCTCGGAATCCTCCGCCGACCCTACAGACATCTGGGCGCACAAGTGGATGCTTTCGGAGCCTCTCACCCTGGGCGGTGTGGTTATTTATGATTACTCCTGCTCCCCCGAGCTGAGGAAGGCTACGGGCAGCAACATTACGCATGTGGGCGTTATTTGCCATGAGCTGTGCCACGTTTTGGGCGCGCCCGACTACTACGATACCGACGGCGGAACAGGCGGCAGCTTCGACGGCACAGGCAACTGGGACTTGATGGCCAACGGAATGTGGAACGGCCCCGACGAAGCGTCGTGGGGTACCGTACCGGCGCACATCAACATGTTTCAAAAAATTCAGTACGGATGGGTAACGCCGGTGGAGCTTACCGGCAGCCGGGAGGTAACCGGCATGGCAAGCTCCGCCTCCAGCCCCACGGCATACGTCATTAACGTTGGCAGCAGCGGAGAGCAGTACATCCTCGAAAACCGCCAGCGCGTGATGTTCGACGCTCAGGTGCCGGGGCACGGGCTGCTCATCTACCACGTGCACCCGTCGCTGCTGACCTACACCCAAAATACGGTCAACGCCCGCCACCCGCAGCAGCTGTATCCCGTATGCGCCTCGGCATCCATTGCCAAGCCGAATGCCGACCCCAAATCCTACGGCACGATAAACAGCGAAGGATGCCCATTTCCCGGAACAACCGTCAAAACCTACTTCACCGATGCCGCCATCCCCATGAGCTTTTCGTGGACAACCGGCGAAGGCATCCGAAGCCCAATCACCGATATCACGGAGGATAACGGGCAAATCTCCTTCGGGTATAAACAAAAGTCAGCGCCCGACTACGAGTTTACCCTCAACCACGGCAGCGCCACAACCTCCAAGCAGGCGGCGCAGCTGCACTTTACCGTTGCCGGCGGCGACCCGGTTTCCTACAAGGTGAATGAAGACCCGTCACGCATGAACAACGTCAGCTGGCAGGTCTTTAGCCCGTCCGCCTCATACACCTTCGAATCCAACGCCGCCGGATACAAAACCGTATATACCAAGCTGAAAAATGAAATCGGGGAAACGGAGGTAAAAAGCGCCGTCATTTACTTCAAGCCCATCGACAAATCGGAGCAGCCGGACGTAAACGCAGCAGCGCAAGCGCAGGAGGCGCAGGCGAAGGAGGAACAGGTGAAGATTTACCCTACGGTGGTAGCAACAACCCTCACCGTGGAGCGGGGGCCGAACGCCTCTCCGGCAGCTGTAACGGTCTTTTTAACGACCGGAGCGCCCTGCCTGACCAAGCGGCTGACGGCGCCGGTGGAAACCCTCGACGTCTCAGGATGCCCCGCAGGAAAGTTGTTTATACATGTATTTGACGGGCACAAGCGAGTAACCTTGCCCGTTGTTAAGCTATAGCCAACACCCTCTATGAACAAAAAAATTATACCGGCATGTTTTTTGCTTCTGTTCGGCGGCTGGCTGCTCAGCGGCTGCTCCAAGCCCGCCGCCCCGTCGATAGCTGCCGAGGTGCAAACGCTGGAAATGCCCGCCGCAGGCGGCGAGGTCTCCGTATCGGTAAGCGCAAACAAGGCCTGGACGGTAACCGGTAACGAATGGATCACAGCTACGAAAGCCGATGACCATACGCTTACGCTGCAGGTTGCCCCCAACCGCCAAACCGCCCGCTCGGCCACCATTGTCTGCGTGGCCGAAACCGCCCAGGCCGCTATCACCGTGTGGCAGCGCGAAGCGGTAACCCCGGCGCAGAGCGACAGCCTTGCGCTGGTGGAAATATACCGCGCCGGCGGCGGCGACAAGTGGACGCACCGCTGGTACCTTTCGCAGTCCCTCTACCAGTGGGCAGGCGTAACCACAGACAGCGACGGAAGGGTAGTGGGGTTGAACCTGAGCAACAACAACCTCTCCGGAGCTTTTTCGGAGGATTTATGCCTGCTGGACAAGCTGCAATCCTGCCTGCTGAACGACAACCGGCTCACCGGCGCCATCCCCGACGGCCTAAACCGGCTGACCCAGCTGCAAATACTCGATTTGTCAAACAACAGCTTTACCGGCAGCATCCCCAGCATGGAGGCGCTCATCGGCCTAAGAATGCTCGACTTGAGCGAAAACAGCTTCGAGGCGGCCGCCATGCCCGCGTTCCTCGCCAGCCTCACGCAGCTGGAAGACCTGCGCCTAAAGCGCGCGAGCCTCACCGGTCAGCTGCCCGCCGGCTTGCGGAGCCTGACAAAGCTGCATACCTTAGACCTCAGCTACAACGCGCTTACAGGGGAAATCCCCGATTGGTCGGCGTTGACCAGCTTACGGGTGCTGTACATCTACCACGCTGGGCTGAGCGGCAGCATACCCGCATTTATTGCCAGCCTGCCAAAGCTGGAGTGGCTGGCGCTGGACAATAACAGACTGACCGGCGCTATCCCCAACGGCAGCTACCCCGCCCTGGCGCAGCTCTGGCTGAACAACAACAACCTCACAGGGGCTATCCCCGCAGCGATAAAAGCAAACCCCAGCTGGAGCGCCTTCCACGTGTGCAGCGGCAATAGCCTGACGGATTGCTCCGGCGACAGCGCTAACGCTAAAAAGCTAAGCCGCAAAACCTACCAATAATGGTTAACGGTTAATGGTTAATGGTCAATGGCGCGTAGCGTTGTAAAGATGCGTAGCGGCACATTTCCCCGCTGGCGCGGGCGGTAGCGCTATAAATTGTGAGGAGCGATAATACTTGCGATATCATACAATTTATGACGCTACCCAAAAGACAACAGCAACACTATTTTCAGCATAAAAATGCCGCCGCGTGCATAGCCGTGATATTGTCGGTTAAGTGGTGAGCCTGCACGTCGTTTGACAGAATGAACGAATGCCGCACCGGCTTGTTTAAGATGCTTTGCAGGTCGTGTAGATGGCGGGCGTCAGCATGGTTTACGTGCTCGGCCATTTTTATTTCTATGGCAATGTAGTGATCTGCTGCCTCCAGCAGTACATCGACCTCGCGGCCGTCTTGCGTGCGCAGGTGGTAGCAAGTCAGCGGCAATTTGTACGCCTTAATTTGCTTGTAAATTTCGGCAGCTATAGCGCTCTCAAACTCATTGCCCGTTGGCGCACCTTTCTTCTGCAAAATGGTGCGCAGCACCCCATTGTCCAAGAGGTGTATTTTGGGCGCTTTTACCAGCTTTTTGAGCGGATTGGCAAACCATGCAGGCAGCGCCACGCTTTGGTAGCTGATTTCCATATATCGCACATATCGCTGCACGGTAGGCACGCTGACCCCTGTTTCTTTTGCAATGGAAGAGTAGTTTGCCAAATCGCCGGTGGTGTGCGCCAGATACCTTTGCAGCTTCATAAAAGGCTCCAAGTCGCGAATCGCAGCCAAGTCGCGCACGTCGCGCTCCAGAAAGGTGCGCACATACATTCTCAGCCATTCATCGCGCTCTTCGTCGGTCAGCTCCTCGTCGGTTAGCGCCGGATAGCCTCCATAGCTCAGGTAGTGGTCGTAGGCAGCTTTTTTTGCAGCGTGCCGGGCATCCAGCGTAAAGGAGGGATAAATCCCGTCCGTATCCCGTTCTCCGGTTACATACTGCGCAAAAAAGGATGGCGCAAGCGCATCGTCCAAGCACCTTGTCGCCAATTCGGGCAGCGTAAGCGGGTAAATTTCCATAATCGTGCACCGCCCGGCTAAGCTTTCCTTTACTTTTTCCATTAGCAGAAATTGGCTTGAGCCAGACAGCACATAGCGTGTGCCATCAAGCTGATCGTGCGCGGCCTTAATGCAGTCTATCAGCGCCGGCTCTTTTTGCACCTCGTCCAGCACGGCGCGAGGGTAGGCGGCATGCCACTGCGATGCCGTGAGCTTTAAAAGATTGCTGCGCTGCACGAGGTCGTCTGCCGTCAGGTAGGCGTAGTCGGCAAAACAATGGCGCGCGCTGGTTGTTTTGCCGGTTTGCCGTGCGCCGGTGAGCACAATAATCCGCCCAAGCTTCGACTGGCGCTTCGTTTGCAGGTCTTCAAATATAATTCTTCGTTTCATTTTGTCGGTCATTCTCGTTGTCTATCATTCTCGCGCTTCATATTTTTTTATGCTATGGCGCAAAGATAAGCATTTTTGCTTTAAATATCGCGCCAATATGTAAAGTGGCGTATTAAATATCGCGCCAATATTTAAAGTGGCGTATTTGCTCATGGTTTTTGTAAATACCGGTACAATGATTCTTTTGTATGATTTAAAAGCTCTTTTCCTCCAATTTTTCCATGTCCCGGAATAACGATTTGTGCTTCGGGAAATTTTGCTATCATTTTTTGAATGGTTTCCGGCCATTCCTCCAATTTAGCATCCGATAAATTGCCAAGCCCTTTGGAATGAATCTCTTTTACCATGCACCCGCCAAACAGGATTTTCTCCGAAGGAATCCATACGACAATATTATCCGTCGAATGGCCTCCGCCCAAGTAGTAGCAGCAAACATCTTCGCCATGAAAGCTCAAATGCAGGGAATCGGTAAACCCGGTTTGCGGAGCAGGCATTCCATGTTCTTTTGCCAAATCTATCGTCATTTGATTGGCGTATGATTTTACGCCTTTTGAATGAAGGTAGCCTAAGCCGCCGAGGCAGTCTTCGTGCCAATGATTTGGAATAAAGGTGGAAACGGTCGCATGTAGAGAATCGGCAATCCATTTCACCAGTGCTTCCGTTTGGCTGTCGGTTACGGGCGTATCAAAAAGAAACGCTTCGCCGTTGCCTGCCAGCATCAAGCCGTTGGAAGATACTTTGCCGAATCCCTCTATTTCGGAAACAGACACGTGGACGTATGCCTTTTCCGAAAGCTGTATCAGCTCGACGTCTTCGGAAATCCGTATTTGGGGATAATCGGGCTGCGCCCACAAAGAAAACGGAGCGGATACGATGAGTAGAAGAAATATATGCGCTTTCATTTTATTTTGAATAGTATTTTCCAATTCCGCCAAATCCTGTTATTATTTTATTTTCTTTCGTTTTACTTATGAAGTGGTTTAACCGCTTCTCAAATTCTTCCGATCGTATCCTCGCTGCTTCAATGTATGCAATTCGGATACGCTTATATGCGTCGGAAAAACGTTGATAGTTTTTCCATGCTGTTTTATCTTCTTTCAATTTGTCAATTATATCATTTGGAAAAGTAAAAGATTCAGACAAAACATTTTGTATTTTACTCTCAAATTTCGGGTGTATCATTTTATTTTCCAATAGCCATTTAAGCCTTTCTTTGTTGGCTTGCGAGTAAGCGCTTTTAGGATTTCTTGGGGTGAAACGCTGAATTTTATGTTCTTTGTCAAGTGATTTTACCGTACTGTCAATCCAATCGAAACAAAGGGCTTCTTCAACCGCATCATTGTATAAAATGCTTTTTTTGCCTGACAACTTATTGGGAAATACAAACCAAATTTCATTGGCAGTATCGAAGTTGTCAATCAGCCACTTTCGCCAATCTCCCCGGCTTTCAAAATACTTGATTTTATTTTCTGTTGTCATAACAGGTCATTCAAGCTGGTTCTACCGTTATTTGTGAGGAAATGGCCTACATGGTTAAACTACACAAATAACGGGAGAACCCCATTTTACAAAATAAATTTGCGCAAAAGTACATGAAAAACTCGGCTTTTACAAGCGCGCGCAATGAAAAAAGTGTTTTTACAGCGGAAAGATGCTGCTTTGTTTGTCACATATTTTTCTTAAAAATTGCGCAGCAAAAGTACACGGCGAAGCAATGCGGATGTATTTTTTGCGGCCAAACGCGGCAAAAGTGCGACGGAACGGGCTATTGGCGAGATAAGGTAATCGAATGCCGGGATTCGGCAGTGTTTTAGGAAAGATGGCAGAAAGCATCTTCATCTTTAATAGCGGCCTGTTTTGCTTTGCAAAATATTACTATTCTTCTTCCTCTGAAAAAATGAGCTTCATAGAAATCTTATGGTAGCTACTCAGGTACCCTTTGTGACCTTTCCGTTAAAAAAAACAACTACAAAAACACACTTTGTGAAATCTTTGTGAACTTTGTTCCTTTGTGGTTGGAAAAATACCACGAAGACA
>JAIROF010000246.1 GCA_031257655.1 Prevotellaceae bacterium | reverse complement strand
AAAATATGTTTTTGTGTTAATAGAATAAGGACATCATCCAAAAAAGAATTAGCCAAATTTTCGCAGATTTTGCTTGCGCCCAAAGAACCTCATTTACTCACTCGTGCTTATTTTTGGTGTTCGTGAGCTCGCTGCGCTCGGTTACTCACTCGTGCTTATTTTTGGTGTTCGTGAGCTCGCTACGCTCGGTTCTAACCTCATTTGCCCAACAAAACAGCCTAAGTAACAATGAGTTAACTAACATCCGCCCAACCTCATCACCTCATTTTCCGTTTGCTCGTCTCCAATTTTCATTAATAATAAGGTAGTGAGGTTATTGTTGGTTGTTATTCTCTCGGCTGCTGAGGTTGTTTTGTTAGGAAAATTAGGTGTAACCGAGCGCAACGAGCTCACAACACCAAAAATAAGCACAAGTGAGTAAATGATGCTTTTTGCCCCCTACAATTTACGACGCTGTCCGGAAATTTTCCCCAAGCAGAGCCTTTTTCATTATGCCTTACGCCAGGAATTATACTGCGCTCGGCATAGTTTTGTGTAAAAATAGCACGCAGATGATGCAGATTTTTATGATTTACGCAGATGAAGAAAGGGCTAAAATCTGTGCAAATCATAAGAATCTGTGCAAATCATAAAAATTTGCGTCATCTGCGTGCCAAAAAAACAAATCGCAGCTTTCGACCGAGCAGAGTATAGCTACTTTTTCCAGAGCTTATTCATGTCTTCCAATGTTTTACCTTTCGTTTCGGGAACTAATTTCCAGACGAACAACGCTGCAAGGATGCACATTGCTCCATATAAACCGTAAGCCACCATCGGGCTGAAATCGTAGAGCGGCGGGAAAGTGGACGAAACAATGTAGTTGAAAATCCACTGCGCCGCTACAGCAATCGCCACAGCCTTACCGCGAATGGTGTTCGGGAATATTTCGGAAATCAACACCCAGCAAATTGGCCCCCACGACATCATAAAGAATGCGGCATAGACAATGACGGAGAGCACAGGCACAATCCCTTTCAACCCGAAATTGTCGCATATCGCTACGGCAAAAGCGCCAACGGCCATACCTATCGAACCGATGACAAGCAAGGGTTTACGTCCGAATTTATCTACCGTAACAATAGCCACAACGGTAAACACGATGTTCACAATACCCATAATCACCGTTTGCATCATGCCGCCGCCTTCTGCGCCGGCGCTTTCGAAAATACGCGGCGCATAGTACAGCACAGCATTGATGCCGATTGCCTGCTGAAAGACCGATAAAAGTATGCCGATAAGCACAACTAATCCGCCATAGGCAAACAGCTTTTCTGTCTTTTCCTTTGAGGTCGCCTGTATATCCGCGAGAATCGCTTTCGCCTTATTTGTTCCGTTTATTTTCGTCAAGATAGAGAAAGCCCTTTCGTTTTGTCCGATAAGCACCAAATAGCGGGGCGTTTTCGGCACAAAGAACAGGAGGATGCCAAACACAGCCGCTACGTATGCTTCCGAAAGAAACATTTGGCGCCAACCTTCGCCGATAGTCCACAAATCGGGGGCTTTAACGAATTGTCCGTTTTCGATAACAGGATTCTCGTGGTTGCCCAAAATCATGAAGTTAACGAAGTAGACTACCAGCATGCCGAAAATAATTGCAAACTGGTTGCAGGAGACCAAAGTCCCGCGAATATTCGATGGCGCAATCTCGGCTATATACATAGGTACAATCGCCGAAGCCAAACCAACGCCAACCCCTCCCAGTATACGGTAAAGGTTAAAAGTAATCAGCAAATCTTGAGTAGGTATTCCTCTTTCGAATAGCAGAAATTCCGGATAATACGAACCTAAAGCCGACAGGAAAAACAGCACGGAGGCAAAGCGCAAAGAATTACGCCGCCCGAATCGCGATGCAAAAAATCCCGAAACCGCACCGCCTACTATACAACCTATCAGCGCGCTTGCCGAAGTTATCCCGTGCAGAACTTTAGTGTATTCAAAGTCTATAGCGCGAATAAAAAAACCTTCCAAGCCTTTTTCGGCTCCCGAAACCACCGCCGTATCGTACCCAAACAGTAAACCTCCGAGGGTCGCTACCAGGGTTATGGCAACGACGTAGCTTAAATTATAGCCTCTTTTGTTTCCCATGTTAAGAAAATCGTTTTTAAATGAAGATCTGACTTTTGCGAGCAACAAAATTTACGAAAGCTTTCGGGCGCCGTCCTTGATGATCACGTCGTACACGAGGGGCTTGATGCGGAACGTTTGCTCGTAAGCTTCGGTGGCGCCCTTTATGAACGTATCGTAGCGCTCATCCTTTACGAGGTTGATGGTGCACCCGCCAAAACCTCCGCCCATAACGCGGGAGCCTGCTACGCCGTATTCCTTGGCCTTTTCGTTGAGAAAATCAAGCTCGGGGCAGCTCACGGTGTACTTCAGGCTCAGGCCGGTGTGCGTTTCGTACATCTTGCGCCCCGCCGCCTCGTAGTCGCCTTTCTTCAGGAAATCGCAGGTGTCGAGCAGCCGCTGGATTTCTTCAATGACAAACTCGGCGCGAATGTAGTCCACCGCGCTCACTTTGTTTGCCACTTCCCGCAGCATGTCAAGGTTGGCGTCGCGAAGCAGCGCCACCTTTGGGTGCTTCTCTGCGATGGCGGCCACCACCCTTTCGCACGATTCGCGCCGCTCGTTGTACTCTCCTCCAAGCATGTGCGCTACGCAGGTGTTAATCAGCACCAGCCGGTACCCCTTCGGGTCAAACGGGAAGTACTCGTACTCCAGCGAGCGGCAGTCCAGGCGGACGAGCGAGCCTTCCTTTCCGAAGCAGGAGGCAAACTGGTCCATGATGCCGCACTTCACGCCCACGTAGTTGTGCTCCGTTGACTGGCCTATCAGGGCGAGCTGCAGCTTGTCGAAGCCAAGCCCAAAGGTGTCATTCAGCGCAAAGCCAACGCAGCTCTCCAGCGCCGCCGACGACGACATGCCGGCGCCCAGCGGCACTTCGCCCGAAATGAGGATGTCGAATCCGGGAATTTTGGCGCCTTTTTTCGACATTTCACGGCACACGCCAAAAATGTACTGCGCCCACCTGTCCTTTGGCTTATCGGCCTCTTCAAGCCCAAATTCGCTGTTCAGCGATACCACCTCCGGATTTTCGTCGGGGGCGTAGGCGCGCACCTTTGCCGTCCCGTTGGGCTTGAGGACGCAGTAAATGGCTTTGTCTATAGCGCCGGGCAGCACAAAGCCGCCGTTGTAGTCGGTATGCTCGCCAATCAGGTTGATACGACCGGGAGCGGCATATACAGCGCCTGCTGCGCCGTAAAGCTCCTTGAACTTTGCTGTGATTTTTGTAATATCCATGGGTACTTTTTTCGTTTTCTGTTTAATTTACTGCACTGTTTTTTTTACATTCTTGCTTCCTATCAGGGCGTAGTACAGGAGGTAGAGCAGGCCTGCAAAGACCACCCAGTAGCTGGGCATGTAGCCTGCAACGTCGGCGACGTAGCCCTGTAGCGCCGGCAAAATACCGCCACCGCAAACCAGCACCATGAATATGCCGGACGCGGCCGCTACGTACTTGCCCAAGCCCTCTACGGCCAGGTTGAAGATGCTGCCCCACATGATGGAGGTGCAAAGGCCTATCAGCACCAGGAACATGGCGTTGATGGGCACTTGCGTAGCCCCGAACGAGAGCTCGCCGGCGGGTCCCTTTTGCAGCACCGGCAAATAGACCTGCGTATCGACCGACGAAAAGATTGCGCAGCCAACCAGCAGCAACCCCACGAAAGAAGCTACCGCAAGCATAACCCTGCTCGATACCTTAGCGCCTATGGATGCGCCAACCAAGCGCCCTATGAGCATCAAGAACCAGTAGGTGCCCGCCACAAAGCCGGCCACGGTGGCCTCCATGCCGCCAGCCTGCTGGTCGGTAAGGAAGAGGTTCATTGCCCCCGGCACCCCAACTTCTACGCCTACGTAAACGAATATGGCAATAGCGCCCAGCACAAAGTGGCGAAACTTCAGCGCGCCCAGCAGCAAGCCTTTCAGCGGCTCGGAGCTCTTTTCCGCGTTTGGCTCCTGTATGCGAACCAAGCTCAGCACGATGAACACGGTGGCAAAAACGCCCATGGCGATGTACATCACGGGGAAAATGTCGGTAATCCTGGATTTTGTAACCTCTCCAATCAAAACGCCCACAAACATTGGGGTGAACGTTCCCATGAGCGAGTTGAACGATCCGCCAACCTGAATCAGCTGGTTGCCTTTGTTGCCGCCGCCGCCCAGCGTGTTCAGCATGGGGTTTACTACCGTGTTCAGCAGGCACATGGAGAAGCCCGCAACAAACGCGCCCAAAAGGTACACGGTGAACGCCGATTCCTGGCCAACATGACCCGACAGGTACTGAATGCCAACGCCTACAAAGCCGGTAGCGATGGCTATCAGCGCCGTTTTCTTGTACCCTACCTTTTGGAGCAGTATCCCGCTGGGAATCCCCATTACGGCGTACGCAATAAAGTTTGCTGCATTTCCCAGCAGCCCCAGGAAGTTGGAAATCTGAAACTGATTTTTCAGCACTATTCCCATAGGCGCTGCCAAGTTTGTAACGAATGATATCATGCCGAAAAGCAGTATCATCATAATGATGGCAACGGTGTTGCCTTGTTTTGTTTGCTGGTTCATAAGAAAATGGTTGTTGATGGTTAATAATAATTTATAAATAGTTAATAAAGCTTAGCTTGACTGGTTGCTGAATTTAAACGTTGTTTTACTTTTGAAGACTTCCTGCGGGCGCAACACCACCGAAGGGTAGTCCGGCTTGTTGATGCTGTCCGGAAAATGTTGCGTTTCCAGGCACAGGGCGCACCTTTCGGGGTACCGCCGGCCGTTTTTGGCCACATAGCTATCCTTCATCCAGTTGCCCGTGTATAGCTGCACGCCCGGCTCGGTGGTGTGAACCTCCATGACGATGCCGGTTTTGGGCGACTTTACCCATGCGCAGAAAGCAAATTCGCCATCTTTTTTGTTCAGCACGTACGTGTGGTCGTAGCCTTTGCCGAAGCGCAGCTGCTGAAAGTTGTCGTTGATGCGCTTTCCCACTTCGCAGGGCTGCCGAAAATCCATCGGCGTCCCCGCTACGCTTTCGGGGTGGCCGTAGGGGATGGCGGTTTCGTCTGTCGGGAGGTAGGTATCGGCGTTTATTTGGAGCAGGTGGTCGCCTATGTACGGGTCGCCGACGCCCGACAGGTTAAAGTAGCTGTGGTTGGTGAGGTTTACTATGGTGGCCTTGTCGGTGGTGGCCAAATAGTCTATTTGCACGGCGTTATCGTCCGTCAGCCGGTAGGTAACGGCTACCGTCAGGTTGCCGGGGTAGCCCTCCTCGCCGTCTTTGGAGAGGTAGGTAAACGTTACCGTTTGGCTATCTACTTGCCGGCCATCCCACGCTACGGCGTTAAACCCTTTAAGCCCTCCGTGCAGGCTGTTGGGGGCGTTGTTGACAGCCAGCGTGTACTCTTGGCCGTCCAGCGTGAACTTTCCCCTGGCAATTCGGTTGGCGGTGCGTCCGCACACAGCCCCAAAGTAGGGCTCTTCGGAGGACAAGTATTCGTCGATGCTGTTGTGCCCTGTAACAACATCTACCAGCTTGCCGCTCTTGTCGGGAACGGAGAGGGATACTATTTTTGCGCCGTAGCTGGTAGCGGTCATTTCCAGGCCATTTTTGTTGGTCAGGATGAAAAGGTCGGTTTGCTTTTCGTCCACGATTTTCTGAAAGTCGGTTCGCTTCAGCCCTGTAATTGATAGCATTTTATTCATAAGTGGATAAAAATGATATGCCTGATTTTTATTGTCGGGTGGAAAATTTATAAACGGTTTCGCTCGTATAGGTTTGCCCGGGCCTTAGCTCCGTGCTCGGAAAATCGGGTTGGTTTGGCGTGTCGGGGAAGTGCTGGGTTTCGAGGCAAAATCCGTAGCGCTTTGTGTACTGCACATCGCCTACGCCTACGAGCGTTCCGTCCAGAAAGTTGCCGGAGTAGAGCTGCACGCCCGGCTCGGTGGTGTATGCCTCGAGGGTTCGTCCGCTGAGCGGCTCGTACACGGTTGCCGCCAAGTGCAGCGCGCCGCCGCCGGAGCTGAGCACAAAGTTGTGGTCGTAGCCGCCGCCGTTTTTCAGCTGCTCGTGGTCGTCGTCTATGCGGGCGCCAATGGCGTGGGGGGTGCGGAAGTCGAAGGGCGTTCCGGCGACCGCTACCAGCCCAACCGGAATAAGCCCGGCGTCGACTGCCGTGTACCTATCGGCCGGGATGGCGAGCTCGTGCCCCAGCACGTCGGGCGCTTTGCCTGCCGAAAGGTTAAAGTAGGCGTGGTTGGTGAGGTTGCAGTGCGTGGGCTTGTCGGTGGTGGCCTTGTAGCGTATTTTCAGCTCGCTGTCTTTGGTCAGCAGGTAGGTAACCTCTACGCTTAGGTTGCCCGGATAGCCTTCTTCTCCGTCTTTGCTCAGGTAGGCGAGCCGGAGGCCTACCGCTTCCTTTTCGCGCACTTCGGCTGCGCTCCACACCGCCTTGTCGAAGCCTTTGAGGCCGCCGTGCAGGTGGTTGGCGCCGTTGTTGGCGGCGAGCGCATACTCCACGCCATCGAGCGTAAACGTTGCGCTGCCGATGCGGTTGCCGTAGCGGCCAATCAGGGCGCCAAAGTAGGGGCCGGACTTCAGGAACGCTTCGCTGCGGTAGCCGTCGAGCGACGGGAAGCCCAGCGTGATGTTGCCGGACACGCCGTCTCTGTCGGGCGTCCACAGCTCGGTAATGGTGCCGCCGTAGGTGGCGATTTTCAACTTTACGCCCTGACCGTTGGTGAGGGTGTAGAGGTCAACAGGCTGACCGTCGTGCGTGCCAAATGGCGCTTTTGTAATTTCCATTTTGCTGCTTGTTTTGCTGCCGCCACAGGAGCATACGCCTATGGCTACAATGGCTGCGAGGTTTATAAATTTCAAATTCATAGCTGTAGTGATGATAAAAATTTGCCAAAAATAAATATTTATTTGTACAAACAAAAATTTCTATGAAAAATATCTGCGCTCCCTCTCCACCGCTCCCCATTCAGCAAGCAAATTAGCGAATGCTATGCGCGCTGCGTTTTACTTGGCAGCAAACAGCTTAGCATAATTTTTAGGCGCTCTTTTTTTCCAGCCGCCTTTATGGTAGGCATAGCTGGCTATGAGCGGCAGCACGGTGGTAGCTTCGGCGTACACCATTTGCTCATACACGGTGTCGACTTTTCCCCAGCTGCTGGCCTCCTTGAGCGTAGAGCTCGAGCAGGCGCCGTCGCGCACGTCGGCTACGGTGATTTGCACGGCGTACTTGTGCATGGGGACATTTTTGCCAAGGCATTCGGCGCAAACTACCGTGTCTTGCGCAAAGTTTTTTGGCGCTCCGCCGCCAACCATGAACAGCCCCGTTGTTTCTGCGGCGATCTTAACGTCGGTGAGCTCCCGAAAGTCGGCCACCGCATCAATCGTAACGTAGGGCAAGCCTTTTTTTATCCGCTCCGCCTGGTGCATCACCAAGCCAAATCCGGCGCTGCAATCGGAGAAGGCCGGCACGAAAACGGGTACGCTTTTTTCGTAGCAGGTTTGGATGAGCGATTCTTTTTTCGCTGCGTTTTCGGTAAGCCACCTGCCCATTTCGGCAATAAATTCGCGCGATGAGTAGGGGCGAGGCTCGAGCGCATCGGCTATGGCCTTCACGGTGGCGTCGCAGGCCTGCAGCTCCTCTTCGTCGATGTAGGTGTCGTAGATGCGGTCGACGTAAAGGCTGCGCAGCGCTACGTCGTTTACGTGCTGCGTTCCCTTGTAGTGCTTGTAGCCGAGCGCCTCAAAAAAATCCATGTCGATGATGGAGGCGCCGGTGGCCACCACGGCGTCTATCATGTTGCACTGCGCCATATCGACGTACACCTGCATGCACCCGCCTGCGCTGGTGCTGCCCGCAAGCGTGAGGATGTTGCTGCACGAGGCGTCGGTTACCATCATTTGCAGGATGTCGGCTGCGCGCGCGGTTTCGCGCGAGGCAAACGACATGCTCCGCATGGCGTCAACGATTTCGACGCTGTTTATTTTTTTTATATCTATATGCTGCACGGCTTCGCTGAGCAGCGATTTTTTTTCTTGCTTTGACATGCTTGTTCTTTAGTTTCCGTTTCAAAATTTCGCCTCTCGTAGCCTCTCTCCAATACCAGATACTCGCAAACGTTCACGCCTGTGTGCTCCGCATCAGCCTACAATCGGGTGGTAGTACGATACAAAGCAAAGCGCAACGAGCGCCGTTCCGTATTTCTTTTGCGGAGTGATGGTTTCGTGGAGGTATTTGATGTTTTCTAACCTGTAATCTTCTTCAAATCCATTAACGTATAGCTCATTCAGGCTTGAGCGCAGCAGCGCGTGCAGCTCGTCCGGGCTATAGTCGCCGTAGTTTTCGCATACCAGCCCGCCGTACCGCTCGTTGGTTTTGCGGTTGTAGAGCCAGCCGTAGATAATTCCGGCAGTCCCTCTCTCTCCTTTTCCGACCGTGCAGGTGCTCATGATAGATTCTACCACGCATCCGTGCACCATACCTGCGGGCTGCGGCACTAAGGTAGCAATGCCGGGCAGGATGGAAGAGTATGTCATAATGTTGTACTTTTCAATATTGGCGTCCTTTAGCGCGAGGTGGTAGGAGCCTGCGTGTACTGCGATATCGCTCTCTCCCTTTCCCTGCGTTTCAAAGTAATCTTTCGGGATGCGGCAGCCCAGCATAACGCCTTTGGCCTGCTCTCCGGATAAAACCTGTACGCCTGCTCCCACCGCAACTCCTTGCAGCCCCTTTTCTGTGCCTACAGCAATCGGACTAATGGTTTGGTTCTTCATTTCAGCTCATAAAATATAAATTGGTGAATAATCAACTTTGCGGTTGCCAAAACGTGCGCGTGAGGCAACCGCTAAACAGTACGCCCCCTGTAGAGGCATAGCTTTTTTATATACCATATAGCTACACTTGTTTAGGTGGCCTCAGATGTTAAAGCGCACCGCTATGCTCGCCAAAAGGGAGCATAGTACAACATTCCTGTTTACGGTAGGTATCAGCTTGCCGTTCAAAAGGAAGCAGCGTGAGTAAAGGTTTTTCATTTTAATTTAATGTTCAAAAAACAGGCCTGAGACCTGCAAAAACAAAAATTGACCTTTATTCTCGCACCTGATGTTGGTCGAATTACATGTCAGGTTTTGAGAATGTTGTATTTCCTTAGAGAAGTTCTCCGATAGAAATTGTTGGGTGCAAAAGTAGCATAAAAAATCATTAATGCAATACATTGAAAAAATTTATTTATAAACGAATGAGGATATTTACCACCTAAAGGAGCAGCGTGCTGCAATCCAGCAATTTACAATATCGCGTGGGCGATATAAATTCAAAAGGAGAGAATTATTTAGGTGCATTCAAGATTGTTTTGTACTTTTGAGACGAAATATAAAATCGTTTTTTTCTCCGACCTTTTTTGTTTAACCTCAACTTTTTTAGTATGTTAACCACTTTCTCTCGTGTTTTTTTATCCTCTCTGTTTTTAGCTGCCATCGTCCTGCTAACAGCGTGCGGTGCAGAAAAAGAGGTTGTGAAAATGCCCATAGCCCAAGCTGAGCAGCCGGAAGACCCCATTGCCGAAGAGCAACCGCTGGCTCCGCCAACACCCCCGGCCTCCGAAAATACCGCAGAGGCCGGCGCCGGTAAAGGCAGGAGCGCTAAATCCGAAAATACCGCAGAGGCTGGCGCCGGTAAAGGCAGGGGCGCTAAAAAAGAAAAGCCAACGCCGACGGAGAACGAGGGGGACGACGAGGATGAGGGGGACGATTTCGGTGCGCCGGACAACAGCAATATCTTTTTTCAGTATGCCTCGCAGGCGCTAAGCCCCGCCGCCAAAAGAGAGCTATCGAGGGTGGCCGCCACCTTGAAGCGCAACAAAAGCGCCCGCGTTACCCTGTCGGGGCACACCTGCGATAAGAGCAGCTCGGCGGTTAACATGCGCCTCAGCCAAAAGCGCGCCGAAGCCGCCGCCGCCTACCTGCAGCAGCTCGGCGTGAGCGCCAGACGAATAAGCGTAGAGGCCTACGGATACAGCCAGCCATTGGTTCCAAATACTTCGGAGCGAAACAGAGCAAAAAACAGAAGGGTGGAAATTTCGGTGGAGGAATAGCAAAGCGCGGAGGCGCCGGTTGTGCTGCCTCGGCAGCGCTCAGCCGGCCGAGCAAGCCGCTCCGTTGACCGCTGCTATGGCCTTACCCACTGCGGCAACCACCCTATCGCACCAGGCGTCAAACTCGTCGTCGGGTTGCCGGCACTCCTGGTGGGCAAGGATGTAGTCAACCGCTCTCTTAACGCCCTGGTCAAAGCGCACGGTTGCCGTAAAGCCGGGCACAAGGCGCTTGAGCTTGGCGTTGTTGAACACCACGGAGTTTGCCTTGTCGCCGGTAAGCCCTCCGGTAAAATCGTAGCGGCTGCAGGCCGCCAGCATCTCCGACGAAACGTGCACGGCCCGCAGGGGCACATTCAGCGCGCGCGCAATGCACTCGTAAATTTGGTTCCAGGTGAGCGTTTCGTCCGAGGTTATCTGCACCGCCTCGCCAATGGCGTGAATGTTGCCCAGCAAGCCGATGAAAGCGCGCGCAAAGTCGCGGCTGTCGGTCATCGTCCAGAGGGATGTTCCGTCGCCGTGAATGATTACAGGCTTTCCCTCCAGCATCCTCTTCAGCACCTGCCAGCTGCCTTTTACGCCATGCACCCCAAGCGGTACGGAGGTTTCGCTGTAGGTATGGCTGGGGCGAACAATGGTGACCGGAAATCCTTCGCTGCGGTAGCGCTGCATGAGGTACTCCTCGCAGGCAATTTTGTTGCGCGAATACTCCCAAAACGGGTTGGCAAGCGGCGTCCCCTCTGATATCCGGTAGTCCGACAGGGGCTTTTGGTAGGCCGAAGCTGAGCTGATAAAAACAAGCTGCTTCGTTTTACCCTTAAACAGCCGGTAGTCGCGCTCCAGGTGCTCCGGAACATAGGCAATAAAATCGGCAACCGCATCAAAGCTCAAATCGCGGATAAGCTCCGCCACTCTCTGCTCGTTGTTGACGTCCGCCACCAGCGAAATGGCGCCTTGGGGAAGGCGGCTGCGGTTGTTGCCACGATTCACCAAGTAAAGCTCGTGCCCCTGGGCAAGCAGCGCGCGCGAAACGGCTGCGCTAATGGTACCGGTGCCGCCAATAAATAGAATTTTCATAACCTCAAAAATTTATATGCTTTGCTGCCTGCAAAAGTACATGAAATACTCGGGTTCCTCAAGCGCATGTAATGAAAAAAGTTTTTTTACACGCGGAAAGATACAGCATTGGCGCAGAAATGTAAGGCTACTTGCCGGATAATAGCTAATCGGGATCCTCTAAAATCTGCGCTACCTGCGCACTATTTTCGTACAAAACCATGCCGAGCGCAGTATAGCTCACTTTTCATCACGTCATTTTTCATCACCTCATTGCGAACTTATTGCAGCCTGCCATGCCAGCTAACGGTTGTAGAACTGTAAAACAGTTAATATCAACATGTTGCGACGTGTCGTCACATTTTTTCACAATATTTACGCTGTTTCTTGTTGACAATCCAAGCAATTACCTACTTTTGCTGATAAAAAACGTCCTTTTTATTAGGCACATTTATTAGGCACAACGCAAAATGCATTACGCAAAATGCGCAACGCAAAATGCGTTACGCATTTTGCGTTATAAAAATGAAAATGGCTCAATTACTTGAATTTAGGCTTGGCGTGCAAGTCTGCTATCCGAAAAAATCGCATGGCAACCACAGCCAAAAAACAAAATTATATAGAGATACGCTATGAACATAAATGCAACAGCGCTGGCAAACTACTTCGTTGACTTGTCACAAAAGAGCAAAGTGGAGTTGCGGCAATTTGGGCTAATGAAGCGCGTTTATATTACCCATGGATTTTGCCTCGCGCTACTTGATGAATCCGCCCTCGACCCGCGCTTTGACGTGGTGGAGGCATGGAAAAACGGCCCCGTGATACCCTCCGTGTACCACTCGTTTAAGTACAATAGAAACAACCCCATAACAGAAAAATCGGTTGTCGCCGAATGGAAAAACGGGCAGGCAAAGTGGACGTTTCCCGAAATCGGAGATGGCAACGACAGCATAAAAGAAATAGCGGCTGCCGTGTGGGAAAAGTACCTTAGCTTTTCCGACGCTCAAATGGTTGAGCTGCTTCACAGAAAGGGAACGCCGTGGGCGCTCTGCTACGAGGAGGGGAAAAACAACCCGATACCCGACCTCTACACCAAAGTGTTCTACAAAAAAGTGCTTGGGATATGACAGCTAAAAGCTACGCCGCAAGCATTAAGCAAGGCGATGACAGCAAGGAGATGACGCCGGAGGATATACTCAGGGAGCGTAGCCGGATTAACCTAAGCTTGCGTCGCGAAATTTTGGAGAGCAGCAGGCAGGACAGATTGGAAAGGAAGCAATTTGCCCGCAAAATATTTTGGCTGCTTATTGCATTTTTAGCCGCTACAATGGCGATGGTAGCGCTATGCGGGTGCCGCGTGTTGAGCTTGTCGGATGTGGTAGTAGTAGCGCTTCTCACAACAACATCTGCAAACGTAATAGGAATTTTCGTATTTGTTGTAAAGTATCTTTTTAAGACGAATAGCAGCACGTAAATGCTGTTGGCAAAGTAGCTACGATATTGCCGAAAAAAAGCACGAAAAAAAAGTAAAAATCATCCGCATGAGCAAGCCTCCAAAAATATCGCGCAGGGACGCCCTGAAGTGCGCCGGCGCGGCAGCCGCAGGCGCAGCGGCAGCGTATGCCGGAGTGAAGCTTTTGCCGCAGCGCGAAAATGCAAGCTCGGCGGCGACATCCGGCAACGGCGAACATCAACCGATACCCAACTCTCAAAATAAAACAGCTATGAAAGTACTACTGATAAATGGCAGCCCGCACAAAAGGGGGTGCACCTTTACCGCCCTGTCGGAGGTGGCGTCTGCGCTGGAAAATAGCGGCGTGCAGACGGAAATTTTTTGGCTTGGCGCCGAGGCGGTATCGGGCTGCCGGGGCTGCGGCGTTTGCCGCTCTACCGGGCAGTGCGCGCTGAACGACAGCGTCAACGCAGTTGCCGAGCGGGTATCGGAGCTCGATGGCTTTGTATTCGGCTCGCCGGTGCACTACGCCGCCGCGTCGGGCTTCATTACGCCGTTTTTGGACAGGCTGTTTTACGCGGCGGGCAAACGCTTTGCCGGCAAACCCGGCGCAGCGGTGGTCAGCTGCCGCCGGGCGGGCAGCACCGCCGCCCTGGAGCAGCTCAACAAGTACTTCACCATTTGCAACATGCCCGTAGCGCCGTCGCAGTACTGGAATATGGTGCACGGCAACTCGCCCGACGAGGTGCGCAAGGATTTGGAGGGAATGCAGACCATGCGCACGCTGGGGCAAAACATGGCGTGGCTGCTGAAGTGCATTGCCGCCGGCAGGGCTGCCGGCATTGCCTTGCCAGCCTACGAAGCGCGCGTTGCCACCAACTTTATAAGGTAAGCGGTAAATGGCGCCACCCTCCGTTCGCACCAAAAAGCGCTTAGGCCAGCACTTCCTCACCGACATGGCGATAGCCGAGCGCATTGCGCACAGCCTCACGGCCGCCAAATCGCGCAGCGTGCTTGAGGTAGGCCCCGGCACGGGCGCGCTGACGCACTTCCTGCTCCGGCGGGAGGATATCACCCTGTACGCCGTGGAGGTTGACGCTGAGGCGACGAGCTACCTGCGGCAGCGCTTCCCCGAGCTCGCGCCCCGCCTCGTGCACGGCAGCTTCCTTCAGGTGGACTTACCCCAGCTGATGCGCGGAAGGTTTTGCCTCATCGGAAATTTTCCGTACAACATCTCATCGCAAATATTCTTCAAGGTGCTGGAGCACAAGGACAGCGTGCCGGAGGTCGTTTGCATGCTGCAAAAAGAAGTAGCCGCGCGCTTGGCCGGAAGCCCCGGCAGCAAGGCTTACGGCATCCTCAGCGTGCTGCTGCAGGCCTACTACGACATCGAATACCTGTTTACGGTAGATGAGCATGTGTTTGCGCCGCCGCCCAGGGTAAAGTCTGCCGTAGTGCGCCTGACGCGCAACAGCGTTCCGGCGCTTTGCTGCAACGAAGCGCTGTTTCGGCAGGTGGTAAAAACAACTTTCAACCAGCGGCGAAAGACGCTCCGCAATTCGCTGAAGCCGCTGCTTGGCGACGCAACGCTAAGCCACCCGCTGCTCGCCATGCGCCCCGAGCAGCTGAGCGTGGCGGAGTTTGTGGAGCTGGCAAATGCGGTGGAAAAGGCGCGTAGCGGCGGCGGTTGAAGCGCTACGCGGGTTAACGTTTTGTCGGCAGGAAAAAAATATTTTGCCGCTTCAAAAAATAGCGCTACTTTTGTAGCCAAAAAATTAGCCCTGAGGGGCTTTGCCCAGCTAAAGATAACAACACCCGTTGTGCAACCCATAGGAACTGCCGACGGGTTGTTTTTTACGTAATGCCAACAAATTTTCATTCGCCTGCGCTTGGGAATCTGGAGTTTTCATGTATTTTTGCGGTATGGAAAGGAGAATAAGAACATACGGCGGATACTTTACTGCGTTTATGGCAACGCTCACCGAGAAAGAGCAACAAAAGATACACTACGGCCTTGATTTGCTTAAAACACAGGACAGAGTATCTGTAAAATTTGTCAAACATATCCGCGAGAGGCTTTAATGAGCTAAGAACCGAATATAATGGCAATATCCATCGCGCGTTTTTTATTTTCGACGGAGGGCAAATCATCGTTTTGTTCAACGGCTTCCAAAAGAAAACCCAGCAAACGCCAAAAAGCGAAATAGAAAAGGCGTTAACGATAAAAAGTGAATACTATGCAGACAAGAAAGCATGAAAACAACCATCAAATAGCCGATTACGACGTGGTATTAGACAGCAAGTACGGTAAGGTGGGTACTCCCGAGCGCGAGGCATTCCGCCGGGATGCATACGCCTACTGCATGGGGCAGCTTATCATGGATGCCGCCAGAGCGAAAAGATAGCGCAAGCGGAGCTCGCCAAGCGCATCGGAACGGATAAAGCCTACATTTCCAAAATTGAGAAAGGCGTTATTGAGCCGGGTGCAGGCACATTCTACCGGATAGTAAATGCGCTCGAAAATTGTGAAACCTGTTTATTGATCCATACTCCTTGATTCATACTCCTCACGGTCGAAAATTGCGATGTGCCGGAAAAGTCGCGTAGCGGCGGCCGCAGCGCGTCAAAACCCGAGCAGCATCCCGCAGGCGCCCGCCCCTGCGGCCGCAACCCCCTTTACGGCTTTCATGCAGATAAATCCTCGCTTGGATTCGGCGAGCAGCGGAATGCCGGCGTGTCCGTCCTGCATGATGGTGTTCGCCAGCAGCACGCTGAACGGGATGCTGCCCTGCGCAAACAGCAGCACAAACACCAGGTGCGGCCCCGACGCCGGAATAAACCCGATGAGCATTGCCGCGACAAGCATGTAGCGCTGGTTGCCGCGCACCCACGCCTGCGCCTCAATGTAGCGGTTGAGCACGGCAATGGCAATGAGCGCGCCCAGCGTCCAGAGGAGTATCCGCACAAAGTGCTTCTTTAGCACGTGACGCCACAGGTGGCGCTCCAGAAAGCGCTCGTCGACGCGGACAACAACGGCGAGCGCCGCCGCCGCAAGAATCAGAAAAAACAGGTTGATATGGCGTTCGCCAAACAGGCTGCCGTGCCCCCCGTGCGAGTGCCCCAGCGCTCCGCTCACGGTTGCCGCCATGAAGAGCAGGAGGCCACCGGCGAGCGCTGCCCGCCGGAGGGAGATGCGCCTGCGGCTTTCGCGCCGGTCGCTGCCGGCAGCCTCTTCGTGGCGCCGATGGCGGCGCTCGTTGCCGGAGCAGGGGGCGACGGCATCGGCGGCATCGGCATCGGCATCGGCGGCATCGGCATCGGCGGCGGCGGAGGAGGAGGCGGAGGAGGCGGAGGAGCGCAGCAGGGCGGCGGGGGCAGGCCGGTTTTTCCACAGCAGGTTGACGGCGCCGCCCGAGGCGAGCGCCGCCGCCAGCAAAATCCCTTGCAGCATCAGCGCCTTTAGCGGAAACGAGGCGTACATCACAAACGCCTCGTCGCCCATGGCGGCCACCATAGCGGCCACCAGCGCCCCAAAGCTCACCACGCCGTGCGCAAAGAGCGCCACGACGGCAAATCCGCCAATGCATCCCGGTATCATGCCCAGGAGCGCGGCCACCAGCAGCTGCCCCAGCGGCGATTGCTTGAGCCGCAGCAGCCCGCGCGAGCGCGCCGTTGCGTTGGCGTACTCCACGAGCAGCAGCATGGTCATCACCAGGCCGAGGATGAACGCGGTGTTTTGTAGAATATGGATGATGGCGTGGGAAAGCACTTTTGGCGATTTGTAGCGTTACTATATTAGCAGCAGCTCTCTGGCTGCGGCAAACGAGCTGATTTTACCCTCCAGCACCTCGCGCTCCAGCTCGGGCAGCGCGGCCTGCACCTGGGGGTTGTTGTAAAAGCGGTCGCGCAGCGCCTCGTGGATAGCCTCGTACATCCAGTACTTTGTTTGCTCGCGGCGTTTGCGGTCAAAGTAGCCGCTGCTTTTGGTCAGCGCGGCGTAGTCCAGCACATTTTTCCAGACCTCGGTAAGCCCTGTTTTGCTCACGGCGGAGCAGGTGAGCGACGTCGGCTTCCAGCCCGATTCGTGGGGCGGGAAGAGGTTGAGCGCGCTTTGGTACTGTATGCGCGCCGCCGTAGCCTTGTCGGTATTTTCGCCGTCGGCTTTGGTAATGGCGAGGATGTCGGACATTTCCATGATGCCGCGCTTGATGCCCTGCAGCTCGTCGCCGGCGCCGGAGAGCATGAGGAGCAGGAAGCAGTCGACCATTGAGTGCACCTGCGTTTCGCTCTGGCCTACGCCCACCGTTTCCACAAAGATCACGTTAAACCCGGCGGCTTCGCAGAGGATAATGCTTTCGCGCGTTTTACGCGCCACGCCGCCCAGCGATCCTGCGCTTGGGCTTGGGCGGATGAAGGCGTTGGGGTCGCCCGCGAGCGTTTCCATGCGGGTTTTGTCGCCGAGGATGCTGCCGCCGCTGCGCTCGCTGCTCGGGTCGATGGCCAGCACGGCCAGCTTGTTGCCAAGCCCCGTAAGGTAGCTGCCGATAGCCTCAATGAAGGTGCTTTTTCCTGCGCCGGGCACGCCGGTGATACCCACGCGCACCGAGCGCCCGGAGTGGGGGAGGCAGCGCTCCACAACGGCCTGCGCCAGCTCGCGGTGGGCGGGGAGCACGCTCTCCACCATGGTGATGGCGCGCCCCAAGATCATGCGGCTGCCGCTTACAATGCCCTCCACGTAGTCATCTGCCGAAAGCGCCTGCGGCCTCTTGAGCCGCGCCCGCACGTCGGGGTTGACCTGCGGCGGCGGCTCTACCCCCGTGCTCACGAACGGGGCGGTGTTGTGGGTATGGTTGTCGTAGTATGGGTTGCTCATTTTCCTGTCAAAAGAGGTTGGCGCGGGCACGTACCGGCCAAATGTCGCGGCGCTTTTGCTGACCGCAAATCGCAAATTCCGGACAAATGTTGGGCAAACGCCGACCGCAAACGCCGGGCAAATCTGTTGGGCGCCCTTTCGCTGTCGACAAAATTAGGTGAAATTCGTGAGATTTCCAATCGCGCGGATAAAAATTGGGGCGCTACATGTTCGCTATCTATCTAATACACACTGATTAATGAAGACGCCAATTTATTATTCAACTTTTGCGCGATGCTTAATTCGATGGGCATTGATCACCTTATGGGGATTTTTGCAATTTGTTGAAGCTCAGCTATTTTTGGCTGTGAATTGCGCGAATTGTGCATTTTTTTTGAAATATGAAATCCGCTCTTTCGCCTATTCCTCCGCCTGCGCTTTGGATTTCTGAAGTCTGGTTTTGATGCTTCGAACTTCAAATGAGATGCTATACTGCGCTCGGCATAGCTCTGTGTAAAAATAGCGCGGTAGATGACGCAGATTTTTACGATTTAGGCAGCTGAAGAACAGGAGCGTAGCGGAGCTCGGCGCAGCCAAAGGGCTAAAATCTGCGCAAATCATAAGCATCTGCGCAAATCATAAAAATCGGCGGTGATGTCATAAATTGTATGATATGGCAAGTATTGCGCTGATTATAAATCATTTACATAAATGAGGTTAATGAGGTTGTTATTTCTATTATATCGCTCTGCTACTGAGGTTGTTTTGTTATTAAAATTAGGTTTTTCACTCCCACAATTTATGACACTACCGAAGATACAACACCATAGATGAAGCAAAAACAGTAGCAGACGCCATTCGCATGGCTTATGGGAAGATAGCCGGTGTAAAAAAAAACGGATAAATAAATTTATACGAACGCTTTGCAAAATATCCGACGTTTTATCTTCCCCCGCTTTTAAGAAGGGCAGTGCGGTTTACGAAGAAACGGGTGAAGAATTTGCCATCCCCCGATGAAGCGGACAGCGCATCTTTGAATTTTTTAACAAGATAAGCGGTGGCGGCAAAAAAATATATGCTACATTTGCGCACAATTTTAGTGGAAAAATTTGAGACGATTGCAACCACGGAAAAAAATGCTAAAGCGCGCTTGTTTCCTTTCTGCTTGTTTTCCCCAAAAAAAATTTTTCTACCGTGATCCGCAAGTACCTGTGCCGGGGTTGGCGCAGGGATTTGGGCAACGTGGCTACTTTTATCGTAGAAATTTTCATACAAACAACCAACTAAAAAAACAAAAAAAAATTATGGCTTACTTCTTTACTTCGGAGTCGGTATCGGAGGGACACCCCGACAAGGTTGCCGACCAAATTTCGGATGCGCTGGTAGACGAATTTCTGCGCCAGGATCCGGACTCAAAGGTTGCCTGCGAAACGCTGGTAACAACCGGCCTGTGCGTGCTGAGCGGCGAGGTCAACACCTCCGCCTACGTAGACGTGCAGGAAACCGCGCGGCGCGTGATAGCGCGCATTGGCTACAACAAGGGCGAATACATGTTTGAGAGCAGCTCGTGCGGCGTAATATCGGCCATTCACGCCCAATCGCCGGACATTAACCAGGGCGTGGTGCGCAAAAAGGCGGAAGACCAGGGCGCGGGCGACCAGGGGATTATGTTTGGCTACGCCTGCAACGAAACCAAAGAGCTCATGCCGCTCTCGCTCACCATTGCGCACGAGCTGCTGGTAGAGCTGGCGGCCATTCGGCGCGAGGGAAAGGTGATGACCTACCTGCGCCCGGACAGCAAAAGCCAGGTGACCGTGGAGTACGACGACGACAGCAACAAGCCGCTGCGCGTGCACACCGTTGTGCTCTCCACGCAGCACGACGAGTTTGACAAGGACGCCGCAATGCTCAAAAAAATTAAGGACGACGTGCAGGGCATCCTCATCCCGCGCACCGTAAAAAAGCTGGGCAGCAGCGTTGCCAAGCTGTTTGACAAAAAAATTATCCTGCACGTCAACCCCACGGGAAAGTTTGTCATTGGCGGCCCGCATGGCGATACGGGGCTTACCGGACGGAAGATCATTGTCGACACCTACGGCGGCTGGGGTGCGCACGGCGGCGGCGCGTTTTCGGGCAAGGACAGCAGCAAGGTCGACCGCTCCGCCGCGTACGCTGCCCGCCACATTGCCAAAAATCTGGTGGCGGCAGGCGTTGCCGGGCAGGTGCTGGTGCAGGTTGCCTACGCCATTGGCGTCGCAAAGCCGGTGGGCCTTTACGTCAACACCTACGGAACGGCAAAGGTGAGGCTGAGCGACGGCGAAATTGCGCAAAAGGTGGAAAGCCTGTTCGACCTCCGCCCCTACGCCATTGTGCAGCGCCTGGGGCTGCTCAACCCCATCTTTGAGGAAACGGCGGCGTACGGACACTTCGGAAGAGCGCCGTTTACACGAAAAGTTCAGCTGAGCATCGGCGGGAAAAAGCAGACCAAGGAAATCGAATTTTTTACCTGGGAAAAGCTCGACTTCGTTGACGCCATCAAGAAGGAGTTTACGCTGAAAAAATAGGAGCACACCTTGAGGTCAGGACATGAGGTCAGGTAACGTATTTCTACGCGCCGTAGAGCCCTTAGACTTGGAGCTGCTCTACGAAAAGGAGAACAACCCCGCGGTGTGGGGCGCAGGCAGCCTGCTTGCGCCCTGCTCGCGGCATACCCTTCAGCGGTACATTCAGGATGCGCAGCAAGACATTTACGCCGCCCGCCAGCTTCGCCTGATGGTAGACGTGCTGCAGGCCGACGGCGCGCGCGTTACGGTTGGCGCAGCAGACCTCTTCGACGTTGACCCGCAAAACCTGCGCGCAGAGGTGGGAATTATCATCTACGAGCCGTCCTTTCGCCGGAAAGGGTACGCCACGCAGGCCGTGCGCCTGCTCATCCGGTACGCTGCCGACACGCTACACCTGCACCAGCTCTACTGTAGCGTTGCCGAAAGCAACGCGGCGAGCGTGGCGCTATTTCGCAAGCTGGGGTTTGAGGTTACGGGGGTAAAAAAGGAATGGCGGAAAAAATCGCCCCACTCCTTTGAAAACGAGCTCCTGATGCAGCGGATGCTGGCGCCGGCCCGGTAGCGCTTGGCGCGGCTGCTTTTCCGCCAAACAGAAGAAAAAATTCTTGCCGGATTGGGGAAATACATCGCGGAACGGAGCGGAGAGACTTGAGCGCAGGCGCAAAAAAAAAGCACCCGAAAGTCCCTAAATGGGCTTCTTTTCGGGTGTTTTTATTGCAAATCGTTGAAAATCATAGCTTGCTGCGGAGAGAGAGGGATTCGAACCCCCGGAGCCTTGCAGCTCAACAGTTTTCAAGACTGCCGCAATCGACCACTCTGCCATCTCTCCAAAAATAGGCGGGGCAAAAGTAGCATATTTTTTATTAACAGCCAAATATTGGTGCGCAAAAATATCTATCTTTGGGGCTTAAAAATTGTTTTGAATTTTTTAACCCAATCAACATGAATAAAGCAACATGAGTACAACAAAAATTACCGTTATCGGCGCAGGCAACGTAGGCGCCACCTGTGCACAGATTTGCGCCGAGCGCGAGCTGGCCAACGAAGTTATCCTGCTCGACATCAAAGAAGGCGTGTCCGAAGGCAAGGCGCTCGACCTGTGGCAAACCGCGCCCATCAACTACTACGATTCGCGCGTAACGGGCGTCACGAACGACTACAGCCGCACGGCCAACTCCGACGTTGTTGTCATCACCTCCGGCCTTCCCCGCAAGCCGGGCATGAGCCGCGACGACCTCATATCGGTCAACGCCGGCATCGTAAAGCAGGTAACCGAAAACGTAGTGAAGCATTCGCCCGACGCCATCCTTGTTGTAGTGAGCAACCCGCTGGACGTGATGACCTACTGCGCCTGCCTCACGGCAAAGACCTGCTCGAGCAAGGTGCTGGGCATGGCCGGCGTGCTCGATACGGCTCGCTACCGCGCCTTCCTTGCAGAAGCGCTACAGTGCAGCCCCAAGGATATCCAAGCCCTGCTGCTGGGCGGCCATGGCGACACCATGGTGCCGCTTCCGCGCTACACCACCGTGGCCGGCATCCCCGTGACGCAGCTCATCGACAAAGACAAGCTGAGCGCCATCATTGAGCGCACCAAAAACGGCGGCGGAGAGCTGGTAAAGCTCATGGGAACATCGGCATGGTACGCTCCGGGGTCGGCCGCCGCGCAAATGGTAGAGGCTATCCTCCGCGACCAAAAGCGCATCTTCCCCTGCTGCGTAAAGCTCAACGGCGAATACGGCGTTAAGGATATATTCCTTGGCGTGCCGGTGAAGCTGGGCCGAAAAGGCGTGGAGCAAATCATCGAAATTGAGCTCGACGAAAACGAGCGCAAGGATTTCGACGCCTCCGCCAAGGCTGTAAAAGAGGTGATGAACGTGTTCGACGGCATGAAGCTGGTGTAGCGCACCTTCATTTTTTTTTTGAGCCTGATACAGAGAAATAATGCCCCAACAGGCGACGAAAAAAAAATTTTTTTTGTGCAGCGGTTTGGATATTCAAAATAAAAACCATATCTTTGCACCCATATCGCGGAGTAGAGCAGTTGGTAGCTCGTCGGGCTCATAACCCGGAGGTCACAGGTTCGAGTCCTGTCTCCGCAACCGGTAAGCCTTGCAAGTTGTAATACTGCAAGGCTTTTTTATTTTAGAGAACCGCTTTAAAACCCAAGCGCTGCGCGCTGTGCTCCTCGGTGAAGCCTCCGTGCTCGTCGGCGTAAATAGCTGCACAGCGGTGCACGGAGAACTTACGCCGAAATTTGTTTGGCTGCAGTAAAGGGAACCCTCTAAAATCTACCATCGCCAATTGGCTGCGCCAATCTCCGGTCCGCATATTATACTGCGCTCGGCATAGTTTTGTGTAAAAATAGCACGCAGATGACGCAGATTTTTATGATTTCCGCAGATGAAGAAAGGGCTAAAATCTGTGCAAATCATAAGAATCTGTGCAAATCATAAAAATCTGCGCCATCTGCGTGCCAAAAAACAAATCGCAGCTTTCGACCGAGCAGAGCATATTAACGATTTACACATTGATGCATTTTACCACTATTTGCTATTCCGCCATTTTTAAAATGTGGGAAGCTTGAATTAGTAAGCTCCGCTTTTGCCTCAGCCGCAAGCTTTGCTCCCGGAGCTTTTAGAGCTTCCCTTTACCCCAAAGCTTCCCTTTACCCCAAGAAGCAACGAAGAGAAAGAGATGAAAGAGCTTTTGCAAAAAATCCGCGCCACATCGCGCACCCTCAGCCGGCTCACCGGCGCCGAGGTTAACGCCGTGCTGCTGGCGCTGGCGGACGAAGCGGTACGCCAATCCGATTTTATCTTGGCCGAGAACGCCAAAGACCTTTCCTGCATGGACAGCAGCCATCCGCTGTACGACCGGCTGCTGCTGAGCGCCGACCGCATTGCCGGCATTGCCGCCGACATCCGCAGCGTGGCGTCGCTCCCCTCGCCGCTGGGCAAAATCCTGCTGCAAACCACGCGCCCCAACGGGATGAAAATTACCAAGCAGAGCGTACCCTTTGGCGTTGTTGGCGTCATCTACGAGGCGCGCCCCAACGTTACCTTCGACGTGTTTTCGCTTTGCCTCAAGAGCGGTAATGCCTGCGTTCTCAAGGGGGGCAGCGACGCGCAGCGCTCCAACGAGGCAATCATCTCCGTCATTCACGCAGCGCTCCAAAAGCACGGCGTGAGCGCGCTGGCGGCGCAGCTGCTGCCCGCCTCGCGCGAAGCCGCCGGCGAGCTGCTCAACGCCGCTGGCCTGGTAGACGTGGTGATACCGCGCGGCAGCGCAAGCCTCATCCGCTTTGTGCGCAGCAACGCCCGCATCCCCGTCATCGAAACGGGCACAGGGGTGTGCCACGTTTACATCGACGAATCGGCAGACGCGGGCATGGCGCAGCGCATCGTTGCCAACGCCAAAACGCGGCGCGTGAGCGTATGCAACGCCGCCGAATGCCTGCTCATAAACGCCAAAAGGCTGCACGATTTGCCCGCCATAGGCCAACCGCTGGCGGCGGCCGGCGTCACCCTCTTTGCCGACGAGCCGTCATTTGGCGCCCTGCAGGGCGCCTACCCCGCCGCCCTGCTGCGCCACGCCGAACCGGAGCACTACGGCTGCGAATTTTTGGACTACAAGATGGCCGTAAAAACGGTGTGCAGCGTGGAGGAGGCTGTGGACTTTATCAACGTACACGGCACCATGCACAGCGAATGCATTGTGTCGGAAAACCCAAAAAGCATCGCCTTTTTTCAGCAAATGGCGGACGCCGCCTGCGTCTACGCCAACGCCTCTACCGCCTTTACCGACGGCGCCCAGCTGGGGCTTGGCGCAGAAATCGGCATCAGCACGCAAAAGCTCCACGCGCGCGGCCCAATGGGGCTCAGCGAGCTGTGCTCGTACAAGTGGATTGTGGAGGGAAACGGGCAGGTAAGGGAGTAATCGGAGGGAGGCTGTAATGAGCAGCCCGGTCAGCAGATGTGCGAAACGAGCAGGTAAAACATTGCGGCCAGCAGCGCGCTCACGGGAATGGTGAGAATCCAAGCCCAGAGGAGGTTGACGGTTACGCCCCAGCGCACCGCCGATAGCCTTTTGACCGAGCCTACCCCAATGATGCTGCCCGTAATCACGTGGGTGGTGCTCACCGGCACGTGCAGGATTTCGGTAATGAAGAGGGTTATCGCCCCCGCCGCCTGGGCGCAAAAGCCCTCCATGGGCGTAATTTTGGTAATGCGGTTGCCCATAGTTTTCATAATTTTCCACCCGCCGCTCACCGTTCCCAGCGCAATGGCGGTAAAGCATCCTATGGGAATCCAGTCGTGCATGTCGGCCATTGAGGTCATCTGCATCCATCCGGGCAGCTGCTGGGAGTGGCTGTTGGCAATCAGGGCGGCCGCTATGATGCCCATGACTTTTTGCGAATCGTTCAGCCCGTGCCCAATGCTAAGCGCTGCGGAGGATATGAGCTGAATCCGCTTAAACCACCGGTCGGCTTTGGAGGGCTTAACGCGGCGAACGATGTGAAAGGTGACTAAGGTAATGATGTTTCCGCCCACCATGCCGATGAGGGGCGCCACGACAATAAACAGCGCTATGACGCCGATAACCCCCGCGTGCACCGCCTCAAATCCCGACGCTGCAATGCCTGCGCCGGCAAACCCGCCAATGAGCGTGTGCGACGAGGAGGAGGGAATGCCAAACCACCAGGTGATAAGGTTCCAGATGATGGCGGCAATAAGCCCCGCAATGATGACGTGCGAGGGGTTGGCAATGAAGCTCATGTCGACGGTTTTTGACACGGTGTCGGCAATGCCAAATTCTCCGATGATAAACTTGGCGATGAAGTAAGCCACAAAGTTGAACACCGCCGCCCATATCACCGCCTGCGTTGGCGTTAACACCTTTGACGAAACGACCGTTGCAATGGAATTTGCGGCGTCGTGAAACCCGTTGATGTAGTCGAAAAGAAGCGCAAGCGCTATGATTACGATTAGTATGGCCATGGTGCTGGAGTTGGCTTGTTCTTACGCGTATTTTACGATGATGGTTTTGATAATTTTGCCAACGTTGTCGGCCTTGTCGGTTGCCCGCTCAAGCTCCTGCATGATTTCCTTCAGCTTGATGAGCTCTATTCCGTTTTTTTCATTCCGGAAGAGGTCGGTTATGAAGTGCTCGTAGAGGTCGTCTGCCTGATTTTCTATTTTGTGCAGCTCCGAGCATATTTCCTTCACCGTTTTGGGGCTTTTTTTCATCGCGTCCAGCTCGCCCACCGCCTTGTGGATGAGCTCGCAGCTTTTCTTCAGCAGCATTGCCATCTGCATGGATTGCCGGGGGAGCTTGTCGGGCTGGTACATGGCGATGCGCTTTGCGGCGCTGTGCATGCCGTCGAGCACGTCGTCGAGCTTTTCGCCCAGCGCGTTCAGGTCTTCCCGGTCAAACGGGGTGATGAACGTATTGTTCAGCTCGTCGAACAGCGTGATGAGCATCACGTCGCCCTTTGTCTCCAGCGTTTTGATGTACCGGCGAAACTCTTCGCGAACGTCCTTATCATCGGTGTCTGTCAGCTTTATCAGCAGCTCCGAGCAGGCGAGGATGTTGTCGGACATGCTCCTCAAAATAGGGTAGAACTTATTTTCTTTTGGCGCTATGCTGCTGAAAAATGTATTTAACTTCATGGTAACCAATATTTCCCGGGTTTTTGTCGGCTCCGGATTGCGCCACAAAGATAAGCGAATATATTTTTTTATCGTGTGGGGTGCGAAGAATTAACACAAAATGTTGTTGACATTGGGCTGTCGGAGTGTTCAAAACCTGTGAGCCGGTGGGCGATAGGGAATCGCCTGCCCTTGCCCGGTGCGCTGCTTTCGGCCCTGCGGAGCATGAGCACGAGCGGGCAAATGAGGGTTTTCGCCGCCGCCGGCTTACGCCGCCACCCTGCTTTTTCACTGCCTGAATAGCATTTTTGCCTGTTCGAGCATCGCTCCGAGGCTATCCGGCTTGACCGATGCGCTAAACGGCTTCAGCGTTGCGCGTATGGATTGCAGCTGCGCCTCCGCTTCGGGGGTTTTCTGCTGCTCGAGCTCGCCTGTGAGGGCCGAAATTTTTTCGTAATCCTGCACGCCTTCCCGCAGGCGCTCAAAGCGTATCGAACTCCGCGCCTGGGGGTAAACGATATAGGTGTCGCCGGCAGGCCATGTCCTGAATCGGGAATCCAGCACCGGATTTTCTACCCAGGAGTTGTACGACCATCGCAGGAAGCCATCGAGCCCCTTCGCCTTTGCGTGCCACGCCACGTAAACCGCCTCTGCGGGGTCGGAGAAGGTAAACGTATTCGGAAATTTGTCGGCGCAGCAAACGTAGTAGGTCGTGTTGAGGCCTTTGAGCTTGCGGTAGGCCAAATCGGCGGAGTCGGGAATGGAGCCGATGTCCATGCAGAAATCGCGGATGTGCGGATAGCGCTTGTAGCTCTTATGGTTGTCGGCAATGGAGACGCCCAGCTGCGGCGCAACCTTGCCCAAAAGGTCAAGCACCTCGTCCATCACCTTGGGCGGGCGCTCGTCCATGGCGATGTTGGCTATCTCCAGCCACTTGTTTTGGGAGAGATGCTGCACAAAATCTTTGAGGAAAGGGCGCCACATTTCGGCAAATTTTTTTGTGCCGGGGTCGGCGCTGACGGTTACCATCTCGCCCGATTTTGCATCGCGATAGCGCAGCTCGTTGTTCCACGGCGAGAGCGAATAGCAGCTTATCATTTTGTTGACGCCAAGCTCCATCATGAGGTTGACCCACCGGTCGAATACGGTGTAGTCGTACGACCAGGTTCCGTCTGCGTTTTTTGTCCAGCGAATCATGTCTTCGTAGGCGTCGTAGCACTGGTGGTTCCAGGGGTCTTTGTTGAGCGTGGCGGTGATGACTTTCTGTCCGGCATCGGCCAGCATTTTCATCACGGGGCGCAGGGCGTCGAAATGCTCGTCGCTCCAGCACTTGAGGTTGTGCACCCTCGCCACGGCGGCGGGGTGCTGCCACAAGTCGAGGTGGTAGCGCCACTGCGATGCGGGCGGCAGCGTTTTGGGCGCAACGCTGAGCTCGATGGCCAGCGTTTTGGGGCGCTTGCCGCGCGCGCACACCTCAACCGCGCCGCGGTATGCTCCGGCGGCGGCGGTGGGGGGCACGTCGATGGTTATCCACACGGGACGAACGCTTTTGGCCTCCATGCTGATGCACGCTATGTTGTCGAGCATGTCGCCCACCAAAAACGCGGGCTGCTCGTCGGCCTTGCGCCAGCCGCATCCCTCCCCGAAAACGTCGGTCAGCACGTAGCGCACAAACCGCGCCTGCACCGCCTCGGCCGGAATAACCGCGCCGCCGGCCGATTGCAGCGCCTGCACGCGGCATTCTACCTGCTGTAGCGGCGCCGACGTCCACAAAACAAGCTGCGCCGAAACCCGCTCCCCTCGCCATGCGTAGAGCTTCTGCGACCTGGCTGTCGAAATATCCGGATGCCTGTATTTGGCGTAGCGAACATCCGTAGAGCCAAACGAAACGTTAAACCCGGTTGAGCGCCATGCCGCAGCGTCGGGATGCGGGTCGGCGCTTTCGACAAACGTGTCGCACTCTTTCTCCGCCACCTTTGGCGAGCATCCGGCTATCAGGACGGATAAAAATAAAATTGCCTTTTTCATGTTGTTGTTGTTTTCAAGCGTGTGCAATAGCGGCGGGCGAACCTCTCTCCTGCCCGACCGCCGCTTACTATTCTCCCCTCCCCCTGTGGCATCGGCGCGCAATCGCTGCTGATGTTTCGACTTTGCCGGTGCTGCATTCGGGCATTGGAGGGGGTAAAGGTAGGCATAGTTGCGACAAAAAGCAAATCGCACAGCGCCGCAGGAGGGTCGACGCAGCAGCCGACGCATCAAAATGAGGCGCTGCTCCGATCAAAAATTTGCCATAAAACATGGGCTATACGCTCCGCGCGGTCGGAAGCTGCGATTTGTTTTTTGGCGCACCCAACGGCGCAGATTTTTATGATTTGCGCAGATGCTACCCATTTCTTCCGCTGCGTAAATGATAAAAATCTGCGCCGTTGGGTGCGCTATTTCCGTACCACACCACGCCGAGCGCAGCATAAAAGGCTGTGAGGCTTAGCGCCGGAGGCTGGAGGGGGCGCTATTGCCGGGAGCGCTTTTTACGACGGCCTGCCTCACAGCCGCCGGCTCGTCGGGGGCAAACCCGATGAGGTTTCCGCGGTTGCACTCGCGCATGAAGTCGTGCAGCGCCTTGCTCGCGCAGGCGGAGAAGTCGCCAAAAATCACAAGGCGGCAGCGGTAGGTCGAAAACTTCTGTAGCATTTCGCCGGCAAGGCGGGTTTTGAGGTCGAAAAATTCGTCGGCAACCAGCGATTTGTCGGCTACGATGGCAAAAGCGTTGCGGCAGGAGGCGGCGCCGATAATGTCGAGCGCCGCCTCCACGTCGGTGAGGCGTTCTTCGTCCAGCAGGGCGATGCTCACGCCGCTATGGTGGGCTATTTTCATGCTACTTCCAGCTTTTTGGTGAGCCGTAAAAGGGCCGGCGCGCTACTACGCTTGAGCGTGCGCCCAGCCCGTTGTGTTTTTCGGCTAGCTCTTTTCCCCCGCATCTTCGGTTCTCCTCTGCTGCTTCGTCTTATCCTCTTTCACATCCCTGTACTCTAAGCCTTCGTTGTAGACCTTCATGGCGCGGAAGCTCATGCCCATGCTGGCGTATCCGCCATCGTGGAAGAGGTTTTGCATGGTCACCTTTCGGGTGAGGTCGGAGAACAGGGTGATGATGTAGTTGGCGCAGTCTGCGGCGTTGGCGTTGCCGAGGGGCGACATGCGGTCGGCGAAGTCCACGAGGTTGTCGAAGCCCATGATTCCGCTGCCGGCGGTGGTGAGCGTAGGCGACTGCGAAACGGTGTTGATGCGGATTTTCTTTTCGCGCCCGTAGATGTAGCCAAAGCTGCGGGCAATGGATTCGAGCATAGCCTTAGCGTCGGCCATGTCGTTGTAGCCGTAAAGGGTGCGCTGCGCCGCAACGTACGACAGCGCCACCACCGACCCCCAGCTGCTAATGGCGTCGAGCTTGCGGCACACCTGCAGCAGCTTGTGGAACGAAATGGCCGATATGTCCAGCGTTTGCTGCAGGTAGGCGTAGTCGAGGTCGTCGTACGTTCGGCCCTTGCGCACGTTGGGCGACATGCCGATGGAGTGCAGCACAAAGTCGAGCTGCCCGCCGAGGTGCTCCACGCCTTGCTGCACCAGCGCTGTCAAGTCCTCCACCTTGGTCGCGTCGGCAGGAATGACGATGGCGCCGAGCTTTGCCGCCAGCTTGTCGATGCTGCCCAGCCGGATGGAGACGGGGGTGTTGGTAAGCACCAGCTGCGCCCCCTCCTCGCAGGCCCGCTCCGCCACCTTCCACGCAATAGATTTTTCGTTGAGCGCCCCAAAAATAAGGCCGCGCTTGCCTTTTAGTAAACCGTATGTCATAGCTGATTTCTTCAATGTCTATTTTCTTCAACTTTTTTGATTGGGGGGCAAATGTACATAAAATTTCCCAATTCCCCGCAGGCAAATAGCCGCTGGGGGATGCGCAAAAGTAGCTTCCTCCGGCGTGCCCGGTATG
The DNA here is from genome assembly GCA_031257655.1 of Prevotellaceae bacterium. Classification (GTDB taxonomy): domain Bacteria; phylum Bacteroidota; class Bacteroidia; order Bacteroidales; family UBA932; genus JAITMY01. The sequence goes on along the minus strand of JAIROF010000246.1, from coordinate 1,907 downwards.
CGAAAAGCACCGGGTGAATAAGATGCCGTGCCATGCGGGGCGCTGCACGCAGCGATTGTTTTTTGCAGGAGGAAAAAGCATACCGGCGAAAAAAGGGGGGTGAAGCAGCTGGCTGTAAAAAGGCGCATTTAGGGGAATCTCGAAAAACTCCAAGCGCTGTGCTATGATCCATTGGCAAAATGCTCATTTACTTTAGTAAGCTCCGCTTTTACCTCAGCCGCAAGCCTCGATTTTTGGGTTTTTAGAGACTCCCAGCAGAATTGTTTGCCTCTTTTTATCCTTCACCGCTTAGTAAAAACCAGCAGAAGACCCTGTTTTTGGTAGCGCTTGAATGCGTGATCGGATGAAATAAGCGGTATCCTGTTGGAAATGGCTTGAGCAATGATCACATGGTCGTTGGGGGCTTTATGATTCCCGACCGGATTTAATTCGGCGTAAGCCATTACATGCTGCCTTGTAAAAGATTTTATTTCATAATTCAACCGCTCAATTAGTGCAAATAATTCTTTATGAGATTTACACAATTTTGATTTCAATTCGCCATCGTTGTATAATTTAACCAATTCGCGCATGGCTATTGAGCTGACATAAAAAGTGTTTTTATAATTTTTCAGAATCTCCAGCACTTCCTTTCCGATATTATCTCCCTCATGCTTATCAAACAGTATGAAGATAATCGTATTGGTATCCAAGTAATACCTCATCGCAATACGGCACGCATGTTGATAATTTCTCCTATCCCGTTGGGATATTTTTCCCTAAACATGGTGTACGCTGACTTCGGCTTTTTTGCCGACGAAGCTTCTTTTGCCTGCGGCTTTTCTGCCGTGGCTTTTTTATCTTCCTTTTCCATAAAGGTTTCCCTTTTAAGAACAAAAAAACAAAATGCTACATCACCCAGCCCAACAGCTACTATATTTTCCTGCAAATAATACGAGAAAAGCAAGGGGCAAGGCGACAAAGCCTAACCATTAAACATTCGCTTTGGCGTTTTTTCCGTTTTCATCGGGCAAAGGCGTTTTCTTTTTTCCAAACGCTTTTTTCTATTTCTTTCAAGGGAACCTCTAAAACCCCCAAAATCAAGGCTTGCGACTGAGGCAAAAGCGGAGTTTACTAAAGTAAATGAGCATTTTGCCGAGGGAGCGTAACGCAGCGCTTGGGGTTTTTAGAGGTTCCCTCAAGTAAGCTTCTTTCATGGCAGGCCACAGCTCGGGCGATTCAAAAACAAACTTGCGATAGCTGAAAAACCCGAAATCCTTTTCCGTGGAGGCTGTATGTGCATAAGCGCTTCTTGAATTATGCCGTCGAGCATGGCTACACAATATGCCATATCTGCATCAAGCTATACGTGCATGGCCAACTCGCCCGTGCAATGTGCAAAACAGGTGGCACAAAGGTAATATATTTTTTTGTTTCACGGGGGGGGCGCAAAGCGAATAGCAGCCGCAGCAAAAGAGCTAACTCTTGGCGGGCGAAAAACAGCTCCGGCTTCTCCAGCTGTGCAAATCCTTTAAAGCTCCGCCATCTGCGGGCTATTTTCGAACAATGCTATGCCGAGCGAAGGATATGCTGCTTTTGAGGCGAGAAAATCCCTTTTCATTTTTCCGTAAAAAATACCACAAACATGGTATTTACAATTCGATTTCACCATGCTACCTTTGCATCGTCAAAATGGGTGGTAAATAGCGCCCCAAAAAAGCAAAAAAATGAAGCTCGTGAAATCTGAAAACTTAATGAACTCTTTTGCACATAAAAAATTTCATCGCTATGTTGAACACAACGGCGAGCGATATTGAAATTACGGCCTCCGACCAGGCAGGATTGCGCGCGGCATTGAGGAAAGAACGCGCCAACGAGTTTGTTTACGAGCAGAAGCGCTGGCTCGACCTTGCGCGGTGGCACAATCT
>JAIROF010000245.1 GCA_031257655.1 Prevotellaceae bacterium | reverse complement strand
ACACACACACACACACACACACACACACACACACACACACACACACACACACACACACACACACACACACACACACACACACACACACATGGTGGCGAGCTCGCAAGGTATGTAATTTTCTTCTATTTTCCAACAGCTTGGAGCTTTTATTTGGCGTGCGGTCGAGCATCTTGGCGGCCATTTTTTTTACGCTTCCCCTGGTAAGCAGCGGAATCTTTCGGCGGCTTATTCTTTTTTCTCATCCCAATTTTCCCAACTTAAACCATTTTTATTATGAACAAACAATTCGATCCGAATCGACCAGGTAGGGCTACGCCTGCGCCTGTTCAAGCCGTCGGCAGCCGGCTAAGGCGTGTGAGGCGCCTGCTGCTGCTGCTTTGCGCCGTGCTGCCCTTGTCGCTGCGCGCGCAGCATATCAGCGTTTCCGGCACGGTGTCCTCCCGTAGCGGCGACCCCGTTGTGGGGGCAAGCGTTGTGGTCAAGGGCGCTACCGTGGGCGTTACCACCGACGCCACCGGCAGCTACGCCATCAGCGCCCCCGCCGGGGCAACGTTAGTCTTCTCCTTTCTGGGGCTGACCACGGTGGAGGAGGCCGTTGCCGGGCGCGGGCAAATTGACGTCACGCTGGACGAAAGCGACCAGTCTCTCGATGAGGTCGTTGTGGTAGGCTACGGAACGCAGAAGAAGGTCAGCGTGACGGGCGCCGTGGGCAACATCCGCAGCGAAAGCATCAGCCGCCTTGCCAACAGCACCACCGCCGCGCTGCAAGGCCTGGCGCCGGGGCTGACCATTCTGGACAAGGGCGGCGCTCCGGGGCTGGCCAACACCACGCTCCGCATTCGCGGCATTACCACCATCAACAACAGCAATGCATTGATTTTGGTGGACGGCGTGGAGCAGCGCATCACCGACGTCAACCCCGACGATATTGAGGCGGTTTCTATCCTGAAAGACGCCTCCACCACCGCCATCTACGGCTCGCGTGCGGCCAACGGCGTAGTGCTCGTTACCACCAAGCGCGGCGGCGACGGAAAGGTGAAGGTCGATTTCAACGCCTACTATGGCGTGCAGAACGTGGTGGATACGCCGGAGCCAATGGAATCTGTAACCTACATGCGCCTGAAAAACGCGGCGCTGGTCAACAACGGGGCGGGAATACGCTACTCCGACGAGGTGATTCAAGAGTGGGTAGACAACCACGACAAAGACCCCGAAAAGTACCCCCTGTTTAGCCAGTGGCAAGATGTGGTGTACCATTCGGCGCCGCAGCAAAGCTACCACCTGTCGGTGAGCGGCGGCAACGAAAAGGCAAAGGGGCTGATGGGCGTACGCTACTACAAGCAGGACGGGATTATCGACCACTTTGAATCGGACATCAAAGAGTTTCGCGCAAACACCGACTTTGCCCCCTTTAAGCGGGTGCGCTTTTCGACCGACCTCAACTACCGCATGCGCTATTCGCTCGAGCCGCCCGGAGCCTACGATTACGATATCGGCGGCGGCGGCATTTTCTACTCCATGTTCCACGCCAGCAACTTTGTGGTGCCGGTTTACGCCGACGGCTCCTACGGTTTGGGCAATAAAAACAGCAACCCGCTCATGTATGCCAACATGCGGGGCGACAAGCATTTCTACGACAACCTGCTGGTCGCCAACCTAAAGGGGGAGGTGGATATTTACGACGGCCTGAAATTTACCGCGCAGTATGCCCTGCGCAACAGATTCTACAAAACCGCAGAGTTTATCAACAAATTCACCGTAACCGATACGCGCTTTTTTGAATGGGGCGCTGCCACCACCGGGGATACCTATACCCCCAACCCCAACCGCAAGCGTACCCAAAGTACATGGAGCCGCAACAGCATGCGGGACTACCGCGAAGACCTGAACGAGTATACCTTCAACGCCTTGCTGGACTACGAAAAAGCGTTCGGGAAACATGCCATCCACGCCCTGGGCGGCTTTTCGCAAATTGTCAACAGGTGGTCGCACAACGAAGCCTACCGGCAGGATTTCTACAACAACGATGTGGCGTCGATCAACATGGGCGATAAGGCCACGTCGGAAGCCTACGGGTACAACAGCGAGTACGCCTTGCAGTCGTTCTTTGGGCGCGTAAACTACAGCTACGACAGCCGCTACCTCCTGGAGGCCAACCTGCGCTACGACGGCACCTCGCGCTTTACGGGCGATAACCAGTTCGGCACGTTTCCCTCTTTCTCCGCCGGCTGGCGCATTTCGCAAGAGGCCTTTTGGGAATCCGTCCTCCCATACGTCTCCGACCTGAAGCTGCGCGGCTCGTGGGGCAAAACAGGAAATCAAACCGCCGGCCTGTATGCCTTCTACGAATCCTACACTTCCACCTACGCTGTCATTAGCGAAGCGTTGATAACGGGATACATGCAAACGGTCTTGGCCAATAAAGACCTGCGCTGGGAAACCAGCGCGCAAACCGACGTCGGTATTGATGCGGGATTTTTGCGAAACCGGCTAACGGTGGCGGCCGACTACTACTACAAGCGCACCGACGGAATTTTGGTCAACTTGCCCATTGCCGGCACGATAGGCCTTGACGCGCCCGTGCAAAACGCCGCCATTGTGGACAACAGGGGCTTTGAGCTGATGCTGACCTGGAATGACAAAGCAGGCGATGTGACCTACGGCGCTACATTCAACACCTCCAACAACAAAAACGAGGTGGTAAGCTTGGGCGGCGCCAACCCTACGCTGAGCGGCGGCGTTTCGGACGTTGTGACAACCATCAGGGAGGGAGAGCCTGTCAATGCCTACTGGGGATTCAAAACAGGCGGGCTGCTCACGCAGGCGGATGTGGACGCAGGCTACCCCGTGTATGACCCCAGAATGGGCGCCGGTGACGTAAAGTATTTGGACATCAGCGGGCCGGACGGAGCGCCCGACGGCGTAATTGATGAAAATGACAGGACGGTCATTGGCGACGAGTTCCCGCGCTTCCCCTTTGCCTTTGGCGGCCATCTGGAGTGGAGGGGCTTCGACTTTTCGTTCATGCTACAGGGCGTGATGCGCGCCGATGTGCGCGTGTCGGGCGCTATGATAGAAAACGGCAACTTTGAGGGCGTGGCGCTCGACATCGGAAAAGATTACTGGACGCCCGAAAATCCGAATGCCCGCTTCCCAAAGCCGCGACAGGGCACCGACTATAACGCCATGATGTCCGATTTTTGGATCGTCAACGCCGGCTACCTGCGCCTCAAAAACATTCAGCTGGGATACACCTTCCCAAAAGCGTGGACGCAAAAGCTCTTTATTGACAAGGCGCGTATCTACGCAGCGGCTACCAACGTTTTCACCATCTCAGACGCCAAAGAGTGGGGGCTCGACCCTGAGTTTTTGGCAGGACGCTTTTTGTACTATCCCCAAACCTCTGTTTATAGCATTGGGTTGAATTTATCCTTCTAAAATTTAGTAACTTTACAAATGAATTTGTTATGAAAAAAATGTATACATATATGCTGCCGTCCCTTATGGCGCTTGCCGGATGCGATGTGCTGGATACCATTCCTACCGACAGGCTATCTGCCGAGGTGTATTGGCAAACCGACCAGGATGCAGCGTATGCAGCCAACGCCATTTACCAGTACTTAGAAGCGCCCGGAACCTTACTTGGGCGCGATGAAATGTCGGATATTGCCACGGCTACCTTCGAAACCAGCGCCGAAATAAAGGTGGAGCAAAGCATTGCCGACAGGCAAACCGATATTTTCCTAAACACGTGGAACGACATGTATCGCGGCATCCGCCGCTGCAACGACTACATGGCAAATGTAGGAAAAATAACCCCCGCGGACGCAGCCGCCGTAAGCCGCTACACGGCCGAAGTGCGCGCGCTGCGCTGCTACTTCTACTCCCGTTTGGCTTCCTATTTCGGCGACGTGCCTTTGGTTACGACCCCCATCGGCATTGGCGAATCGAAAGCGCTGACCCGAACGCCCGTGTCGCAAATCTACGATTTCATTTACGCAGAAGCTACAGAGGCCGCCAAGTACCTGCCCTCCGCAGCGTCCGCCGGCGGGCGCGTAACCAAAGGCGCCGCCTTCGGCATCCTGGCGCGCGCCATGCTCTTTGCCGCCGGCAACGTAACCGGCGCAGACAGCCGAGCCGCCTACTACTACGAAAAGGCAAAGGCGGCTGCCGACTCGGCCATTGCGCTCAACGTATATGATTTGAGTACGCCATACGCCGGATTGTTCACCTATGCAAATGAAAGCGGCAAGGAGGTGGTATTCGAAAAGCAGTACATAAGAGACAACTTCTCCAATGCGGTATTTAATAATTTTGGCGCTGTGTCGTTGGGAACAGGTGGCCCGCGCATGTCGCCTACGCTTGTGCTGCTGGATGAATACGAAATGCAGAACGGCAAAAAAATCGCCGAAGCCGGTAGCGGATACAGCGACATGAACCCGTACGCAAACCGCGACCCGCGCTTGAGCTACACGCTCTACTATCCCGGCGCTACGCTTCCCAACGGGAGCGCCTACGACTCACGACCGGGAGCGGGCGCCGATGCCGTCGAAGCGGACTATCGGGTATCCAAAACAGGATTGCTGCCAAAAAAATACATCAATCCGGAGGATTTGAATCTCAGGTCAAACTGCGCCATTAACTTGATTATTATCCGCTACGCAGAAATTCTGCTCACCGCCGCCGAAGCCCGCATAGAGCTGAATCAGGAGCTGCCCGTGGCGCAGGATTATATCAACCAAATACGCCAACGCGCCGACGTAAATATGCCTGTCATAACCGCTACTTCTCAGGCTGATTTACGCGACGCCGTGCGCCACGAGCGGATGGTAGAGCTGGCGCTGGAGGGAAATCGCTTCTTCGACATTCGCCGGTGGAAAATAGCAGAAGCGGCTTGCACCGGCCCCGTGAAGGGAATGCGCTACGTTGCAGAGGGCGCAACGGAGCCATCGCTCTACACCTTCAACCGGAGCAAAACCTTTCGTGCCCGCGACTACCTCTGGCCTGTACCCTACAACGAGCAGCAGCTCTCCCCAGAATTATCGCAAAATACCGGATGGTAGGGTGGCAATTGTTTAAATTTAAGTTGTATATTTGAGGCGTGTAAGCGCTGTAGGAAATTTAATGGAGATTTAATGTCGATTTAATGGAAATTTAATGGAAACAGGAATATGAATTTACCCACCTCAAAAACATTGCCTTTTGCCGTGCTCGCCGCCGCTACGGCGAGCGCGGCAAGCTGCGCCGAAAGGCCGCAGCAAGGCAAGCCGAACATCATCCTCATCCTGACCGACGATATGGGTTTTGGCGATGTAGGCGTTTATGGCGGCAAATTCGTTCCTACGCCGAATATCGACAGCATGGCCGGCGAAGGCATACGCTTTATGCAGTACTACAGCGCCGCCCCTATCAGCTCGGCGTCGAGGGCGGGCTTGCTGACCGGTATGCATCCGGCAAACTTTCATATCACCAGCTATCTCCAGACGCGCGCAGGGAACAGGGCCGCCGAAATGGCCGATTTCCTCGATACCGTAGCGCCTACGCTACCGCGTACGCTGCAGGCGGCTGGTTACAAAACAGGGCATTTCGGCAAATGGCATCTGGGGGGAGGACGCGACGTGAAAAATGCGCCTTCGATCACGAGCTACGGCTACGACGAGTACGTCAGCACCTACGAAAGCCCCGACCCCGACCCGCTCATCACGGCAACCGGCTGGATATGGTCGGCGAAAGACAGCATCAAAAGATGGAACCGTACGGCTTATTTTGTGGACAAAACGCTCGATTTCCTGAAACGGAACAGCGGGCAGCCCTGTTTTGTCAACCTGTGGCCCGACGACATGCATACGCCCTGGGTGGGTAACGTGGAAGCGCAAATGCTGTTTCCCGACGGCGAAAACAGCGAAAAGAATTTCCGTACCGTCCTGATGGAATACGACCGGCAAATCGGGCGGCTGTTGGACGGGTTGAAAGCGTTGGGCGTCGACAAGAATACCATCGTCATCTTCACAAGCGACAATGGCCCGGCGCCGAGTTTTCGGGGCAGCCGCGCGGGAAGCTACCGAGGATGCAAGGCGTCGCTTTATGAGGGAGGCACGCGTATGCCGCTCATCGTTTGGAGCCCCGACCACTTGATTCCGCGCGGGAAAGTCGATAGCTACTCCGTTGTCAGCGCCCTCGATTTGCTGGTTAGCCTGTGCAGCATAGCGGATGTAGCGCTGCCGGGCAGCTACAAAAGCGACGGCACAGATATGAGCCGCGCCCTTGCCGGTAAGCTTCAACAGCGCGACAAAGCGATTTTCTGGGAATACCGGCGGAATGACAGCAAGGCTTTCCCCCAACCGGCGGACAGGGATGTTAGCCCGAGCTTAGCCGTGCGCGAAGGCGACTGGAAGCTGCTGATTAATGCCGACGAAACCGGCCTGATGCTGTACAATCTTCGCGACGACCAGCGGGAGACAACGAATCTCAGCGAAAAATATCCCGGCAAGGCTTCCGAACTCAAAAGAAAGCTCCTTGAATGGAGACATTCACTCCCCAAATTAAAAAATCATGAATAGCGTAAACCATGAATAGCGTTGTAAAAACAGCTCCTTTGGGCATGATAGCTGCATTTGCGCATGATGCGCAGGCGCAGCAGCAGGATGTCCGCCCAAATATTGTAGCGATTGTAGCAGACGATTTGGCGTCTCACGAGATTGGTTGCTACGGCGGACAGAACATCGCTACGCCCAACATCGACCGGATAGCCGGCGAAGGCGTGCGGTTCACCCACCATTTTGCCTCATGCGCCATGAGCGTGCCTGTCAGGGCTTCGCTGTACACCGGTCTTTATCCGGCGCGGCATGGCGTATTTCAAAATCATAAAAAAACGTATTCCCACGTCAAAAGTATTGCCCATTACCTCCCTGCAACGGGATACAGGGTATGGCGCACGGGAAAAACGCACACAATGCCCCGTTCCGTATATCCGTTTGAAGACATTCCCGGATTTGAAACGGATTGCGTCAAGCAGTCGGCAGATTACAGCACAGACAGCCTCAAAGTCCGCATCCTCAATGCAAAACAGCCGTTTTGCCTCTTCGTTTGCAGTACGCTTCCGCATGCCCCATGGACAGTAGGAGATACGGCCGCTATCTCTCCCGGGCAATTGGTGCTGCCTCCTAATTTGATAGACTCCAAAGACTTCCGTGAGATTTACCGCAAATATCTGGCGGAGGTAAAGGTGTTGGATGAACAGGTAGGCGCCGTATGGACAATGCTGGAAGAAACCGGACAGTTAGATAATACCTTGTTCCTCTTCCTGGGAGAACAGGGCCCACAGCTCCCCGGAGGAAAATGGACGTGTTGGAATTACGGACAATCCAGCGCCCTGATAGCGCGCTATCCGCCGCAAATCGAGGCGGGAACTTCGTCAGATGCGCTCGTCCAATATGAAGACATCCTGCCTACCCTGATGGAGTTTGCCGGAGGAAAAGCCATTGCCGATATTGACGGCGAGAGTTTTTTACCTGTCCTACTCGGAAAAAGAACAACACATCGGCAATGGGTGTACGGCATCCACAACAATATCCCGGAAGGTACGGCTTATCCTGTGCGGAGCATACAGGACAAACGTTATAAGCTGATCATCAACCTTTCTCCGGAAGCGTCCTATTTCGAGAAACACCTGATGAACATGAACAATCCAAACGGAGTATGGAGCGTATGGAATGAAGCCGCTAAAACGGACACACATGCTAAAGCAATGATTGAACGGTTTGTACATCGTCCTGCTGTAGAATTTTATGACTTGCAGACCGACCCGTGGGAGCTGAACAACCTTGCGCTAAACAGGAAGTACGCCAAACGGATAGCAAAAATGGAAAAATTGTTGAAAACATGGATGGCGCAGCAGGGAGACACAGGCGCTGCCATGGATGTAAAACAGGAAGCTGGCCGGAATCTCTAAAAACAGGCATATTGACATATCGGTTTACACGCTTAAATTAAGGAAACCTCTAAAAACTC
>JAIROF010000242.1 GCA_031257655.1 Prevotellaceae bacterium | reverse complement strand
TAATAAAAATTCTCCTTGTGAAAACCTTGTGTTCTTTGTGTCTTCGTGGTATTTTTCCAACCACAAAGGAACAAAGTTTACAAAGATTTCACAAAGTGTGTTTTTGTAGTTGTTTTTTTAACGGAAAGGTCACAAAGGGTACCTGAGTAGCTACAATGAATCTTATGCTTGGCTGTGCGCCAATATTTACTTGAGGTAGCCTCTAAAAACCCCAAACGCTGCGGTACGCTCTCTCGGCGAAGTGCTCATTTGCTGCGCTCATTTACTTTAGTAAACTCCGCTTTTGGCTCAGCCGCAAGCCTTGATTTTGGGGTTTTTAGAGGTTTCCTTTAGCTACTTGCATATTTGGGATAAGCAGCTAATTTATTTTGCCTTCATCTTCTACAGCCTCTTGCCAGGTTTCCCATTTGGGCGTGGTGGGGTTGTAGCCGTCGTAGCCGTAGTTTTGGCTCAGCTCGCCCTTGTTGTTGGCGGTGATGGCTTTTTCGGGCACAGGCCAGTAGATATTCTTTTTGTCCATGGTATAGCTGGGGTTGGGGTTTCCGGATGCTTCGATCTGTATGGGGCCTTTGTTGTACATGCTGTAGCGCACAATGCGCTGATACCAGTAGCTTCCGCCGCTGTTGTCCGTACCCTCCTGCTTGTCGAACGTTTCCAAATTATACGTATTGCCCCATTCGTCGGGTTTTCCGCTACGGGCAAGGCATAGCGACACGCGGGTCAGCTCCACGTTACGCCATTCCTCCCAGTACAGCTCGCGGGCGCGTTCGTTCATAATGTCGCCGATGGTCACGGCGCCGCTATACAGCTGGCTGCATTGCGCCCTGCTTCTCACCGCGTTCAGGTCGTCTGCGATGGTAGGATCGCTTGGATTGAGGTAGAACTTTGCTTCGGCGCGGAGGAGGTATGCCTCGGCTAGGCGGTAGAGGTACCAGTCGGCGTTGCCTCCGTTCGTAGCGCCTCTGTTGCCGTCGGATCCGGAGATGTTGGCTTCGTTCACGGGGTCATCCAAGTAGAATATGTAATGGGGAACGTCGTACCAGCGGCGGATGCTGTCGCTACACAGCAGCTCGCCGTTGTCGCCAAAGAGCGTGACCGGCTGCCCGAATTCCGACGACGCCTTGTTGTTGACGCGGTAATCTTCCATGCGCACCCAGTTGCCTACGGTTGAGCTATGGCGCAAGTCGCCCGCATCCATCACGCCGTTGACGCTCCACAGCGCATGGGTCTGAAAATACGTGGGGCGGAACGTGGCAATGCCGCGTCCGAATGCCCGCATGTAATCATACTGCGGATCGTAATCGGCGGCGTTGCGTTTTATGTTCTGCAGGGCCTGCTTGCCGTCCTTTGTTTTTACCGTGCTGTTGAAAAGGAAAGGGTAGAGGATGCGCATCGTGAGCATTTTGACGAACGACTCCGCATCCGAGCCACGGTTGGGCATGCCCATGACGACCTCTTTGTTGGCGGCGATGAGCTTGTTTTCGGCGCGGTGCAAATCCCAGATTACGTTGCGGGTAATAGGCCAGGTCTGCGGCTCCCCGCCATCGTTGAAGGCGCCGAAATTATCCGTCATCAGCGAGTAGCCCGACTGGTCGATCAGGATGTCGGTTTGCTCTTTTGCCTTGCCATACTCGCCAATAGCCAGGTACGATTTGGCGAGCAACATGCGGCAGGCGCCTTTGTTGACCATGCCAATCAGCTCCATGTCTTTTTGCTCGGGTACCCATTGCACGGCAAATTCCAGGTCTTGGGTAACCATTTGCAGAATAGCGTCGCGCTTTGTGCTGCGGTAGTTTTGCTTGGGCACTTCCAAGATTTTGGTAATAAGCGGCACATCGCCATACTGAAACACCAGCGCCATGTAGCGGAAAGCGCGGTGGAAGTATGCCCTGCCCTTGTAGGCATTTTTGGTGGCTTCGTCCAAGCCCTCCACTGCATCTACAAATTGTATAATGGTGTTGGCGTACATAATACCCTTGAAGGTTTCCTCCCAAAAGTACCAGATGCTGTTTGTGCGGTCGAGGTTATGCTGGGTACTTTGGTCACTTGTCGGCGTGAGCATGCTTGCAACGTCGCAGAGCATGCTTCGCTTGTCGGTTGCTGCGGCCACCATCAGCTCGGAGAAGATGTACTCCGTTCCCAGGGTAAGCATTTCGTTGTGGTCAACGGCATAGTACAGCTTAAGGTGGCGGTCGCATATCGCCATGGCTGATTTTAAGCCCGATTCGGTGCTGAACGTGGCCCCCGGCTCATAGAACGATAGCGGGTCGGGGGTCAAAAATTCTTTCGAGCAGCCGCTCAGCAGGATGACGCCGACACACAGGGCAAGGCTCCTGCACTTCAATTTTTGAGTTATCTGTTTCATTTTTTTACTGTTTAAGAGGTTAAAACGTTATATTCAGTCCCATTGTATAAATGCGCGTGGCCAATCCGCCGCCTTGATCAAAGGCGGGATTGGTTTCGGGGTCTCCGTATTCCCAGTCAAATGCCCATACGGCCACGTTGCGGATGCTGCCGTATATCTTGACGCGCTCTATCTCCAGCCGCGACGTCCATGTTTTGGGCAGCGTATATCCTATCGAAATATTTTCGAGGCGGATAAATGAGCGGTCGTAGAGCATTTGCGCGCCCTCGGCGCCTGCGGGGCCTTTGGCGTCTATGCGCCCATAGTCGTTGGTGGGGTTGGCTATTGTCCAGTATTCTTTTGCGGGCAGGTTGGCCATGGCGTAGGTAAACCGGCCTCCGTCGTCGTCGTGGTTGAGGTAGTAGCTGGCCAGGCTTTTGTGCCCCATGTACGAGTAGAGGTTGAACGAAATGCTGAGGTCTTTCCAGAGGACAAAGTCGTTGCGCAGCGACCAGTGGAACGGCGGGGCGGTTTGACCGAGAAACTCCTTGTCCTTGTCGTTGTACACCGGCGTAACGGTGCCGTCGGCGGGGTTTACCTTGTCGTCGGCGGTATAGCTATTCGCCACTTTCGGGTCGCCGGGTAGCTGGCCGTATTTTTTTGCTTCCTCTACCTCGCTGAGCTGCCAGATGCCGGTTACGCGATAGTTCCAGATGGCAGATATGGGATGTCCGATAAACCATCCGTTTGACTTATCATCCATTTCTTTCGCTCCCGTCACATTTCCATTTTCATCCGTCACGTCCTCATTTTCGTAGTAGAGATGCTTTATTTCGTTTTTGTTGTACGAAAATCCGAGGGTCGTATTCCACTCCAGCGCGTCATTTTTGATATTCTGCGAGCTTATTGAGATTTCGATCCCGCGATTGTCCACCTGCCCCAGGTTGGTGGTGATGCTATTAAACCCAGTAAACTCCGGCAGGCGCTGGTTCATGATCATATCATGGGTGCTCATGGTATAGTACTCCACGCTTCCCGTAATGCGGTCGTTGAGGAGTCCGAAATCAAGCCCGAAGTTCCATGATGCGGTTTTTTCCCATTGCAGGAAGGGATTTGCCATTCGTTGGGCCATCAGGTACCGCAGCAGCTCCAGCTCTCCGCTCTTGTTGATGTAGCCCTGCATTTTGCCTGCTCCCTCGTAGAGGTTGGCCAGCGCCAGGTAGGGATTGTCGAGCGAGCGGTTGCCGTTTTCGCCGTAAGACACGCGCAGCTTACCGTTGCTTAGCACCTCCCTCCATTTTTCGAGGAAGCTTTCGTTGGTAAACGCCCACGCCAACGCTATCGACGGGAACGTGGCGTAGGGGTTGGATTGTCCGAACGCCGAATATCCGTCGCGGCGGATGGAGGAGGTGAGCATGTAGCGGCTGTCGAAGGAATAAAACAGGCGGGCCAGCAGGGCGTCTGCCGTTTGGTGCGAGTCGCTGGACGAAAAAGTGCTGTTTTCCTTGGTTCCGTTCTTGGTGTTATGGAATCCGAGGGCGTCGGAGGGCAAAATTTTGCGGGCTTCGATGCGGTCTTGCTAGTACTGGCGCTCTTCGGCTTCCTGCACGAGCGTGAGGTTGACGTGGTGCTTTTGGGCAAAGGTGTAATCCCAGCTAATGGTGTTGTTGAGCGACCAGTCGAAGCGCTTGGCCTGCTCGCGGTTGGCGCCGCGCTGCGCGGGATCAGCTCCCGGCAAATCGGCCGACATGAAATAGCGGTCGTAAAAATACTGATAGCGCGGCGCCGCATTGAACGAGTAGGTGATGTTGAACGGCAGCATTACCTTGGCGTTCAAAATGCTGTTCAGCACGGTGTACCCTTTTTCCAGCTCCAGGTATTGCCGCTGAAAAGCGTAGCTGTAGCCCCGCTGGCTGTATTCGGAGCTCAGGGGATACTGCGCCAGGTTGCCGGTTTCGTCGGCGTAGTCGGCGTAGGGGCTATTGCGCAGCTGGTAATCCAAGTCCACGCCTATTTCACCGTCCGACCGGTCCTGAAAGTTCACGTTGGCGCCTACCTCAAGCCATTTGGTTACCTTGGCTTCCACCTTCATGTTGGCGCGTACGGCCTGGTATTCATCGCTGATGTTGGCGCCCTGATTCTTCAGGTAGCCCAGCGAGAGGTAGTAGTTCACCTTTTCGCCGGCGCCGCTCACGCTGGCGTTATAGTCCTGGTTGAAGCCGGTGCGGTAGGTGAGGGCTGCCCAATCGACGGTTTTTCCGGCCAGGAGATTTTCAAGAGCATTCCCCATAAATCCCACACGCTTAGCCCAGATGCTCAAGTCGGATTCGTCGGCCTCGTTGGTGGTGTAGCCTCGCCAGTCGCCCAGGGAAATGTTCGCCGGCAGCTGTCCGGGCATGGTGTAGTATTCCGGCTTGTCGGCGTAGAGGGACTGGTAGGCTTCATAGGCGCCGGTAGCCGGATTCACGCCGTAGGTGCTTTTCGTGTAGAAGTCCTGGCGGTGCTGCAAGTTTTTTTCGGGGGTAAACCGTTCGCGATAGTCGCTGCTTTGCGTCCAGCCGATATTCGTGCTGATGTTGACCAGCGGTTTTCCCAGCTTTCCTTTTTTGGTGGTGATGAGGATAACGCCGCTTGCCGCCTGTGCGCCATAAACGGCGGCCGACGAGGCGTCTTTGAGCACGTCGATCTGGGCAATATCGTCGGGGTTAATTTCCGAGAGCTCGCCGTAAAAGATCATCCCGTCGAGGACGAGTAGGGGGCTGTTGTGGTTGCCGTCGGTGTAAACCGAGCGCTGCCCGCGTATTTGCAGGCTGCCGCCGCCCTTGGCCGAGGCGCTGTAGCCGACGTTCAGCCCCGGCGTTCCGCGCAGGATGTCCTGAACGGTTTTCGGGTTTTCGTTGGCAATCCTGTCCGGCAGGACTTGAATAACGGAGCCGGTGAGGTCTTTCTTGCGCATGGTTCCGTATCCCACCACGACCACCTCGTCGAGGGAGCGGTCGGTTTCGCCCAGCGCAACGTCGATGCGCCCACGTCCGGCCACGGCCTCCTCCACGGTGGTTAACCCCAGAAAGGAGAACACCAGCGTGGCGTCGGGCGGCGCGCTGACGGTGTAGCCGCCGGTTACGTCGGTGGTTACGCCTACCGTAGTGCCTTTCACCACCACGCTTGCCCCCGCCACGGGGTCGTTTTTAGCATCGCGCACGGTGCCGGAGATGTTGAGGTTTTGCGCCCGCAGCGAAAAGGGTAGCGTGGCGCACAGCAGCAGCAGCGCCGGCAGCAGGCGTTGCATACGCCTCCGAATCCCAGCAGCCGCCTGAGCAGGGGAAAATACGCTCCCCCCTGCTCGATCTTGTTCGAGTAGCTTTTTGATCATAACAAATTTTGTTAAAGTAAGTAAAAATAACGTGGAGAAAAATAGTAAGCAGCCGGAAGGTTGCGCCGCTTATTGGGGAATACTTAGGGTGTAAGGCAGGCATAAAAAAAGTGAACGGCCGAAGTAGGTGACCGTTCACTGCAAAATAAAAGCTGTACGCTATTGTAAAACACGAAAAATTTACGTAACTTGCGAGCTCGCTATCATACCCTGCGGGAATGCAGAATGCAGAATGCAGAATGCAGAATGCAGAATGCAGAATGCAGAATGCAGAATGCAGAATGCAGAATGCAGAATGCAGAATGGCGCGAGGCGCGTAACTGCTTGAGTACTGTGTGTGTGTGTGTGTGTGTGTGTGTGTGTGTGTGTGTGTGTGTGTGTGT
>JAIROF010000219.1 GCA_031257655.1 Prevotellaceae bacterium | reverse complement strand
GGTGATGTGGTAGTAGATGCAGGCGTAGCAGAAGGTATATTTGCCCTCTCGGTGGTGGAGCGAGCAAAAGAGCTGTATTTGTTTGAAGCAGATAAAGACTGGATAGCCCCATTGGAAGCTACCTTTGCTCCATTTGGAAATAAAGCAAATATCGTAAATTGCTATGTTGCAGATATATATGGGGGGGGGTAAAATCACTTTGGATAAATTTTTTGAACAGAAAAATATAGATTTCATCAAAGCTGATATTGAAGGCGCAGAAAATCAGCTGCTGAAGGGAGCAAAAGTGATGCTGTCAAGGCAAACTCCCATAAAAGTAGCGCTTTGCACCTACCATAGACACAGTGATGCAGCTGTACTTAACCAAATGCTGTCAGAAAAGGGATTTCATACGGAATTTTCAAAAGGGTATATGATTTTTTTCTATGAGATGTATGATAAGCTGAAACCACCCTACTTGAGAAAAGGATTAATAAGAGGCGTAAAAAGATAAAATATGGATGTATCTATCATTATAGTGAGCTACAATACCAAAGCATTACTGCAACAATGCTTGCAGTCTGTCTTTGAAAAAACGCAAGACATTTGGTTTGAGGTCATCGTTGTGGACAATGCTTCGCACGATGGGTCGGCTCAAATGGTGCGGGAGGAATTTCCTAACATCATGCTCATTGAAAGTCTTGAAAATTTAGGATTCGGGCGGGCAAATAATTTAGGTGCAAAGCATGCCAAAGGCACATATTTGCTTTTGCTGAATCCGGATACCATTTTGTTGAACAATGCGGTAAAAATTCTTTTTGATTTTATAGATAGCCATCCAAAAGTGGGGATTTGCGGAGGAAACCTGTTTGATGCAGCTAAAAAACCAGCATTATCCTACCAAATGTTCTTACCCTCTGTGGCGGGAGAATTGGATGATTTTTTACGAATATCAACCATAATCTACGGAAAAAACAGCTATTTTAACCATACGAAGAAACCACTTATAGTAAAAGGTTATATTACCGGTGCAGACTTGATGATTAAAACCTCCTTATTTAATCAGCTAAACGGTTTTGATACGGACTTTTTTGTTTACTATGAAGAAACAGAATTAACATTTCGCGTAAAGAAAGCAGGCTATGCAGTATATAGCGTGCCGCAAGCAGAAATCATTCACTTGGAGGGGCAAACATTTTCGGGAGATCGGGAAAGAAAAACAAGGATGTTTTTAGAAAGCAGAAAAAAATATTATCAAAAAACTCACTGTCGTTTTGTTTCTTGGATTTGTGATAGGATATTTCTCTGTTCATGTGTACTATATTATTGCTTATTTGTAGTAGCTGGTAAATCACAAAAAGCCAACAATTGGATGCTTATAATCAAATATTTATAACCGTCTATCATGGAAGTTACCAGCTATACATACGCCATTCCCTACCTCATCTTTCTGGGGGGGCTTTGCCTGCTGCCCATGCACCTTGAGTTCAGGCAAATCTACAGCGGGCAAAGCACGCGGGCAACCCGCAGGTTTACCGTGATCGTTTTCCTGTTCTTCTGCGGGCTGAGGGGATTTGTAATTACCGACTGGTACGGCTACTACCCCTACTTCCTCCAGCTCAAAACGCTGTGGAGCGGCGGGCTGCGGCAGCTATTAGCCGGTAATGCTACCTTCGATGTGGGGTTTGAGCTGTACAGCATGATCATCAAGTCCGTTTGCCCCAGCTACTTTTTTTGGGTGTTCGCCTCCACCGCCATCGACCTTGCGCTGCTGCACATCGTATTCCGGCGATACGCAAGGTACTACGTATTTGCCTTCGCCATGTTTTTTGTATTTGGCGGGGAGGTGATAGCGTTTAACCTGATGCGCAACATCAAGTCCATCCTGCTTTTTCTGCTGTCGCTAAAGTACCTGCAGGAGCGAAAAATCTTGCCCTACATGCTCCTCAACGTGCTGGGCATGTCGTTTCACGTCAGCTCCGTAGCGTACTTGCCGCTGTACTTCGTGCTGCACCGCCAATTTCCCAGGTGGCTGCTGTGGGCTGCGTTCATCGCAGGGAATGTGCTGTTTTTGCTTCAGCTGCAGTACATTCAGCCGCTCTTTACGTTTCTCGGAAACCTGATAGGCGGAGAAGTTAAGTGGAAGGTGGCCTACTACTTTTTAGACCAGTCGTATGGAATCTCCATCGGCTACGTGGAGCGAACGCTGACCTTTATCGTGATCATGCTGCTGCGCTCAAAGCTAAAGCGGCAAAGCGATCATAACCTGCTTTTCATCAACCTGTACATGGCGTACGCTTTCAGCTTTCTCTACTTTGGAGAATCGCACAGCGTAACCCTCCGGATGTCCTACCTGTTCGTTGGCGCGTACTGGATTCTTTTGCCCAACATGCTGGCGCTGTTTCGCCGCAGGCGCAACAAGGAGCTGATTGTGCTAATCCTCGTTGCCTACAGCTTTATCAAAATGCTGCTGCTGAATGTTGGCGCCGAAATGAGGTACGACAACCTGATGTTTGGCATTAAACCCTACCAGGAAAGAAAGGAGGTTTTTGAGAAAATATACAAGAAAGGAAAATATGCCAAACCCGAATCCCAGCAGAAGGCAAGCCCCAAGTGAGTTTGTCCACGAATTGCACGAATTTCAACTTTCAGCTTTCAGCTTTCAAACGCTATGACCAAAAGAGTTTTATACGTAGATGCGGAATCCCCGCCCGGGCACATCCCCTTCAACAAGGGCTACATAGCCCGCCTGAGCGAAACGCCGGGCGTGAGGCTGTCGCTCATCGTCAGGGAGGGCTACCTTAGCGCTGCGGACGTCAGCCCGGCGGCCATCGTTAAGGAAATACCCCGCCGGCTATACCTGAGCCGGGGCAGGGGGAAGCTCGTCAACCGGATTTTCATGCTGCTGCGCTACCTCTACCTCCGCCGCACAGCCCGCTGGGGCGCGTACGACCGGGTGATCTTTGCGGCCTACGACGAATTTGCGCTGCTCCTCTCCGGCATACGCCGCCCCCTCCTGCTGGTAAACCACGACAACGTGCGGGGGTTAGACAGCGCGCTGAAGCGCTTCTTTCTGAAAAAAATTTCAAAGCGCCACGCCCACATCGTGTTTGAGGAGTACATGGCCAACCGGATGCGCAGCTGCGGCATTGGCAGCGTCTTTGTGGTGCGGCACGGGTTGCAGGCGCCCTTTGCCCCCGCGCCGCCCGGCGCGCCGGAGGCAATCCACGAGAGAGTTGCCGGAGCCGCCGACAAAAAAATTATCCTCTGCCTTTCCCTTAGCAGCGCCGACATGCAGCTTATGCACCGGCTGGTGCGCGACGCTTCGTTCATCCGGCTGCTGCTGCGCCACAACATGCTGCTGGTGGTGCGGGAGCACGGCTGCAGCCTCGCCGTGGACAGCCCAAGCGTTTTGCGGCTGAATACGTTTCTGTCCACCGCGCAGTACAGGAACTTGTTCCTGCGCAGCTTTGCCGTGCTGCTGCCCTACCCCCAAACGTTTCGCTACCGCGTGAGCAACGTGCTGCACGAGTGCATCAGCAACAACAAGCTCTGCTTTGCCGCAGACATTCCGGCGCTACGGGCATTCGCCCCCTACATGCGCTACCCCTACTTCTTTTCCGGCGTTGAGGAGCTGACGGCCTGCGTAGCCGACGCGGTGGAGAAAAACGTTGGCGACGCTCCGGACAAGTACGCCAACACGGAGGATTTGCGGACGGATTTTTCGGAAATATTGAATACAAACCCTCACCCCAACAAGGTTTTGAAGCCCTGTTAGGGTGAGCCGTTAGGGGTAGCCGCCCCGAATTGCAACGGCCGTTACAGTAACGGCCGTTGCAATTCGAGAAATATTCCACACCTTTGAATAGGTGTTTATCTTGTAAAAATGACACATTTATGCATTTTTTTTGGAAATAAAATTTGCCTGCGCGGATTTTACATCTTATCTTTGCGATAAAATTGACGATTTTAAAAGTAAGCGCAATATGATACTTGAATTAAAGGTAAAGAATTTTCTCTCGTTCAAAGGCGAAGTAGCATTCAGCTTTGAGGCGACCAGGGATAAATCATTTGAAGATTATCAGGTAGTAGAAGCGGCGCCTAATGCTCGGATTTTACGGTTAGCCATTGTATATGGGGCAAATGCTTCCGGAAAAAGTAATTTGCTGAATGCTTTTGATTTTCTCAGGAATTTCTGGTTCGGCGTACCGGAAGATAAGGATGAGCCGACGGGTGTTGTTCCGTTCCTGCTGGATAAGGAAACCCCGCAGGAGACATCCGTATTTTCTTTAACGTTCTACACGAAAGGCGTAAAGTATTTGTACTCGCTTGTGCTGGACAAGAAAAATGTTGCCTCCGAAAAGCTGCTTGTCTATCCGGGAACACAACCCGCCCTTATTTTTGACCGCAAGCTCAACGGAGATGTTTCGGCGATAACCTTTAACGCAAAAAAGGTCAGAATCAGCCAGCCGGCCAAAGACGAAATAACCGTAAAATGCCTGCCGAACATGTCCCTCTTTGCGGCTTATAGCAGGGTGAATGTTGCTGTTCCGGAAGTAGACAAGGCTATACAATGGATGAAATCGCAGTACGCGTTGCCCTCTATTGGGCCGAATACGCGCCTTGTCGATTTTGCGGAAGAAATGATGGCAAAGAATGAATCCATCAAAAAAGACATATTAACCTTTCTGAATAAGGCCGATTACAATATTACCGGCATCCATACGGAAAAAATAGAAGAAAACGTGCCGGACGATATGCTTTCGGCCCTGCTAAGCGGGGCAACCGGCTTACCGAATGGCGAAAGGGAACGGCTAAAAAAGGAGCGAACCATCAGGCTTACCAGAACAACGCTTGAGCATAAAATTGTCGGTAAAAGCGGGGACAGTGAATTTTATGCGATGGGAAAAGGGTTGCAGTCGGCCGGCACGATGCGAACCCTCGGCCTGGCAAGCGCCATTCGGGAAACCGTGGCGAACAACGCTTTTTTGGCGATAGACGAAATAGAATCGTCCCTGCATCCCAAGTTGGTGGAGCTTATCATTGAAGATTTTCTGAAGCAAAAAGGCCAATCGCAGCTGCTCCTGACCACCCACTATGATGGGCTTCTGGACAAAGACGACCTGTTGCGGAAGGATAGCATCTGGTTTACCGACAAGAAAGAAAACGGCGCGACCGAGCTGTATTCGCTGGCGGACTTTAAGGGGCTTAATCGCATTGCCTCCTTACAAAAAGCATACCAATACGGCAAGTTTGGCGCAATACCCAATATCTAAACGCTATGGGCGGACGGAAACAAAAAATACGGGAGCCGAAATCCGGGATATACGTTATCGGCGAAGGCATTACGGAGCAATACTATTTTTCTCATATCAAGCAGATAGCAGGATTTCGCTGCATTGTCAAGCCTCGCTTTTTCGGCAATACCGGCATTGCAGCCATGAGGAAAACGATAGAAGATTTGTTGCGGAGCGACGTATTTGTGATTTGCGTGTTCGATGCGGATGTTTCGCTCCGCAACGAAAGCGAAAAAAAACGGCTTGAGCAGCTGCAAAACAAGTACAGAAACCATAAAAATCTGCTGCTCTGCACGAGCCTGCCCTCCATTGAATTTTGGTTTCTGCTGCACTATCTGGATACCAGCCGTCATTTTAAGGACGCAAAGGAAGCGGAGCTTGCATTGAGGAGATACCTTCAGGAGTATGAAAAGGCAGCGAAATTTCTTGAAAAAGAAGGATGGGTGAGGAAGCTGTGCGCAGATAACAAGTTGGAGCTTGCGATACAGAGAGCGAGGAAATATACGGACGATGCGGGGGCATACAGCAATGTTTACAAGGCGTTTGAGGTTTTGATGATGAGTAAAGGTAACCTCTAAAAACCCCCTGCGGGACTTGCAGAAGCGGGTATAGCTCCTTTCGAGGGTGGGGTAGGGGGGAGGTCTTACAGAATTTAAACAGCTTGCGAAAGCTGAATATTGAATACAAACCCTCACCTTAACAGCGCTTCAACCCCATTTAGGGTGAGCCGTTAGGGAGAGCAGATAAAAATATGAGCATACTACGACTATTAGACTTTACGCTTGGCATTTTCGTTCAAAGCGCGCTAAAGCGCCGCATCCGGCCGCGCGTGCTCCAGCTGCCCATCACCGGCAGGTGCAACTCCCGCTGCATCACCTGCGGCGTGTGGAAAACCCGCGCACCGCGCGAAGACGTCGACCCCGAAGCCCTCAAGAGCATCCTGCAAGACCCGTTCTTCTCCAGCGTTCACTCGGTAGGCGTAAACGGCGGCGAGCCGTCCCTGCACCCTGCGCCCGGCGAGCTGGCAGACAGCCTCCTGACGCTCAAAAGGCTAAAGCGCATATACGTCATCTCCAACGGCGTCCACACCGCAAAAGTCCTGGCGATGATGGAGACCCTCAAGGCAAAGTGCGCGGCGCGCGGCGTGCGGGTGCACCTCACCATCTCCGTGGACGGCGTGGGCGACGTGCACAACAGCGTGCGGGGAGCGCCCACCTTCGACAAAACGGCGCACACCCTCCGCGAGGTGCAGGCGCGCCAAAGCCGCTACTGCGACGTGCTGGAGGCCGGCGTTACCCTCTCCGCCCGCAACGTGGCGCGCGTGGCAGAAACGTCCGCCTTCCTCGATCGCCTGCAGGTAGCCGCGTGGTACCACCCCGCCGTGCCCAACAAGAGGCTCCACAACTTCGACGACCACAGCTTCGACCTCCTGAGCAGCGAGCGCACCGCCATGCTCGCCGCAGAGCTCTTCTTTGCCCGCTTCAAGGATAAGGCAAACGGCCTGAAGGCGCGCCTGCGGGCATACCTCACCTTTCGCTACCTGCTCAGCGGCGGACGCAAAAGGCTCGCCGGGTGCAACTACCTGCGCAGCGACCTCACCATCACCGAAAACCTCGACCTCTACCTCTGCGCCGTGGCCAGCGAGCGGGTGGGCAGCCTGCGCAGCGCATCCCCCCAAGAGCTGCTGCGGAGCGGCGCCTTTGCCCGCGCCGAACAGGCGCTCCGGGAGCGCTGCGCCGCCTGCGGGCACTACATCATCTTCCCCACCCCGGGCGGCGCCCTCCAATTTGCCGCCGCGCTGCTCAAGCCCGCCGTGTGGGTAAGCTACCTGATGGCGGCCGCGCGCGTAAGGCTGCAAACGGCAGCCCAGAGGCTCAGCCCGCTGCAAGGCTTTCGGCAAAAAAGCAAAACAGCGCCGGCACAAGTACCGGCGCCGGCACAAGGACAAGCATCAGCATCAACAGCATCAACAGCATG
This sequence comes from Prevotellaceae bacterium, assembly GCA_031257655.1. GTDB lineage: Bacteria > Bacteroidota > Bacteroidia > Bacteroidales > UBA932 > JAITMY01. The sequence goes on along the minus strand of JAIROF010000219.1, from coordinate 3,123 downwards.
GCAAGAATAGCAATAGTAGGATGGTACGGCACCGAAACAACGGGCGACAGGGCAATTCTCGCCGGCCTGCTTTCCCTTTTTGGCGAAAGCTTTACGGACGGCTTTGAGGTATCGCTGGGCTCCATGTACCCCTTTTACACGCGCCGCACGCAGAGCGAAGACCTCCCCTTCCTCCGCCTGTGCGCCGGCAACCCGCAGCTGGACGTCCCCATTTTCGACGTTCAGAAGCCGCAGGAGCTCAACGCCGCCATTCGCCGCTGCGACCTGCTCGTCATGGGCGGAGGCCCCCTGATGGGCATGCCCAGCCTCTTCATGGTAGAGTACGCCTTTGCCCGCGCAAGGCAGCTCCGCCGGCGCACCCTCGTGCTGGGATGCGGCGTAGGCCCCATGCGCCGAAAAATATACGAGCGCTCCCTGGCCGCCATCCTCCGCGCCGCCGACGGCTGCATCCTTAGAGACCGCCTCTCGCTGGACGAATGCACGCGCATCGCAGGCGCCGCCGCCGCCGCCGCTACCGCCGCCATCGACCCCGCCGTGTTTGCCGCCATCCGCTACGCCCAAGCCTCTCCCGCCCCCGAAAAGGACGACGCCGTGGTGGCCTGCCTGCGCAGCTTCCCCGAAGAGTACAGCGTTGGTCGGCACGTCAGCGCTCAGGCCGTGAACTGCGCGGTGAAAGACGCGGTAAGCCGCCTGTGCGCCGGAAGAAAAACCCTCCTGCTGCCCATGCACTGCTTCGGCGTAGGCGGCGACGACCGCTACTTCCTCAACCACCTGTGCAGGGAGCTGCAAAACCCCGGCGTAACCGTGCAGAATGAGCCCCTCACCCTCTGCCAAACCCTGGAGCGGTTTCGGTGCGCCGACCTCTGCATCGGCATGCGCTTCCACGCCGTGGTGCTGCAAACCGTGCTCAACGGCCGCAACCTCATACTCGACTACACCGACCCCGCAAAGGGGAAAATTGCAGGATTCATCCGGCAGATAGGCGGCGAAGAGCGCTACCGCAGCCGCTACATGGCCCTGCAGGAAAGCCCCGCCGCACCCCCGCGCTTCGACGGCGAACCCTTTGTGCTCGACGCCGCAGTAGTAACCCGGTACAGGGAAACCTACCTCGACGCTCTATCGGTTGTATGAGTAAAAGATAATGCTTAAATTTGCCCCGAAAAACATTTTACATTATGACAAACAGCGAAAAGGTACAATAATTGGGTAGAGCTTTCGGATGAAGATTTGGAAGTGGCGGAGATTATGCTTCGCGAGAAGCGCTTCTTATACGTGGGGTTTATGTGCCATCAGGTAGTAGAAAAGATATTCAAAGGCTGCTACACCAAGCTAAAAGACGAAGTGCCACCGTTTACGCACGAGTTACCCTACTTGGCAGTTAGGGGCGGTTTTTACGCCTTGCTCTCGGAGGAGCAAAAGGATTTCATAGATCGGCTAAACCCGCTAAACATCCGGGCACGCTACCCCGACTACAGGAAAGAGCTGGCAAAGGAGCTGACCGCTTCGCGCTGCCGGGCTATTATGGAGGACACAAAAAGAGTACAGCAATGGATAAAAGAGAAGCTATTGTAGAAAAAGCAAGAGCGTACAAGGATTTGGTCAGCAAATCATTTCCGGTAGCCTTTGAGAAGTGCTACCTCTTTGGCTCGTACGCCAAGGGCACGCCGCACGAGCACAGCGATATTGACATAGCGCTGGTGGTCGACCACCTCAACGAGCGCTACAGCATCCTGGATACCGAGCCGCTGCTGTGGAAAATAGCCCGCCGGATTGACATCAGGATTTCGCCTGTGGTGATTGCTCGCGATACGGACTACGCCGGCTTCCTCAGCGAAATTCAACGAACCGGCGTAGAAGTATAAATAAATACCTCATACCTCATGAACCTTAAAGTCATCATCCGCCTCCTCTACGGCAAGCACCCCCGCCACACCATCTTGGCGTGGAACTGGCTTTTTACGCGGTCGCTCATCCGCTGGGTGAAGCGCTACGCCCGGCCATCCTCCGGCGCTCCCCGCGTTGCGCTCGACTACGGCTGCGGCAAGCTGCCCTACTACCCGTGGATAGCTCCCCGCGTAGACGTTTACTACGCCCTCGACTTCCCCGATCAGCTCCGCCGCCTGCCCGATGCCGCCAACGTCCGCCGCGTCCCCCTTGCGCCCGACGGCGGCATCCCCCCCGGCGTTCCGCAGGCCACCCTCCTGCTTTCCTTTCAGGTGCTCATGGAGGTGGACAACCCCCAGCGCTACCTCGACCGGCTGGCGGCGCACGCCGCCCCTGGCGCCACCCTTTTGCTCACCACGCCCTGGGGCATGCCCGCCGCCGGCGACAACGACCGCTGCCGCCTTTCGCCCTACCACGTAGCCGAGCTGCTGCGCCGCGCCGGCTTCGAGCTCGCGGCCTACCGCCCAGCAGGATACCTCTTCACCGGCGCGGCCCTCAGCCTCAACCTCCTGCTGGTGTGCAAAAATCGCTACGACCTCCGCACCTCCGCCGTCACCTTTTCGCCCGGCAAGGCGCTGATATTCGCCCCTATCGTAGCCATCGGCAACGCGCTGGCCGTAGCCCTCGACGCCCTGATCCCCCTGCGCCGCGCCCCAGCCAACTACCTCATCGTAGCGCGAAAGGCAGCGGCGGAAACGCTTTCGCAGTAGGGGCGGCGGAAAACCTTTCTCCCTGCGAAAAAACCGCAGGGGCGAAGATTAAAAACAATGATGATGTCCTTACGCTACTGATGCAAAATACATTTTATTGATTATCACGTATTTATAATCTTTTGGTAAAATTGATACCTGTTTGATTATCTGCCAATTACAGTTCATATCAGTAGAGCAAGGGCGCTACCGCGAAATGCGGACGCCGTATTTCGATGGTGTCCATGTTTGATTGACATAATGCGTAAATAGGTAAAAATCAGCGTTGTGCAACAAATTGTGTGTGTAGAGAGGGGGCGATTTATAGGGCTGAAAGCCCGGCCAGCATTAGCGTAGGGCAACGCCCTGCGGGTAGTGTCATAAATTGTAGGGAACGAAAAACCTAATTTACTCACTCGTGCTTATTTTTGGTGTTCGTGAGCTCGCTGCGCTCGGTTACACCTAATTTTAATAACAAAACAACCTCAGT
>JAIROF010000178.1 GCA_031257655.1 Prevotellaceae bacterium | reverse complement strand
TTTTTGGGCGAAAAACCTCATTTACTCACTCGTGCTTATTTTTGGTGTTCGTGAGCTCACTACGCTCGGTTACTCACTCGTGCTTATTTTTGGTGTTCGTGAGCTCGCTACGCTCGGTTTCCACCTAATTTTCCTAACAAAACAACCTCAGTAGCGAGAGAATAACAACCAACAATAACCTAATTGCCTCATTATTAATGAAAATTGGAGGCGAGCAAATGGAAAATAAGGTAATGAGGTTGGATGGCGATTAGTTAACTAATTGCTACTGAGGCTGTTTTGTTGGATAAATGAGGTTAGAACCGAGCGTAGCGAGCTCACGAACACCAAAAATAAATACGAGTGAGTAAATGAGGTTCTTTGGGCGCAAGCAAAATCTGCGAAAATTTGGCTAATTCTTTTTTTGGATGATGTCCTTATTCTATTAGCACAAAAACATACTTTGTTGATTGTCAAATATTTGTAATATTTTGGTAAAATTGATACCTGTTTGATCATTTGCCAATTAAAGTTCATATCAATAGATCATGGACACTACCGCATACGGAGCAAGCGCACTGCAAGCAGGCATCCGGGCCGTCCCGCAGGGGACGGCACTTGAAAAGGCCGGAGGCGTTTTCTGGGGAGAGGGGGAGGGGTAAAATCCGTTACAAATGCTTATATTCACGGCTGCCGAATTGCAAATTCGGCAGGACGGAGGAAAGCTGCGCTAAAAACGCAAGGCCATTTCCCCCTCGTTGGGAAACGAGGGGGAGGAAAGGCGCATATAAAACAGCGCAGAGCATAAAATTATTTATGCTCCGCGCTGTATTTTTACGCTACTTGCAGCGTCTAACGGGAATCAGCGTATTTACTGAATTTTTCCCCAGAATGCGGCAAACTCTGCGTCTTTCTTGGAGGCGTCTCTAAGGGTTGCGTCCAGCTCAAAAGCCTTGTTAAGGTTATCCAGCACGTCGCTTTCGCTCTTCTTGCGGGCGCCGGCTACGGCCTTCAGGTAGTATGCCTTTGCCGAATTTAAGCCGGCAAGTACAGCGGTAGCCTCGTCAACTTTTCCGTTGAGCAGCAAGGCCAGCGCTTCGTTCACGCTCTTGGAGCCTTTGAGCAGGGTTAGCGCCTGGGCGTATTCGCCTTTTGCTATGGCAATGTAGCCCAAGCCGGCTTTGCTTTCGTCTATCCCTGTGCCTACCAGCTGCTTTTCGGCTTCGGCGGCGTTGCCTTGCAGCAAGGCTACGTAGCCGGCATTGTTTTTCACCTGGGCATCGCTGCTGCCGTTGGCGGCTACGGCGGCATCGACGGCGGATTTTGCGTCGTTGGTTTTCTTCTGGGCAAGGTAAAGAGCGCTAAGGTTGTTGTAGCCGCGATAATCCGAATATTTTTCGCCGGCTTCCCGGTAAAGCTTCACCTTAACGGCTTCGTCGGTGTAGAGGTTGTTGGCAGCGTAGAGCAGCTGCTCTGCATCGAGCTTGTTAAGCTCTCCGGCGTCTACGCGCGCCTTAATTTCGGCGTCGGTCAGGTTGGCAATTTCTACCGTGGCCAGCAGCTTGGAGCGGCGCAGCTCGGGCAAAATCTGGTCGGCAATAACTTTGTACACGGCCGAAATATTTTTAATTTCACGCTCGCGCACTGCGGGGTCGCTGTGCATGGAGAGCACGCGCAGCACCAGCTCTTTATCCTGAATATCGGAGGCGCTCATCAGCTCCTTAAATCCTTCCCAGTCTTCGGCGGTGCTCTCTACGGTGACGAGGTTTTTGGCCACCGAAACTTTCGACTTTTTGAGGTGGTTGCGCAAGGCTTCGTTGGAGGATTTGCCGCGATTGGTAGAGAGCTTTTCGTTTAAAGCTTCGGTGCCGTCGGGCGAGGCATACGAAGAGATTTTCAGCTCCTTCACGGTTTGCTTGGTTTTGCCTTTCAGCGCATCGGCTACAAATTTTTCCAGCGCCTTTACGTCGGACTTATTGAGCTCGGAGTTGCGCACTATGGCCTGATTAATGATAAATTTAATCTCCGCTTCCTTGCTTTCTTCAATTGTTTTTAGATAGGAATCGTCGCTGGTAGCGGGCGCTACTTCAACTTCGGCCAGCTTGTAGGTAGCAATAACGCCATCGGCAGCCTTTATGTCGTTGGGAAAGGGCAGGCGTTGACCTTTGACGATTAAAGTGGGGCGTACTTCAAGCGTGGCGACTTTCATTTCGTCAACAAAATTAAACGTTAGCTCTTGCGTGTATTCTCCGCCTTTCTGCGTAATTACCGTGTTGTTGTCTTTCACTTTTTCGCCCTGCAGCACCTTGGCGGTGCCTGCTAATTCGGCGCCGGCGTACTTTATAACGGGCAGCATCTCAAGTATGGCGTCCGGATGAAAGTATTTTCCGGGAAAAGCAACGGTAAGCTTTGCCTGAATAGTACCGCCACGGGCTTCTAATACTTCAGGAGTGCATTTCACCTTAATTTGGTCGGCTGCATCTTTCATTTTTTCCGGGCTACTGCACGATGCAGCAAGAATGCCTAAAGAAACCGCTAAGCAATAAAATCTTCTTTTCATAATGAATACGTTTTTATTTGACACAGAAAGTTTAGTAAATTTATACTTGAAATTACAAGGCACAAAGGTAGAAAAAATAATCATACCATGTAACAATACCTCATGATTTTTTTGTGCGCACCCAAAAATCCCTCCCTGTACCGGCTGTACAACCTGCCGACCAAATGGTTTTTCAGGCTTAAAAACCTGCAATTTTTACAAGTCGTTTTTTATAAAAATATGACAATCAAATGCATATACAAACAATGGGTTAACATGTGAAGGGGTAAAGATGCCTATGCACAAAAATACAAATTAGCGAAAAATAACAAATGGATAGCGTCACAAGATGCTGCGCATAATCATGCTATGGAACCTCTAAAATCCCAAAAATCAAGGCTAATCCGCTTTTTGAGGTGCTATGAAAAGATTGCATAGCCCATCTCCTGCCACTTCTCCCGCACGACGGTGGCGTGGTGGGCGCTTCCTCGGCTTTGCTGCCAATGACGAGCGGGACTTCCCGCCATTGGTAAGGCGGTGAGAAGCTGGAGCGAAGCGGAGTTCGGCGCAGCCAATCTTTTCATAGCGCCTCAAAAAAAGAGTTAGCCGATTTGTTTTTAGGGAACCTCTAAAAAACCCAAACTCTGCGCTATGCTCCTTCAGCAAAATGCTCATTTACTTTAGTAAGCTCCGCTTTTGCCTCAGCCGCAAGCCTTGATTTTGGGGTTTTTAGAGGTTCCCTTTAATTTTAAGAGATTCCCTACTTCGCCACTGCAAAAAAAACTTTTTTCATTTCGCGCGCTTGAATATCTGGGATTTTCATGTAATTTTGTGGCGTTTTTTTTTGTACCGTTGATTTTTGTCCTATGCCAATAAACATCCCCGACCGGCTGCCTGCCGTGGAGCTGCTGAAAAAGGAAAATATTTTCGTCATGGGCGCCATGCGCGCCCTGGCGCAGGATATTCGCCCGCTACGCTTAGCGCTGCTCAACCTCATGCCGCTGAAAATTGATACCGAAACAGACTTGGTGCGCGTGCTCTCCAACTCACCCCTGCAGGTGGAGCTGGACTTGATCGGCCTCAAAAGCCACACGCCTAAGCATACGCCAATAGAGCATATCCACGAATTTTACATTGACTTTGACGAAATCCGGAGCCGGCGATACGACGGGCTTATCGTTACGGGTGCGCCGGTGGAGCACTTGCGGTTTGAGGAGGTGAGCTACTGGGAGGAGCTTACCCAAATTTTTGACTGGGCAAAGACCCACGTTACCGCCGGCATGTTTATCTGCTGGTCGGCGCAAGCCGCGCTGTACTACTACTACGGCGTCGAAAAATATCCGCTGGAAAAAAAGATGTTCGGCATCTTTGAGCATACGCTCAACACGCCGCTCGACCCGCTTTTCAGGGGGTTTGACGATGTGTTTTACGCGCCGCACAGCCGCTATACGGAAGTCAAAAGGGAGGATATAGAAAAAGTGGCGGCGCTGGACATCCTGTCGGAATCCAAAGAGGCGGGCGTGTACATCGTGCGGGCGCGAGAGGGGCGCGAAATATTTATTACCGGCCACTCCGAGTACGCCCCGGAAACGCTGAACAACGAGTACAAGCGCGACCTGGCAAAAAAGTTGCCCATAGAAATCCCCCGCAGCTACTACCGGGGCGATAACCCCAACAACCCGCCGCTGGTGCGGTGGCGCTCGCACGCCAACCTGCTGTTTCAAAACTGGCTCAACTACCTGGTGTACCAAATAACGCCGTACCACATCGGCGCTATCCGCTAAGCGCTGCGCCGAATGCTGTGGCGGGTTGGGCGCTTATGCTTTTGCCTCTGCCGCAAGCCGTGCTCTTTGGATTGCTACAGGCTCCTCCGCTGCTAATTCTCCGGCGCCGGCACAACGAGGCATCGCTCCGCCCACGCCGCATAGCGCTGCGCCATTTCTTTCAGCTTTTCAGGATATTGTTCGGATACATCGTGCAGCTCCGCGCGGTCGGTGTTCAGGTTGTAGAGCTCCCAGGCATCCCGCCCCGGGCGCTGCACAATTTTCCACCTGTCGCTGCTCAACAGCGCCTTTTCCCGAAAATGCTCAAACCCGATTGCCTCGTGGCGTTTGCTGCGCTTGCCCGCCTGCAAGACCGGCAGGAAGCTGAGGCCCTCCAGCGGGATAATCGTATTGCCGTTGTAGGCGTCGGGGTACTTAGCGCCGGCTACGTCGATGCAGGTCGCCATAATGTCCATGACGTGGCAAGGCTCGTCCGATACCGCGCCTTTTTTGGCTTTCATTCCGGCAGGCCAGTGGGCAATGGCCGGGGTGCAAATGCCGCCCTCATACATGAGGGCTTTCCAGAAGCGAAACGGCGTGTTGGCCACGTTTGCCCACCTGGCGCCAACGCCCGACCACACATTTTGCGCGCCGGGCAGGGCTTCCTTATTTTTGGGGTAAATGACGGGGGCGCCGCTGCGCAGCTCGGCCGGACGGTCGTTTTCGCCCGCCGTGAAGAATTGCGGGCTTTCGCTGCTGCAACCATTATCTACCAAAAACAGGATGAGGGTGTTGTCCAGTTCGCCCGATTTTTCGAGCGTGCGCATCACCTTTCCGATTTCCTGGTCCATGCGGTCAACCATGGCGGCATGAGCGGCCATTGCCCGAGCGTCCCACTCCTGCGAGGGGTTGTCTGACCAGCTGTCGGCGAACTGACGCGGCGACAGGAAGCGGGTTGTGTCGCCGGGGGGCTGGAAAATGCCCAGCCGGCGCATGCGCTCATAGCGCAGGCTGCGTATGGAATCCCAGCCGACCTTGTAGGTGTTTTCGTACTTCGCGATATCCTCGGGCAGCGCGTGGAGCGGCCAGTGCGGCGAATGGAAGGAGAGGTAGAGGAAAAACGGTTTTTCGCGCTTCGCGTAGCGGCTGATGTACGCCGCCGCGCTGTCGGCCAGCGCCACGGTGCTGTAATACCCCTCCGGCACGTCGGCCACGGGCGTTTCGCCGTTCACTAAGCTAAACGGGTCAAAGTAATCGACTACGCCGTAGATGGTGCCGTAAAAATCGTGGAACCCGCGACGTGTAGGATAGTTTTCTATCGGGGCAAACTCGTCGTGCTGCACCTGGTGGGCGAGCCACTGCCGCTGGTCGGGGCGCAGGGGCGTTTCGGCCACGTGCCACTTGCCCACCATGCCGGTTTGGTAGCCGGCCTCCTGCAAGACTTCGGCAATGGTTACGCCGTTGTGCGTCATGGTGCCGCGATAGCCGGGCAGGCCGTTGTCGAAAGTCATCCTCCCAATGCCGGCTTGATGCGGGTAAAGCCCCGTGAGCAGCGAAGCGCGCGTAGGGCAGCTGCGGCCGGCGTTGTAAAAATGCGAAAAGCGCAGCCCGTTTTGCGCCAGCCTGTCCAAGTTGGGCGTTTGCACTTCGCCGCCGTAGCATCCCATGTCGGAGTAGCCCATATCGTCGGCCAGGATGACGATGATGTTCGGCTTGCCTTTCGGCTGCTTTTCGGCGCAATTGCTCGTGCCCGCAACCACGGCGAGCATGGCGAAAGGTAATGTTTTTGATGGGGGTAAATTCATGACTTGTGCTGTTTGATTAATGTTAAGACAAGATTTGCCTAATTTTAAGGCAAAGATAAGCGATGAATGCAAATCAAAACGCAGCTATTCTTTCAAATAGATGTAACTTTTTGTCAATTTTCATGTTTTTGGTCTCTTGGCAAAAAAACACATGGCGCAATATGATCAAAAATTAAAATTTGCGCGTTGAATTTTCAATTCTTTCTTTAGCATTTCATAGATTTTTTGCCAGGGTTTAAGGTTAAGCTTGGAGTTTTCGTCTTCGAGTTGAGCAAATGTATCGGAATTATAAAACAAATCGGCGGCTCTCATTTCATCGCAATCCTCCGTTTTGCCGACAAATGTCGTATATATCCAGCAGCGTGTAGTACTTGTTGTCGGTATGCAATGCCCACCAGTGCTTGTTCAGGAAATCCAATCCTCCGTATTTTTTCAGATAACGGTAGGCGTCGGATACTTTCATCTTGTACGCTGCTGCAAATTCGGGAATAATGAAAGCAATGAAGCTTACCTTGTCGCTCGTCTGCTTGTCTAATGCTGCTGTATTCATAATTTTTATGTCTCAAAATCACACCACAAATATACGAAATTTATTAAGGGAACCTCTAAAAACCCCAAACTCTGCGCTACGCTCCCTCGGCAAAGTGCTCATTTACTTCAGTAAACTCCGCTTTTGCCTTAGCCGCAAGCCTTGATTTTTGAGTTTTTAGAGGTTTCCTTAATTTAAGCGTGTAAACCGATATGTCAATATGCCTGTTTTTAGAGATTCCGGCCAGCTTCCTGTTTTACATCCATGGCAGCGCCTGTGTCTCCCTGCTG